>CAZGCK010000115.1:7381-11894 GCA_964524175.1 uncultured Bacteriovoracaceae bacterium | reverse complement strand
TCCGGTGGTGTGGGAGGACGGGGCTGAGTTATTACTCAGCCCCTCCTACCCGATTTTAATCGTACCTATTCTGGTTCTAACTCAGAATAAGCGCTTACTATGGTTCAATCACACTCTCCCAAACCAGAGTTCGTCAAAGACTCCGCAAAGCTGTTGGAGTCCGCCATCATCTCGAATCTCGAACTAACCCCCGAAGAACGCATCGAAGCTCACGAGAACGCACGCCAGCTGATGGCGGATCTTCAAGAGGCGGGAAAGGCGCTGCGTGCAGCAGAATCTCAAAGTTCTCCTTGAGCGCCTCCTCGTTCATAACGTCGATTTCGTGTTGATCGGCGGTTTTGCCGCCGTGGTTCATGGCTCGACGCTCGTCACTCAATATCTCGATATCTGCGCAGCGATTACCGAAACCGAAATCGAGAAGTTTCGCGCTGCCCTCAAAGATCTGCATCCTTGGCATCGAATGAACCCTGCCGCGCGACTGTCGTTCTCTGAACATCCCTCTGATCTTCGGGGTGTAAACAATATTTATCTGAAAACGGATTTGGGCGTGCTCGACATACTATCCAAAGCGCCGCCCGCAGGGGATTTCGAGGAGATCAAGCGCAGATCTGTAGAAGTTCCGCTCTATGGTCACCGATGCAAGGTGATTTCGATCGATGACCTGATACAGGTCAAGGAGGCGATGAATCGCCCGAAAGATCAGCAGGCGGTTCAGGAGCTGAAGCTTATCCTGGGTCGATCTTGATCCTGTTTGAGAGCGAGTGCTCATCAGGAGGTTGAATGGGTTCTGTCCTCCATGCTTTGATCCACTCATGTTATCTTATACTCGGCAGAGCAGGACAAATGCCGAGGATCGGTCAATGACCGAGTTTCGCTGAGCGACTTGGTGACTTTGCCGGGGATCCGTAGACCTTGAATCGAAGCTCCCCAAATTTAGAAACTCCCACGATGTAAAAAATGACCTCCGGCGAATGGAGGGGATCCATCTCGATAGCTATTTAACGGTATTTACGGTGGATGTATCTGCACAAACGAGAACACGCTGGAAATCGAGTCGCGTCAAGTTTTGTGCGATTACAAATTTGGTAGCAGCAATGGCCGTTCCGCCGCTCCAGTGGAATCTGATATTTCCTAAACCAGGAGTCAACAGAGGGCTTTGTTGATAGTCCCAGATTGTGCCAGTGACAGGGACTGCAGGCGGCGGGCCTGAGGCAATATTAATTTGGCTGTAACCGTCTGCAGGGGGCAATGTAGGTGGCAATGACGCCGGCTGTGCGTACCCATAGGTCGGGCCAGAAACGGGCTGAGTATACCCCTGGTAGGCGGCAGTGAGCTGAAGGCGCATACCCAAAGCCACATCATTTGATTTGCAGCGGTAATTTTGGGCTGTCGCTGAGCTACTGTACCGATCAGGGCGAGATTCTCCGAGAACCCCGGACTTAACGGCCCACGTCAGGCGAACGTTGTGGAAGGCCGCTCTGCAATTGGCGGAGGATTCGACTTCCCGGAGCCACGTGACGGAGTTGCTTGTAGACGAAATCGGACGCCCCATCTCGCTATCAAGCCCCATGAGTGACCCCGACTCTCCACTAGGAAGCGACGACGCTCAAAACCAAACACTTTTTTTGCTCAGTAGCTTTTATGATCTCAATTCTGACCCTCAAAAACGCAAGCAATTCCTGGAAGCGGGCCTTGAACGCCAAAAGAATCCCGAGGTGCGCGAAGTTCTTGAGCTTGCGTACATGCGACTGAGGAATGACTCGGCAAACGGTTTGTAATAGCGCCGTACTCTGCCTAAACAGCCCATACCTATTTCCTGCATCCTCCCAGAAGCCATTCTTGGTGAATGCTGCTCTGACCACTGAAAAGGGAATCATAAGCCCCGAACATCTGGCACCCCATTTTTGAATTATTCTCGTTAAAGTAAATTTGCCCCAATGTTCGCATCGCAAAGTATTGATTTGGATGCTGCCTCAGTATCGCATGGAGGTCGCGTTTGGCATCCGCAAGATTTCCGTCCATGAACTCTTGGTCAGCACTTGCGATACAGGCCCGCCAATGACTTGGAAAAATACGACACGCTTGCTTGAATCGCACACCGTCCAATGAATACCGGCTCATGACCCAGTGTGAGTACCCGTAATTCATGCCAAGCCAGGCCACCAACGCAGCTAGAGAAAGGCTTGTCACACGATTGATCCATCCAAATCTGAAATACTGGCTATTTGAATAGATATTGGCCAAGAACCAACCGATAAAAATCGCCATAACAAAAAACGTGGTTGGGGTTTCAAATGGGAATTGAAAAAACGATTCGATCGAAAAATAGGCTAAAAGTGCGAAACAAAGTTTATAGTCTCGGAACCCATCTGGTTGCTCCGCTCTCAAGCGAAGCTGCTTGAGCCACAAAATCAAAGTCGCAAGCAAACACAAAAAATAGGCCACACCTTGCTCGGCCAGTACCCTCAAGAAATCGTTATGTGGCGTCTCGATAGCAAGTCCCTCATTCAACTCGAGATTTCGGCCGAGCTTATAAGGAAGGATCGAAAACTCGAAATTGTCTGTACCGATCCCGAACGGAAAATCGCGGATCATCGCCAGGGTTGCCTGCCACAGCTCGACCCGAAAACTTGAGGTCAAACCTTTTGAGCGTATTAATCTAGATAGGATTGATTGAAAGTGAGGGCTGAACGCGTAACAAATACACAAAGCCCCGATCAAAACCGCCCCCCAGGGGGCCCAAATTCTCACTTTCTTGAGCAGGCCACGTCCCTCGTAAAACAATTGCGCGATAGCCAGGGCAACCCATACTGATCTGCAGCTCAACGTCACAAGATAAAAGAGCACAATCAACAGAATGCCCATTGTAGTCCAGCGAGTTTTCGTCCCAATTTGAGAGTCCCTTAAGCTGTGCCCCAAGAGAATGACGGCGAAACCCAGATACTGAGCAGTCATATTGATGTGCCCAAAAAACGAAGAATGGGAAACGAGATAGGAAATATCGGTAACCGACAAGCTAGAAATGAGCTGAACGCCGGCCAGCTGCAAAAGTCCGTAGAGAGAGACCAGGAGCGCCGAAATTCGGGTCGCAAAAAAGACGGGTCCGAGGCCAATGGTTGACGAAAAATGCGAAACAGAAGCAAGTATCAAAACAATGAATACGACTTGATTGAGTAGCGGCCCTTCGAAGTTGGTTGAGCGGCGAAATGCGAGATTGATTCCGTAAATCATAGCGAGCCCAGCTAGAAGGAAAAGTTCGGTGACTCCGACCCTTGGAATTCGGACAACACGTCCTTGAATCGCGAAACCCATCAATAACAGGAAAGTGATGGCATAGATGACGAGCCATTTTGCGATCGTGTAATTGTCTTGAAGCAAGGGGGTGCAAGCTAACGGAATCAACAAGAACCCCAGAAATAAAATCCGATCCGATAACTTTTGAGGTGGGCTCGTCAAATGACCTGTCCTATTCATTCACGAGCCTGCTGCCAATCGAAGGTTCATCATGCTTTCAGTTTACATTCAAGGCAACGCTATTTCACGAAGCATAAGGCGATCTTCAAAAAAACAGAGTCAGTCGAGGTCACTTTGTTTGAAGTTTTGCCGGCACAAGGCAGAAAATTGAATCCATTCGTGATGGAAAGGCAGGAGGCACACGCGCAAATATCATCTCGAATAAGGATAGACTTGAAAAACAGCTGCGACCCTAATGGCTTGTAGCCGATGATCCGAAAAAGTAGAGTGTCTCCAATTGTGATCTTTGTCACAGCATTCGCGCTTCATTCCCAGATATTGTGGGCCAGCGAACGCATCGACTTCGTATTTGATATCGACGATGTCCTTGTTACGGCGGTCGATGCGGAAAAGACTTCGGAAATTCGAAAGGAAAAGCTCATTGATGTTCAAGGGGTATCCTACCGAATCACTGATGGCGCGGGCGAGTTCATCGAGTCGCTTTTGCAGATTCCGGGGGCGCATATCAGCTTCTTTAGCGCCAACTCACAAAAGCGCAATCGTGAGCTGCTCTCTAAACTCAAGCTTCCCGGAGGAAGAAACGCACTGGATGCAGCAAGCAGCGTACTATCAGTCAAAGATTTGACAACTAAATGGGATTTTAGTGCCAATGCGTTTCAGGAAGAAACTGGAGAAGTGATGGGTCATTCGGATCCGGATCTTGAATCGAAGCTCCCAGAATTTAGAAACTCCCACAATGTAAAAAAGGACCTCCGGCGAATTCAGGGGATCAATCTCGATAGAGCTATTTTTTTTGAAGATGTGCGAGCCAATGCTTATCAAGGGCAGGAGAGAAACTTACTTGAGATACCTACAGGCTACTCGAGGTGGGAGCAACCATCGTTCGATGAGAATATTGTCCCTCAACTGATCGAGCGCTCCGGTCAAGGAGGAGTGGAGTTTTTTCAGAGCCGAAATCGACTGATGTGGGCTCGGGGTTTCGTCGATTGGGTGATCGAACAGGCTCAGAAGGAAGGAATGACTGTCGCCGACGCGCTAT
>CAZGCK010000115.1:0-7371 GCA_964524175.1 uncultured Bacteriovoracaceae bacterium | reverse complement strand
GATGCATATGACGTATGGGTTGTAAAACACCCCGGACTTCGAGATTTGGAACTCGAATTTTACCGGCGCGGGGCGGCCCACCTTAAGCAAAGCAACCCAAGTTTCAGGGTCACAACTGTCATCAATCCAAGCGTGTATCCGATTTGCTGGCCAATTCTTCAAATACTTAGAAATTCCACCAAGTAGTGGGTGTTCAGTCTCATGAGCGGATCTTATCCAACAAGGCGCATGCATGGAGCTAATGCTGACCGAAAATTAATGTTTTAGTGTCGGATCAGTAAATTTTATTTGTTGATCAAAAATGCTTTCACCACGTTTGATTCGAACGGTGAATTCACTCTTTTGTTTCAATGCAGTTAAAAGCTCAATGGGACTTTTGCTGTAGTCATACTTCCTGCCCTGCTGGTCAGAGACAAAATAGATCACGTCGTTGTTTTTAAATCCTAAGTGCCCATAGATAGATTCGGGATCGATGGTGATTTGATATCCGACTGGTTTGCCATTCGAAAAAAAGGGAACAGCCCTTGCTTGGGAAAGTACGAAGCTCAACTTTGAAAGTGCGATGTCAATTTCAGCCCTTGGAACGGTAACTATTGATGGAGCTATTTCAGGAAATTGTCCCAAGCTCCCAGCCACTCCCTGTAGCGGTTCCGCCAAAATCTTTTGAATGAAAAAGTTCGCATTGCTTACTGGCTCTTTTTCTACAGCGAGAACGAATTGTTTGCCTTTGGGCCCGAAAACCCAATAGCTGTTGTACTTCTGACTCTTCACCTCAAAAATTTTCGCGTCATCCAACTCATAAAGGCTAATCTGGTCAGCATAAGCAAAAGCTTTCTTAAGCAGAATGAAGCTAAAATCAAACGCGTTGTCACGTGTGTTTCTGAATAGACGAACAGAGTCCGGATTGGTCTTCAAAGTCTTTAAGAGAGCGTGATGTGGGGATTGCGATAGGTAAGTACGCATTTCGAGAAGATAGGGAGTGTCTTGTTTAGCTTCTTCAGGCTGCTTGGCTAAGGTGGAGGCTCTTTCGGTCAAGAGCGCTATTGGACTCAAACTCAGAGCTAAAATGATGCGCCCTGGTCCCGCCTTCTCCCTTACAATGCAGCTCTCTTTGGATTCTTCGAACTCGAACTCTTCTGGTATCGGAATCTTAAATTCGCCGCATAGCTCGAATCTGGATACACCCAAGCTGGCGACTTCCTTCAGGGAAGGTTGTAGATCCTCTATATATACAGGGACCTTATCGGAAGACCTGTTCAACAATACGAGCATTGTCCCATTCTCAACCAAAGTTCTAATGGATGGATAGATAGTAAACTCGGATGTTGTCAAAACGGCAATAACAAGGAGCCCAAATGCCATCCATCTTTTCATTAAGATTTTCCCTTTTATCGCCACTGTATATTCTGTTTAGTCAGATTGAGGCTTAACATCTTCCGTTCGGGAAGAGATGGGACAAGGTAGCGTTGCTTGACCTCATCAACTAAACGAATGGGTTTCTTCATTATATTATATTTATTGGATAGAGATAATCTACTTATGCAGAGTGATTTTATATCGGCTGTCGGTAAGTAGTGAGATCAACGTCATTGCCTTGAAAGAGGCCGATGGCGATGAGTTGCTCAATTGCGAGTATCAATTTGACCCTGCCCAGGCACTCGACACTTTGCCAGTAAGCGTACAGCAGGCTGAGTCTACGCATTCGTCGATGAGCGCTCGATGCGTCTTTTTTCGATTAAATACACGCAACAAATAGAGTTTTAAAGTTCACCCGGCTGCTGAATGAACTGGCACTTCATTTGCTAATCGTCGATCGATGTTTAAACGCTTGGTTTCAGCTATTGCCTTGATCGCCGTGATCTATGTCTCGGCTCCGTACATAGGGTTAGCTGAGGGGCTGCAGCCTGACCGGCTCGATGCAGATTCGATCGCACAGCGATTTCATGAAGTGGAGAGAGCCTATGATCATTTTGAATCAAGCTTGAGAGATGAGCAGCAGACACCACTTTCAAGCTCGGAAGCGATTCTACTCTATACATTTAAGGATCGGGAGTTGGCTGCCAAAGAGTACGAAAAGCTATTGCCAGTTGAGTTGACAAAATTGCGACTTGAGCTGGATGTGCTTCAGCACCTCCTGCAAGATCAATCTTATTCCGACGAGCAACGGCTCAAGCAACGCGCAGGCAAGGTCGAAGAGGCCAGTCTTCGTATGACCTATCTTAACAACCTGTTGGAACTTTGGCGTGCAGCTACACGCGGAGTGTACTCTGAAGCCCTGACTGAAATGGGAATCACTCGCTTTTCTGAACTGCCAAGAAATCCGTTGAGCTTTGAAGAGGCCGTTGCAGTGAAGAAGCGCGATGATGCGGGCGAGAGAGTTCACAGGCCAATACCCTTCACACTCGCTCGCATGCGTCAGGTGCTTTTGGCTAGATCAACGAAGCCCCAGA
Source organism: uncultured Bacteriovoracaceae bacterium (assembly GCA_964524175.1). Lineage (GTDB taxonomy): Bacteria > Bdellovibrionota > UBA1018 > UBA1018 > UBA1018 > CAZGCK01. The sequence goes on along the minus strand of CAZGCK010000115.1, from coordinate 4,921 downwards.
CTCCACCTAAGCTTAAGCCGCAGGTGCAGCCCTCCATCCAGGAGCAGGACTTCGCTGCTAGTGACGATGCTACCTCTACGCCTCCTCAGCAGTCTCTTGGGTTATTTAGCTACTTGAAGCAAAAGCCTAAACAGAAAGGAAGTCTTGCTCAGTCCGAGCCAACACCAAGTGTTACCCAGACTCGAGTCCCACTTCAGCCCAGTAGAGCCCGAGCAAATAGTAGGTCGGCGCAGAATTCATCGGTAGAGACGCAACCTTCTAAGAAAAGGGGCAGTCATGTCGGAAATTCAACAGACATTGTTTCCACAAAGGATGCCGTTGCTCATGCCGAGGGCCAGATTCCGGACATGGCCTCAAAAAACAACGCGAAAGGAGTCCCGAGCAGTAAAGAGGGGAGCGGCAATTCTGATCAAGGCTTCAGTGAATCTAAAGCCAATGAGGATTCATCTCCTCATGCTCATAGTTTAGTAGTCGATTCATCAGCATCCTCGGCATCTTCATCATTAGGATGGATGACATCAGAAGAACGCAATAAGCAAATCGAACAACTCTCGGAGCTCGCGCTTCGCGTTCAGGCACAACGCGATGCAAGTCCGATCGCTTATGGTAGGGGAGTCGAGTATTGGAAGGCGCAGGCAAAGAAAGCTGTTGATGTCTATTCTAAGGATCTTACGGCTAGCGGATTCAATTTCTCCGAGATGTTTCTTGAAACGGAGCTTGCACAGTCCAAGACCCCAATCACGCAATGGGACTACACTATCGTTCTCAGTAAATTGAATGCCATCGAAAAGGAAATATTAGATCCAGGGCCCGAATCGGAAGATTTGCTCAAGCGATTCTTTAATATCCGCCCCAGCGGCAATTCCCAGATGATCAAGCTTTTGTGGGGTAACGGAGGGAACGATGAGGCTGTCGCGAAACTCATGCTTTCGACACTCGCAAAGGCTCGCGCAACGGAGATTCCAGGAGACCCGAGTACACCTTCTCAGCGCTTAGCCGTCGTGAAAGCAGAAAACGGTTTCCGAGCAGTTTGGATCACTGAGAACCAAACCGTGACCGATGCTTTTACGGGAGAGAGGTTGACTGCCGAAAGTATCTCACCTCATGCAGCCGAAGTCAGGGTTCTGCATCCCTACTATTGGCTGGATCAGTTCTCGTCCGAGAGTGGGCAGGTCCAGGGTTCAGAGCGCTATGTGCTTGCTACGCTAAAGCCTCAGTCTAAGTCCACAGTAGTCGCCAGTAAGTCAGTCGACAAACCTAACAATGAAGCAAACGACAAAGCTAAGGAGTATAAGCTTCGGCGCAAGCGGACGGTCGTCGTGCGTGGTAAATATCCATACGGTTCTTCTCGCTATTTTGAAGACCGAGATGCGCCGGATGTCCCCGATCTCAGAGAGACTGGCTCGGTTGTCGCAAAAGCTTTAAAGTCCTTGGGATTGACAGGCGCTGCTGAATTCATTTCTGATCTCTTCAATGCAAATCTTGGCCTCTCCTCTAAAGAGATTTCTCGGATTACCAGCGACTTTTTGGACTCTCCAAATCTCGAGGCCATGCTGGGTCAGCTCGACAAAAGTGAAGACAAGAAGACCGTAGTTGAAGCCCTCTCAAAGCATCCTGATAGAATGGAGCTTCTCCTTAAGCTTTCCAAAACCAAAAATGGCGAGGCAATGCTTCAAGCTGTCAGAGACTACGACGCCCAGGGGTACAGCATTCGAGAGGGTCGTGAGCCGGTTTGGAAGAAGTTGAAGGACGGTACGTTTGGTTTAGGTGATCTTATGCGGGTTAGGGATCAAGGTGAGTTCTTAAGGATTCTTCAGCGGTCCGCAAGCGGGCAAGATGGCGAGAAGTTTGTTACCGGCCTGCGCCGAGACCTAGGCAAATACGACAGCGCTAGTTTGGACATCTTAGCCTCCTATATTGACAAGCTTCCAGCCGGCGATTCATCGAATGTAAAGTCATTGCAAGCTATGGGGGTTTCTCCAGGTAAAGTTCTTAAAAACTATTTGACCCAGCTCAAAACCGCTAACCCTGTTGTTGATCAAACAATTAGTAATTTTCGTACATTGATGGGGGACTGTCCTTGCAGCGACAGTGATGATGCTGACGACGTTACAAGAAGAGTGCTGCAGGCTAGGGAAGAAGAAGGGGGCGTTTTTCTTACCTGGAGCCAGTATATTGAGCTTTCTCGTTTGGATTCAGGCTATCGTGAAGGACCAAGAGGTTGTTGGCAATACGAGGAATGCTCCGAAGAGTTTGAAAGAAAAGTTGCTCAGGGTGAATTCCCTGCGGACCAAAGTCTTTTGATTGTCGATAAGGGATATAACATTCAAACTGTTTATGTGACTCGAGATGATAAGGATCTACGGACTATCTTGTCTCAATCTTCGGGACCTGCACGGCGAGAAGCAGCTCGAGGGCTGATCAAGAGAGATCTAAATGCACTAATCAGCAATCCTGTTTTTACCAAGGCACAAAGGATGATTCAGCACCCTGAGACCTTAGTCGACTTGGAGCAAGGAGAGATCGAGCAGAATGTTGAAGCGGTTCGCAGGTACCGGACGCTTGTTTCAACGTTGCAGAGTGAGAATGATAGAGAGAACAATTGGAGCGCTACGGCCGCCAAGTTCAGCGATCTCCCGAAACCTCAAGCGACACTATTCGTTGCTCCAAAGTTTTCTGAATGGGAACCGCTCCTAAAGCGCCTAGATGAGCCAGACTCACTTTCGGCCACTCTTTTCATTCGTACCTACAACCTTATCGACGAGCAGAAGCGGGCCGCTTTTTTTAAAGCTATAGCCACAGAAGATACTCATTTTAGAGCTCTTAATGTCGCTTTGGACGCTCATGAGTTTAGGATTCATTCAGAGTCATTGGCGCTGGCCGAAGTTCATGGTCTGTCCGCTGAAGAGCAAGTTAGCCAGATTTTGGGTAGACTCGCCAAAGGTGAGGATCGGCCTGCGCGGAATGCAGTTATTGGCGAAAAATGTGATGCGGTCAAGAAGAAGGACGAGGAAGAGGAGTTTTCTCCAAAGAGACATGCCGCCCAGTCTCCTCGAAGGGGGCAATCCGGAGATCGACACCTTCCTGGGAGGTTCTACTTTAGCCCACAAGAAGGAAGAAAGGGAGTGGCTGCGCAGCCCACCATTCCCGGTGACAGTTCGGACATCTCAGCGCGCATTCAGCTTCAGCTTTCCGAAGCCAAAGACCAAAGATCTGAAATCAGTCCGGAGCTAGCACTCAGGATCCTACTCCACCCTAGAGCGTTGCAAGCTTACAGAATCACGCCTGCAAACGCAGAGTATTTTCCGAACCATAATGTGCCTATCTCGTATGTTCACCAGGCCTCGTATAAAAACTGGACTCCTGAAATTAGCCGGGCTTTTTTAGCCCTTCCGGACCGTAAAAAGCATTTTGGTATAATGTCCGCAAGTATTGTCAGTGCTATTTTATTCAGTCGCCGCAGTCCAGGCTACTTCAAGACCCATGACCCTTGTTCTCCGAGCGAAATTCCGCCCGATCTCGCACCTATTTTGCTCGAGATGCTCATCGAGGGGAAAATGGGAGGTTATTCGTTGGATCATCCTGATTGGGTTCAATGGGATGATGCTTGGAGTCAGTTCAGAGGCAAATACTGTAAGTTTGATGCACCGTTTGTCAGTGCTCTGCCTAACTAAAATTCTTTGGCCAATAAACTTGGACAAATGATCTTCTACGAGACAGGACCTACAGTCATTGACACTAGAATGTCCCAGCCGCTCCAATCTGAATATATCCTTGAGATCCTGACTTCAGTTCCTCTAAGTCAGCCGAAGGATCAGATAGGACTCGTGCTCCGATTTCGCCAAATACCTTGATGATCATCGAGGTCGACCCGCCGGCGAACTCCACCCTTGCAAAGGCCTCGCCCAAAGCTCCAGAGAACCCGACCGGCCGTGCATCAGATCGACCTGCCACTCCCACTTGTCCGCGCGCTCCTCCCGATACTTTCACCATTGTGCAGTCACCCAGTGCCGTGGCCAGACCGATGGACAGGAGCGCGCTCCCTATATTGGCTTGAAGCTCCTTACGCGCCGTACGCCTATCACGGCCTCAATCCAATTGTCTAAGCCACGGTAAGGATCTTCGCTGGACTCATAAATGCCTGCGCTCGCATGAATGGCTGCCTCTATCGTCAACAGTAATGGGGGGATCTCGACGCCCCGTTCGCGTAGAAGATTCAAAAAGTCGATGCTACGCCGCCACGCGAACTGTTCCTTGTGAAAGTCGCTAACGGACTCACCTGCCTTGATCCGCGGATCGTCCAAATGGGAGAGCTCATGAAACAAGAAAAACCCTACTTCGAGTTTCTGCATGCCATGGATCTGGAGTGCGATTTTTCTCTCTCGGATCAGCACTGCACCAGGTGCATCTGTTCCTAGGATCTCCAGCCACTCAGGGTTCCAACTCTGCAGCAATGGATTGAGGTCGGCGTAATTCTGCCAGGAAGTTCCCTCGAGGCTCTTGGTGAGTTCGCCAAGAAGTAGGGAGAGTGCCTTTTTCTCTTGGCTGCTGAACTCTGAGCCTATTGAGGCTCGATCGGACCAAATCACCCAAGGACTCAGCAGGGTCATATATTCGGAAAAGAAGCCGTCTAAGTCTCCCTGATCTAGGAGGTAGGTCAGTCTGCGTCCGAAGAAGGATTGCAGTTGAGCGGACAGATTTTTTGCGAGGTCCTGGCAGGAAGTGGTTTGTTCGGTGCTAAGCCCGATGGTTTGCTCGTTGAGTTCTCTCGTTAGAAGCCTATAGTCGACTGCGGCCCCTTGGGTGATCGAGTTTTTTTGAGCTGATATCCGGTGTGGATCGAATGATTCTTGTCCGGGCTTGCCTCGGAGTTGGTCAATTTTAAAGTGAAGAACGATTTGCAATCTGGCAGCGCAATCAA
>CAZGCK010000114.1:8321-11925 GCA_964524175.1 uncultured Bacteriovoracaceae bacterium | reverse complement strand
GTGTTTCCGCCGCCACCCGTGCCGCCGCCCCCGGTAGTGCCACCCCCAGCGGTCCCGCCGGCGCCTGTGCCACCACCACCTGTATTAGTTGGGTAACTCGGGGTGTAGGGATTCGCCGCCGCTCCGCCAGTGGCGAGCTCATCTTCAGCTACTTCGGTTGAACTTGGAGTCTGTCCACATCCGGCCATGAGGACGGGGAGGACGGACAGAGCACAAAGAGCTACGCCCGATTTGAGGGTCCAAGAAAATGTTTTCATACTCCCTAATGAAGCAAGGGAGGTGCCAAAATGACACTTAATGTTAAACTAGTGAATTCAATAACTTACAGAAGTCTAAGTGTACAAACTTTAGACAGCTGTCTGACTCAGGTTCCCTAAAGGTGTGTGGGGTTCCCTAAAGGTGCCTGGCACCCTTAAAGAGGGCGGAGCATTAAGGTCTGAGTTTCTCACCATTTAATGCTCTGCACCCTCAAAATAACCGGATACTTTTGCTGTTATAAGCCCGGCTATGCATAGCCCCACTCGAGAGATAATTTAGATGGTCATGACCCACTTCAATGACGCTGTCTTAGCAGGCATCCCCGACACCCTTCCCACACCCCAGCCCTACGACCCGGCAACTCACCATGCCCCCAAACGCAAAGACATCCTGAACCCTGCCGAAAAGAAGCTCGCGCTACAAAACGCGCTTCGCTATTTCGATCCCAAGCACCACGCCACTCTCGCTCAAGAATTTGCCGACGAGCTTAAAACCCACGGCCGCATCTACATGCATCGCTTTCGCCCCACCTACCCCATGCACGCGCGCCCCATCGCTGACTACCCTCACCGATCCAAGCAAGCCGCCGCCATCATGGTCATGCTTCAAAACAACCTCGATCCCGCTGTCGCTCAACACCCGCACGAGCTCATCACATACGGCGGCAACGGCGCTGTTTTTCAGAACTGGGCCCAGTACCTCCTTACCATGAAGTACCTCGCCACCATGACTGACGAGCAGACTCTCGTTCTCTACTCCGGCCATCCGTTAGGTTTGTTTCCTTCGCACAAAGATGCACCCAGAGTTGTCGTCACCAACGGGATGATGATTTCAAATTATTCAAAACCTGACGATTGGGAGCGATTCAACGCACTCGGTGTCACCCAGTACGGGCAAATGACCGCGGGCTCTTTTATGTACATCGGCCCGCAAGGCATCGTGCACGGAACCACGATCACCATTCTCAATGCTGGCCGCAGAGTCTCGCCCAATGATCCAAGCCTCGCCGGCAAACTATTTGTCTCGGCCGGACTAGGCGGCATGTCGGGCGCACAAGCAAAAGCCGCGGTGATAGCAGGCGCCATCGGTGTCGTCGCCGAAGTGAATCCGCAGGCCGTTAAGAAACGCCATTCACAGGGCTGGGTCGACGAAGTCTACACAGATCTGGACAAGCTCCTCGTAAGAATAAAAGAGGCCCAGCAAAACAAGGAAGCCGTCTCCCTCGCCTATGAGGGCAACGTAGTCGACCTTTGGGAGAAGCTCGCGACAAGCAATACTCACGTCGACTTGGGATCCGACCAAACCTCACTTCACAACCCCTGGGGCGGCGGCTACTATCCTGCCGGCATCCCGTTCGACGAGGCTGTCGATCTCATCGCAAAGGATCCCGCAAGATTCAGAAGTGAGGTTCAAAAAACTCTCGTCCGCCACACGCAAGCGATCAATCAACTCACCGAAAAGGGGATGTACTTTTTCGACTACGGCAATGCATTCTTGCTCGAAGCCAGCCGCGCAGGAGCTGACATCCTCAAAGCTGACGGATCCTTCAAGTATCCATCTTACGTTCAAGACATCATGGGCCCCATGTGCTTTGACTTCGGCTTCGGGCCTTTTCGCTGGGTGTGCACCTCTGGCAAAGCAGAAGACCTCGCCACCACGGACGCCATCGCAACCCAAGTTCTCGAAAAGCTCGCACAAAATGCCCCTCAAGAAATCCAGCAGCAACTCGCAGACAACATCCGTTGGATCAAAGCGGCCCAGCAAAACAAGATGGTCGTCGGCTCCCAGGCACGCATCCTCTACGCTGACGCCGATGGCCGCACTCAGATCGCGCAAGCTTTTAACCAAGCTATCCGATCCGGCAAGATCACCGCACCCATCGTGCTCGGCCGCGATCATCATGACGTATCCGGTACCGACTCGCCTTATCGCGAGACATCCAATATCTACGACGGCTCACAGTTCACCGCCGACATGGCCGTGCATAATTTCGTGGGCGACTCGTTTCGCGGCGCGACCTGGGTATCACTCCACAACGGCGGCGGTGTCGGCTGGGGCGAAGTCATCAATGGCGGCTTTGGCCTCGTGATTGACGGATCAGATGACGCCGAAAGACGCCTCAAATCCATGCTCTTCTGGGACGTCAACAATGGTATCGCCAGAAGGAGCTGGGCGAGAAACCCTAACGCTGTTTTCGCCATCAAACGGGCGATGGCCGAGGAGCCTCGCCTGACCGTCACTTTGCCGAACCTAGTGGACGAAAAACTCCTGGACCTTTAGGAAAGCTCAAGACTTCAAAACAATCTCAAACCCGCGAGCCGCGATCAGCTGCTCTAGATAAACCTGATCATCATGAAACACACGGTCCACATCCACCGGTTTGACTCGCTTGCGGATCACTTTCATAGCTTGCTCGATGATCTTCGAGCTCCGCAGCGGCCGCAAAAACTCCAAACCCTGAGCCGCCGCCATAAGCTCCATCGCCAGCACGCGCCGAGCATTCACTAAGACTCGCGAAGCCTTCACAGCCGCCCAAGCGCCCATGCTCACATGGTCCTCTTTGTCTGCCGAAGTCGGAATCGAGTCCACGCTCGCTGGATGGCAAAGCGTCTTGTTCTCAGAAACGATACTCGCCGCTGCGACTTGAACAATCATGAATCCGCTGTTTAGGCCGCCCTGCTTAGCCAAAAAAGCAGGGAGTTCTGAGATCGCTGGGTTCACGAGCTTTTCGATCCGCTGTTCCGAAATACTTCCAAGCTCCGCCACAGCGATCGAAAGCGCATCCATCGCGATCGCCGCAATCTGACCATGAAAGTTGCCACCGCTTAGGATTTTTCCAGCGCTAGGAAAAATGAGAGGATTGTCCGTTACGGAGTTCACCTCGCGCTCAAGAACTCCGCGGACAAACAAAAACACATCGCGCGAAGCACCGTGCACTTGAGGCATGCATCGCAGGCTATAAGGATCCTGAACCTTGCCGCAATCCTCATGACTGCGAGCAATCTTGCTCTTGCCTCCACCCGAGTTTAAAATGCGGCGCAAATTGCGCGCAACGGCTACTTGCCCAGGATGAGGGCGCACTCCATGGATCTCCGGAGAAAACGCTACATCCGTCCCGCGCATCGCCTCAACCGTCATGCAACCAGCGAGGTCCGCGACATCAGCAAGATGCTCGGCTTCAAGCAGTGTCAACACACCAATGGCCGTCATGAACTGCGTCCCGTTGATCAGCGCAAGACCCTCTTTAGGCCCCAATCGCAGGGGCTCTAGACCCGCCAAACGCAAAGCCTTCGCGCCAGAAACCACCCGCCCCGATTGAGTCACGCGCGCTTTGCCTTCACCGATC
>CAZGCK010000114.1:0-8311 GCA_964524175.1 uncultured Bacteriovoracaceae bacterium | reverse complement strand
CCAAAGCAAGATGCGATAGCGGCGCAAGATCTCCGCTCGCTCCCACCGAGCCTTGCTCAGGAATCAGCGGGCAAATACCCGCATTGAGTAAATCCAAAATCTGTTGGACCAGCTGAAGACTCACGCCCGAGTGGCCTATCGCAAGATTCGCCGCTCTCAGGAGCATCATCGCACGAACCACAGGATCGGGCAAAAACGCTCCCATCCCCACGGCATGTGATCGCAGCAAGTTGTACTGAAGCGTCTCGATCTGCCCCTCAGGGATGCGCACATTGGAGAGCAACCCAAACCCAGTATTCACGCCATAAAACGTGTCGCCGCTACGAAGCTTCCTACGTAAAAACTTATGCGCTCGCTCGATCCTCGAGACTGCTGCCCTTGAGAGCACCACGCGTCGCCCATGATTTGCGACTTGCCCAACCTCTTCGAGAGTCAGCGGCTTTTTGCCTAAACTTAGCGCGCTCACGAAATTCCGCCGCGCAGCTCTTGAATCGCCTTTGTGCGGTCCTTAGCCGAGAAAACCGCCGAACCAGCGACAAACACATCGACGCCGGCCGAAAACAATCGCCCGATATTTGAGGCCTGCACGCCTCCATCCACCTGAATCAAGAATTTGCGATCTTCGCGCATCCGCGCCAAACGCTCGATTTTAGAAACCGACGACTGAATAAATTTTTGCCCGCCGAACCCCGGGTTCACGCTCATCACTAGAACTAGGTCGACCAGATCCAGCACTTCTTCGATCGATGCAAGCGGCGTCCCTGGATTCAGAGAAACTCCAGCTTTACATCCCGCCTCGCGTACAGAATGAAGCAGGCGATCCAGATGCGCCGTAGCCTCAGCATGGACAGTGATGTAATCAGCGCCCGCCTTAGCAAATGCTTTGACCCAATCCTCGGGCCTAGAAACCATGAGATGGCAATCCATCGACAATCGAGACACAGGCTTCAACGCCTCGACGACCAGTGGACCAATCGTGAGGTTAGGCACAAAGTGCCCGTCCATCACGTCAACGTGAATCCAATCGGCTCCCGCCTTCTCGACTTCTTCGACCTCCGCGCCTAATTTAGAAAAATCCGCGGACAATAGAGAAGGCGCGATCAAGGCCGAGCGTTGAGCTGAACGTGATTTTGCAGGCATGAACCTAAAATGTAACCCGGACAGTCTCTAGCGGCAAGCTCCGGCCTCGACCACGTAACCCATTCAATAAGCCCGCAGCATCGACTTCTTTTTTTCCATCCCACTGAACAGAAAGCAGTTCGAGCGCTCCCGCTGCAGTTCCAAGAAGAACCATCCCGGCGCGCTCGTAAATCATTCCTTGCGAACCCGTCAAATCCGCCCGTATGCCTGCTCTTTTGATCTTCAGTCGCTGCGGCGCGCCATCATCACTCACCCAAACACTCGTCCCGGGCCAAGGATTCAATGCGCGAACTTTACGATCCAATAGTGCGGCAGGCTCTTCGGGGTCCAGGCGCTCCATCTCTTTGGTCAATTTATGGGCATAAGTGACGAGCGACTCATCCTGCTTCACGCTTTTTAATGACCCATCCGCCAGTCCAGACAAGGTAGGCAAAATCAGCTCCGCTCCGAGCATCATCAACCGGTTATGTAGACTCTCGGCCGTATCCGTCGACGACAAAGGAGTACGTGCCTGCAGTAGCACATCACCAGCGTCGAGCTTCTCGACGATTCTCATCGTGCTCACGCCACTTTCGGCATCTCCTCCGAGGATCGCCCACTGAATCGGAGCGGCCCCTCTCCAACGCGGAAGCAACGAAGAGTGGATGTTCACGCACCCCAACCGAGGCAAGGTCAACACATTGGTCTTTAGGATTTGCCCATAAGCCACAACGACGATCACATCCGGAAGCAGGGATTCGAGACGCTCAAACTCGCCGGGCAAGGAAAGCTTCTCCGGCTGAAACACTGGTAATCCCAGCTGCTTCGCCCTGAGCTTCACTGGCGAAGCTCTTAGATCCAATCCGCGCCCAACGGGCCTATCAGGTTGGGTATAAACCCCAACTATCTGATGTTGAGAATGGACAGCCTCCAAAGCAGGCACAGCGAACTCGGGCGTCCCCATAAATATGACACGAAGCCTATTCACTCAGAACCCTTTGCGCTTAGGTTTTGGCTTGGGATCTCCCGCACGAGCTTCAAACAAATCCTCAGCCTCACGCTCTTCTCGTTCCTTGCGAAGCCTCTTGCGAGCCATCTCCTTCTTGAGAGGACTCAGTCGGTCGATAAAGAGCTTACCCTCGAGATGATCCAACTCATGCTGAATCGCTACTGCCAGCAGGCCGTCCGCAGACAACGTCTTAGTCAAGCCGTCGACATCTTGATACTGCAGCTTGATTTTTTCAGCTCGCTTCACTTCGGCTGAGTATTCCGGCACCGACAAACACCCTTCTGCAAAAAGAATGCTGCCTTCGCTATGGATGATTTCCGGATTCACGATGATACGCGGCTTCCGATTTTTGATGAAACCGCCAGTAACGACTTCGCTGCCTGCTGGGGGGGACTCCCCTTCCGGCAACTCTTCGTAGTCATAGTCCGTATCCAGCACGAGAATACGTTGAAGAATGCCTACCTGATTGGCCGCTAAGCCAATACCAGGTGCGAAATACATCGTCTCCAGCATGTCATCGGCTAGCTTGTGCAGCGATTTTTCTACGCGCTCAACGGGTGCGGCTTTTTGAGCCAGAATGAGATCAGGAAAAGTAAAGATCTTCAGTTTGGCCACTTGCCGATTCCTCAGGCCTAAAAGCTCCAGCTGGGAGCCTCATAAAAAATAAAACTCGCCACTCGCCGATCGACTCTCCTCGAAAGGAAAATCCATCTGTTAGTGCAGCCGCATGTTGTAAATTATTTGCGCTGGCGAGCAATGAGTGTGACCGCAATGACTGCGAAGATCGAGCTTGGAAGCCATGCGGCGAGCCATGGCGGTAACGCACCATTTGAACCTAGAGATAGTCCGACCGAATAGAAAAGCCAATAGAAAAACGTGAAACCTAAGCAGAGTCCGAGGTCTTTTGCAGCACTTCCTTCGCGTCGACCCCGCATAGAAAACGGGACGCCCAAAATGCACATGACGATCGGAATGAAACTCAAGCTAATGCGTGAGTGGAATTGGACTTCATAACTCTTAGTGTCAGCTCCCGCTGATTTCATTCGATGAATGTATCGGTAAAGCTCTTTAAGCCTTAGGCCATTCACTTCTTTATCGATTTCCTGAAAGTCCTTGGGTGTTTCGCTTAATGTCAGTTCTTTTTGCTTAAATGGCTGAGTCATGGGGAAGGGATCTTCAGTAGAAAATACCGTTACGGTACCGTTCATGAGCTTCCAACCACGTTGAAGAAACTCAGCCCTCTCGGCATCGACGACTTGAACTAACCTAAAGTTAGAATCAAACGTATATACAGCCATTCCGTGAATGATTTTCGTTTTTGGATCAAAACGCTGCAGATTATAGATGAGATTCTGTGAGCGGTACCAGATCTTGTCCTGCTTGATATCGAGAAAAAAATCCGGCTTCTTCTGCATTTCTCGATAAAAATACGTCTGCCTCTTCTTATAGACAGGCGGCAAGATCCGATCCTGCATCACCATCAGCAAGCATGCGACAATGAACACAATCGAAAGAACCAAGCTCATGACGCGACTAATACCCACGCCAATCGCGAAGCAAGCGATCAGCTCGTTGGTACGCGCAAGGCCAGAGAGAGTAAAAACCGTCGAAAGCAAAATCGAAGGCGGCATCATCTGCACCATCACTTGGGGAAGACTCAGCCAGTGATAGTAGAGATTTTGGCTAGCGGGATAGGAGTGGTCGTAAAGGTCCGCTAGAAGCCCCTGAAAAATAAAAAGCATGCTCAGCGCCGCCACTGACAGAGCGAAGTTCTTGATGAAGATCATGGCAAGGTATCGATCTAGGGTGCGCACATCAAAAGAGTATCATCTTTGGGCTTCCTGACGCCAGAGTTAGGCGCTATCCTAGATAACAATGCGAAGCGCCGAAATATCCCGAATCCGATGGTTCCTCGAGAACCTGCTTTCGCTTGCGTTGGCGCTGTTGATCGTTTTTACGATTCGCTCAAGCGTAATCGAAGCTTTCAAGATCCCTTCCGGATCCATGATACCCACGCTTTTGATTGGCGATCATATCTTCGTCAACAAATTAGCTTATTCGTTCAATATCCCCTTTTCTGATTTGACGACCGGTCATCCTGTGCCGCTGGTCAAGAGGGCTTTCCCCAAGAGAGGGGACATCATCGTCTTTAAGAACCCCAAAGACGAAAGCATTTACTACATCAAGCGCGTGATTGGAGTTCCTGGCGACCGCATCGAGTTGCGCAACAAAGCCCTGACCATCAACAATCAAGAGATCAAACGGGATCCAGCGACTTCCGCGCAAATCGAGAAGATTTTTAAGTCTCTCGACGACCCCAAGTACAGCTCGAACAACCTCGACGTCTTTGTCGAGCATCTCGATCAACGAGATCACCTCGTCATGCTCGACAAGAACAACTCGATTGGCGAGAGCCACGGCCCCGTTACCGTGCCCGAGGAGAGCTTGTTCGTAATGGGCGACAATCGAGACTTTTCGAACGATAGCCGTTTCTGGGGATTTGTGCCGATGAAGAACGTGATGGGACGAGCCAGCTTCATCTGGCTCTCCTTCTGGCCCAACTGGGCGGACAGCCAATTTTATTGGCATCCCGAACGTATCGGCATTTTTCTCAATTAGAACGACTGAGACGTTTGGCGAGTAGATCGAGACCTCTACCCATCAAACGCCTGATAGTTTCTGGCGCGCGATCAGTCACCTTTGCTAGGTAGGGACCACCCCAATAGTAAGCTCGAACAGAAACTCGTCCGACCCGGGACCGAAGTAGAACTTGGTCCCTAAACGCTTGTAGCTTCGGCAACGTACCATCTTCAGTAACGTCGATCAGCGCGGTCGCCACGAAGCAATTGGACCCACCGAGCGCCTTGTAGGCATTTCGAAACTCCGCCTTATGAATAGGCTTGTCGTTGCCGATATACTTTCGCATCGTCTCCATGCAGACGGTCTGATAGGGCATACCTTTGGTGAACAACACGTATTTGTCCATATAGTGCTTGAACAGCGCTTCTTTGCTCTTAGTCCGATCGTAGAGCTTGGCTAGATCCCAATAGATCCCGCTGATCAATAAAAGCTCGGCAACGTCGTCTTTGACATTGAAGAGCTGTGGCGTCAGTCGCCCTTCCGATACGTTTTTCCAATCTTCAAGGATGTGAAGATACGACTGAAAGGACTTCACTGCCTCTGCCATCTTGCGCATCTCATAGTGCCGCACACCCGCTTGCGCGAGGTCGATGCGACGACGGAGCATCAAGAGGCGCCGTTCTTGCTCGGCGCGCTCCATTGCAATTTCGGCGTTTTTCTTAGCGCGACTAAAGCTGCCTTTTTCACCTGACATCTATTGGAGAGTTTACACCCAAACCGCGGACGCCGGCCACCCTAACCCGCACTATAGGGGTCAACGTCGACCAACAATCCCCAACGATCGCGATTGCAGACCTCACGTGACAAATGAATGGCTCTCTGAAGTGGCCCGATTTGGGGGGACTTAATCAATATATCCCATCGATAAATTCCCTTGGCGCGCTCCAAAAACGCCTCGCTCGGCCCAAGCAACTCGATTTTTCCATCGACTTGCAACTCCTGAAGTGACCGGGCCACAGCCTCAGCACGGCTCTGAGCCTCTCGTGCATCCGGACTCTCAAGACGCAAGCGAGCCATGCGACCAAATGGTGGGTATCCGAGCGCCTGCCTAAGCTGACGTTCGTTCTCAAGAAACGACTCTTCCGACATGATCCCCTGCAAAGTCTGTAGAACCGCATGATCTGGATCAAAAGCCTGAATCAGAACTCTTCCGGGCCGGTCGCCTCTTCCCGCACGCCCGGAAACCTGCTTCAAGATCTGAAACGCTCGCTCCGGAGCCCTAAAATCCGGCCAGCGAAACAGTGCATCGGCAAGAATGACCACAACCAGGGTGACACCCGGAAAATCATGCCCCTTGACCAGCATCTGAGTACCCAACAGTACGTTGGCCTTACGGCTCCGAAAGTCCTCCAAGATCGACTCGAGTCTAGACTGGCTCGTCACTTGATCACGGTCGAGACGCAAGGTCACCGCGCCCTGGACCCATTTGGGTAGCTCTTCTTCTAGGCTCTCGGTTCCCGCGCCCATCGCCTTCAGATTGGACCCTTGGCATTTTGCGCAGACATCAGGAACTGCCTCCTGATGTCCGCAGACATGGCAGACCAGAGCCTTGCCGCCAGGCCTGCGTTCCGAACTACGATGAACGGTAAGAGAAATGCTGCACTGAGGGCATCCATTGGTCTCTCCGCAATCCTCACAGATCAAAAAAGATGCGAACCCTCGGCGATTGAGAAAAATCATCACCTGCTCACCCGCAAGCAAAGTCTCTTGAATCGCGTTTATCGTCTTGCGCGCGATAGGCGCCTGCGTGTCCTCGATTCGCTCCTCTTCACAGAGGTTCACGATCTCAATCGTGGGCATCCCGCCCGGAGCGATCCGACGAGTTAGGTTTGCAACCGCATAGCGTCCCTCGCGAACGCGTTCGCGCGTTTCTAGGCTCGGCGTCGCCGACCCCAACATCACAAAAGCCCCCGTGAGCTTTGACCGCACAACCGCGAGATCCCGAGCATGATACCGAACACGATCCTCTTGCTTGTAGGTGGCATCATGTTCTTCATCAATCACGATCAACCCCAGCTCGGGGACCGGAGCAAACACGGCCGATCGAGCGCCCACCACAACTCTGAGCTCGCCCGACCGCAGCGCCGCAAGCTGATCACGACGAATGCCATCCGCAACAGCTGAGTGCCAAAGCCCCACCTTAACGCCCAGGCCTTCTTCAAATCTTCGGTGCAATTGCGAGGTAAGTGCGATTTCTGGAACGAGAAGCAGCACTCCTTTTCCCTCAGCAAGCGTGCGACGTGCGATCTCCATATAGATCTCCGTCTTACCGCTCCCTGTAACCCCATGAAGAAGAGCTACATTGGGACCTGCCTGCACGTTTCTCTTGCGAGCCGTCTCAAGCACCTCAAGCGCAGCAACCTGCTCTTCAGTCAAAGAATGTCGAACTGGGTCGCGAGTCTCCTCGAATTTAAGCTTTCTAGCGCCTCGTTTGGCGCTTCTAAACCCCAAAGTCGCAGGCGGAGCTGCGCAATGCAGTACCTCGCCTAGGGGAGAACCGTAGTACTGATGCGCCCATCGACACAGATCCAAAAGCTCTGGAGTAAAAATCGCGCCCTGGTCTCCAACCTCGAGCACAGTCTTGAGCTTCTCGATAGACAAGCCCTCAGGCAGTCCCCCCGTTTCTATCGCTCGAGGAGGCTCAACTACAAAGGCGTGAGTTGTGGCCCGACCAAAGGGCACCTTGACCCAACCGCCGACTGTGACTTGCGAAGCGTGCTCCGCGCTGATCTTGTAAGTGAATAATCCATCCAACGGGCGAGGCACCGCCACGCTCAACAAACTCTGAGATGACGGAGATTGAGAGTCAAACAACATAGAAACTACTCAACGCACCAGCTTGAAATATCGATCAATCAGCTCGCGAGTCGCGCTTGGGAGCGTTTTACCCGCCTCGGTGAATCCATCGGTTACCACCGTTTTGAACTCATTCGCATCCGAGTTGAGAGTCACGTCTTGAACTTCGTCGCGCAAAATCGCCTTACCGCCCTTGGCCACTGTGATAGCGCGAGGAAACGGAAATTCTCGGTAAAACCGTTGCCCTTCAAACTGAATGTCCACCAATCCCTCATCTGGGACCGTATAGACCAACCTCAACGGCAAGAAAGTATCCTTCTCGATCCACAACTGCGGCCCTTTCGCATCTCGACGAGGAGGATCCCCAATCACCCAAGCGACCGTCGACATCCAACGCGCGAGATTCTGAACTTCAGATGCACGGCGTTCATCTTCATCCTTCATCGCGGCTAGCTCGTCTTCGGTGCGAATCGGTAGTCCTTGCGCCTTCAGATGCTCCTGCAACTGACGAGGGTTAGACCAAAAAAGCAATGCATCCGTGGTAGTCGAGCTTTCGAGCCTGCGCTCAATCGCAAAAGCGCTCTTGCCGCTCTCATCAGAAGCGTATGCATGCAGAATGCTCGTCTGCGGATTGAAGTAAGTGACCGTCTTGAACTTGGTGGAAGTGAGCATCTCGCCGTCCATTGCAGTGACAGTACTTCTCACCCTAACGCTCTTGAAACCGCCATGCTTGTTAGCAAGCGACTT
>CAZGCK010000113.1:11633-11931 GCA_964524175.1 uncultured Bacteriovoracaceae bacterium | reverse complement strand
CAATTTGGTGCGCTGGGCGCATGCGCTCAGCAATCGAGACGAATCCCCTCGCCCAGACAATGGCGAGAATTCGCGCGTACCACTCAATGATTACGTCGCTACGATCATCGGCATCATCCGAGACAACGTATCGTTTGACCAGGTCCTCTACGGCGACATCATCTATACGGGCGCTCCTGGGCTTGCCAACGTGGCAGCTTTTGCTTTTGACAGCAACACACATTACCAGAACCTAGGAAGCCAGATCTCGCAGTTTGGCGGACTTGACCTCTCCCAGACTACAACACTTGTGAGACAG
>CAZGCK010000113.1:5122-11623 GCA_964524175.1 uncultured Bacteriovoracaceae bacterium | reverse complement strand
GGCGCTGTATCGGCGCTTCGCACAGGCATCCCAGATGTCGCCGGCGTATTGACCACTCGGAAATCGGCGGCCGAGTTTTTTAGCGCGGGCACCAATCGGAGGCCACTGAGATATGCATTCAAGGAGTTTTTGTGCATAGATCCAGCAGAAATCATGGACGCCGCCGTACCCGATGGCCGCGTTCGCCGGGACGTCGATCGAGCTCCTACGGGCAACGCCAAGGTCTATCTGACGAGCTGCAAAGGGTGCCATGCAGGGATGGATGGACTGGCCGGAGCGTTCGCCTTTTTTGACTTCAACAACAACGCGCTGACCTACAACGCTACCCAAGTGGCCGGAAAGATCAACCGCACCACAAACTATCCCGATGGCTACCGCACGACGGACGACTCTTGGGTCAATCTCTGGATGAGTGGCGCTAACGCGAGACTTGGATGGAAGCCCGACGCAGCCGGAGGCAAAGGCGCAAACAGCCTAGGTCGCGCACTGGCAAGCACTCGTCAGTTTTCGGCTTGCATGGCGAAGCGAGCCTTCAAACTCGGTTGCATGCGGGAACCACTCAAAGCAGACGAGGCAGACGTGAGCGCTCTTGCCGACGCCTTTGAGCGAGGTGGGTACAATATGAAGAGCTTGATCGAAGATGCGGCCACACTTCAACGATGCCGCGGACAATGAGGAGAAAGACGATGACCTTTCATATGACGACGCTCTTTGTGACTCTCCTCAGCGCGGCACTCAGCGGTTGCATGGGCCTAGGAAAAAGCGACGATGCGGTTGCCCCAGCTTCAAGACAACTCAATGTCATCAAAAGCCCCACTGAAGAAGGCGTACCCAATCTCGCCCTTCTCGAGGTCGGACTCGGTACGCGCGACTTTCAGCAGATCAACCAAACCATGGCCTCCTTAACCGGGGTGGATCCTAGAACCGGGTCCATCCAGTCGACTTACGAGGCTGTCACCTCCGCGCTGCCTACAAACAACGACATCAAGACCGTTTCGGGTCCAAACATAGTCGGCGTGGCGCGACTCGCAGCGCAGTACTGCGACGTCGTCGCCAACACGAACGATGCCAGACGCACAGGGATGTTTCCGGGGATCGACTTCTCACGCTCCGCCACATCCATCACGACGCCCATCCGCGATCAGGTGATCCACACTCTTCTCGTCCGATTCACTCGAGACAAGACCCCTTCGCCCGAAGACGTGAGTGAACTCCAGAAGCTCTTTGATGAGCTGAAAGCTTCCAGCGCAAGTACCATGGGCCTCATGGTCTCGCTTTGTACCGCGTCTCTTGGGTCCGCTAGATCCATTGTGGTCCTCTAAGAAAGGAACCCCTGAATGAAACCAAAAAAAGCAATTCAACCCCTTCACAAAATGATCACTCGTCGAGACTTCATCTCCCAGGGATTCGTTAGCTCAACGGCATTTGTGATGGCGCCCACGGTTCTGGCGACACTGCTTAGATCCGAGGCAGCGCGCGCGGCGGCCCCCTGCGACGGCACAATACTTGGCGGCACTATGCCAGCGGTTTTGATCATCGACCACGCTGGCGGCGCCGGACTTCTCGCTCAGACCTTGCCTTTTTCATTGGGCGATCAACCCCTCAGTCAAGGCGGCTACCAAGCGCTGGGCATGTCGCCCGCAAAGGCGCCCACCGGCGCCATCGGGAGCGTGACTGACAGCTCTTGGGGCATCCACTTTCATCGAGAGCTGGCTTTCGCGACCGCTCTCAACGCTACCGCGATCCCAGCGGCTAAAGCACTCACCAACAGCTTCAGCACGGTCGCGAGACTCGACGACGACAGCAGCAGCAACATGATCAACCCTGCCGGAGGCCTCGCGCTTCTTGGCGCTCTAGGAGACACGGATCGCAAGCTCGCGTCCGTCATCGGTACTAGCGCCAGCGAATCCGGCGGAAACTCATCGGCCGCAGTGGCAGCTCCGCTCTATCGAGCCACTCCGATCACGAGTGCCGCATCCGCAGCCAATCTCGTGTCAACGGGCCAACTCGCGACGCGCCTGAGCGGCAACCGCGGGCTAGCATCCAAAGTCTTGTCCGCAATGCAGCGAATGAGTCGAGGGCAGCTCTCTCGCTTCAGCGCGCAAGACCTCCCCTCGCAGGTCAAGCAAATCATTGAGTGCGGCTACGCTAAGGCCTCAGGCATGGTGGGTGACCCACAGCCTGGAGCACCCGTACTGGATCCCGCGCAAAACACGATCGCCGCTCAGGTCTTTAACTTCATGGACGGTACCGAGCAACGTGCAGCCGCTTTGACCTACCTGCTCGCACAGGGTTTTTCAGGCGTCGCCACACTGACCTTAGGCGGACGCGACTATCACGACAATACACGCAGTACCGGCGAAACCCGGGACCGCGAGGCAGCACGCATCACCGCTCAAGCGATCAATTTGTTTCATCGCCTCGTCAATGAGCAAGGCGCTCGTCCTCGTCCCCTCATGATCATTCATATTACTGACGGTGGCGTCAGCACCGACCGCAACGAGGACGGGCAAGTCCCCGGATTCTACAATTGGACGAGTGACCGCGGGTCCGCGAACGCAGCTTACGTTTTTATGTACGACCCTGCCGGCAAGCCTTTGATGAGCCGCTCTCAGTTGGGCTACTCTTCTGTGGTCGACGGTGGAGTGGATACGCAGAGAGCCGCCACCCCATTTTCTTCGAACGCCGTGGCTCTGGCAGAGGTCTTCATGATCAACTACCTCCAACTGGCGGGCCGACCTCCGGGCGACATCTCAAAGACTTTTCAAACCAATCTCACCGCCGCTGACATCGCCAAGTACGCTGTCACCACCAAGAAGAGCTAAAAATGATGATCAGAAAGCTGCTCTCTATCTTGACTTTGATGCTGATCCTCTCGGGCTGCTTCTCCTCCCTGGAAAAGGCCGAGAACGCAGTCGACCGCACCCAAGCGAACAGCCTTTTTGCGACGATAAACTACGGCTCGGGGCTAGAAGCCTATAAAAACACTGTTTACAAGCTTGCAACTAGCCATTGCGTCAGCTGCCATGGCACGAGCACTCAACCGCAATTCGCAGTTTCGAACCTTGCAAACGCCTACGACGCCATGCTGAGCTCCGGCAAAATCAACTTCAACAACATCGCGTCCTCTAGTCTCCTCGCTCGAGGCGGAAAGCTTGATGATGCCCATTGCGGAAGTTACTGCAGTGGCGGCGCAGCGATCCCAGCCTGGCAAAGCGCCATCCAAGCTTGGTGGTACGGCGGCGAATGCCTCAAGACTAATAGCTGCAGCCAGGGCGGCGGCTCGGGGTCTGGAAACAATGATGGCGGCGGCAACCAAGCTGGACGTATCAAGACCTTGGGCAAAATAGTCCCGGCCAACTTACCTAGCGCAGCTGGCACATTCGCAACGATGACATTCCCTCTGAACGAAGTGAACAACGAACTGGCTGGCGCGAGCTTCGTGATCGACATCCAACAATACGGATCGAGCAACGGCTATTTGATTCGCAGGCCACGCATCACCTTTGCAACGGGCACGACATTCTCGGTATACGTTCGCGATATCAAAGTCGTCATCAACGGCGTGCTCGATCCCAACGCCACCACTTTTGAAGTCGTCGAGAGAATCGTCTCACCTCCGGGCGGGCAGTTTCTCTCGCTTTCAACCCTCCTCACGACAATGGACAAGGGTATCGGCGTAGACCAGCTCGCCATCTCCTTTGCTGAGGCAGCTCGAGGCTCAGCCACCTGTAAAGCATTGGCCAGCTTCACTGCCAACGTGAAGCCCCTTCTTATCACCCAATGCACCGGCTGCCACGGGGGCCAAACCACGTTCAGGATCAACGCCGCAGACACCGACGACCTGATGTGCTCGCGTGCTCTTCAGCGCGTCGATCTGGCTCGTCCGGACTTCTCGCCGCTCATCCGATTGCCCCGCCACGGCGACATCCGCCGCGATGGATCAAGGCACCCGACGGTCGGAGGCCTCACCGACGCCAACGTCACTTCAATCCTCAACTGGATTGACGTAGAGTAAGTCAGGCCGTCTGATTGAAATGAGTCAACTCTTTACATCTGAAATAGGAACGCGCTAAAAATATTTGAACCCAAGAGGGAGGGCCCACCTTCGTGCACACATTAAAACCAGCTCCTTACTGCTTCTTTTTACTCCTGATGGGAACCGCGGGGATCTGCTTCCAAATTCCTGCGATCGCCTCTCCCGCTCCTTCCGAATGGGAAGAAGTGTCTCGCACCGACGATGTCACCGTCTACCGCAAAGAAGTCCCAGGCAGTCCTGTGCTCGCCTATCGAGCCACGGCTCAAATCGACGCCCCGATCGCCAAAGTGATGGGGATCGTCCGCGACACCATCCGACTGCCCGAATGGACCTACCGAGTAAAAAACGCCGAAATCGTCGAAGAAATCTCCAAAAACGAGAGAATCATCTATATGCACGCAAGAGCTCCATGGCCAGTGACAGATCGAGACTCCGTTGTGAGAAGCATCTTTGAGTACGATATAACGAATCAGCAAATCCAGGTACGCATCGAAAGCATCGAGGATCCCAGGCGCAAAGAATTCTCAGGAAAAATCCGCGCATGGATCTACCCAAGTCGGTTTGTGTTTAAGCCACTCGATGACGGAAAGAAAACGCACATCGTAGCCGAGCTTCATGGAGACCCAAAAGGATCCATCCCCAAATGGGTGGTGAACATGATCCAGAAGCGTGCGCCAGTAAAGACTTTGCAAAACCTGAAGAAACGGGTGCAAGACTCTTCTATCGAAGAAGACCCATTGACCCTTGAGCTATTGAAGGCCGGAAGGAAGCAGGCATTCAAAACCCGTGAGACTTCAAGAAGACACCTATCCACTCTAAATCCCCTTGCGACTGATTCATCGACATCTTGAATAGCGTGCCTCACGATCCGACTAAACTATTGAACTCAACAAACTCCAAGGGAATCGAGTGCTAAGAGCCTGGCAAGATCTCAAAAAGCTTCCTCGTGAACTCTGGTTGCTCTGCCTTGCTACCCTAGTCAATCGCATGGGTACAATGGCTCTTCCCTTTCTTGTTCTCTACTTCACGAGAAGCTTGGGATTTTCAACTGCGCGGGCAGGCGGAATGATGGCCATCTATGGATTGACGGCCCTCTTGGTGGGACCGATTGCGGGCCGACTCTGCGACCGATGGGGCGCCTATCGACTCATGGAGCTAACGCTCGTTTCTTCGGGGATCGTGTTAATCCTTTTCCCTTTCGCCAAATCGTTCTGGTCCGTACTCTTTATGACGATCCTCTTTGCAGCAACGAACGAGGCGTTTCGTCCTGCAAATATGGCGCTCGTCGGAAAGCTAGGCCCCGCTCAACAACGAAAAGCAGCATTCGCTCTCATGCGCCTAGCGGTCAATTTAGGGATGAGCGTAGGCCCAGCAGCAGGCGGCTTCTTAGTTCATCACTCGTTTCAGCTACTCTTTCTCGTAGATGGCGCCACCACCTTGATCGCGGTCGGGATTTTGATGCTCACATCTTTCCGAAAAACGATCATGAAGCAAGAAGAGGATCTCAGAGCGGCTCAAGAAGCTCAGTCTAATAGAGAAAACGACGGCTGGTTGCTAAAGGCCTTCTTCACCGATCCCGCACTTCGAATTTTTCTGCTCGGGATTCTTCCAGTCGCAGCAGTTTTCTTTCAGCACGTCTCCGCGATGCCGCTCTACTTGGTGCGCGATCTTCATTTTGCCGAGTCCGATTACGGGATGCTTTTCGCACTCAACACGCTTTTGATTATTACGCTTGAGATCCCGCTCAATTCGATGACTTCCCATTGGTCCTACCGCCGAACCCTGACACTTGGATCCATTTTGTTTGCGCTTGGATTTGGCGGACTGGCCTTCGCAAACTCCTTCTTGGAGGTAGCCCTCACTATCGTGGTCTGGAGCTTTGGCGAAATGGTCCTTTTTCCGTCGATGTCGGCCTACGTTTCGGAAATCGCACCCAAAGATCGGCACGGCGAGTACATGGGTCTTTACGTGATGACCTTCAGCTTGGCGTTCTTAGTCGGACCTTGGGCAGGCACTACAGTTCTCGAGCACTTCGGAAGCAAGACGCTTTGGATCAGCACCTTTGTCGTGGGCCTACTCTCGGCACTGGTGCTTGGCAGGCCGTCCAACGCTAAGAACGCTCCGATTGCAGCTCAAAGTAGCTAGCTCATTTATATTGAGACCCGAGAGCAGTTCCCGTCGTCTGCAGCTTTCCCAGCAGGGAAGCCCCTAAAAGCAAGTCCAACCGGCGATCTAGGCGGACATCATACCTGCCGTGTGCCAAGACAGAAGTCGTCTTGCCACTGCTTATCCCCCGATTTTTCGAGCGATCGCATTCAGTAAAGCATCATAGACATGCGAATCATCGACCAGAGTGTGCGCGTAAGCTTTAGAAGGCTCAACATATCGATCGTGCATGGGCTTCACCTGAGTCTCAAACTGCTTACGCACTCCTTCAGGCGTCCTGCCCCGCTCCCGAACAT
>CAZGCK010000113.1:0-5112 GCA_964524175.1 uncultured Bacteriovoracaceae bacterium | reverse complement strand
GCAAGCGACGTTGAAACCTGAGCTCCTCTGGGGCATCAAAGAAAATCATCTCATCCAAAAGCTCTCGCACCGGGGCTGCGTGAAAAATCAAGATCCCATCAACGATCACCAGCTCGCAAGGATGAGCAGGCAAAGTCTCTCGCGAACGAGTATGAGTGGCAAAGTCGTAGATCGGAAGCTCGACGGACTCCCCCATCTTTAAGGACTTCAGACGCTCAGCTAGAAGCGCAAAATCGATGCTATCAGGATGATCAAAATTGACGGCCCCTCCATCGTGGTCAAAGCGATAGGATTGATCGATGTAGAAATTATCTTGAAACACGATCTCACAGCGCTCACGTCCGAGCTTGCGCCTCAGCGCACGGGCAAAATGAGTCTTGCCCGAGCCCGAGCCTCCAGCAACACCTAAGATAAATGGCTTTTTATTTGGTTTGATAGAGGCGATCACCAGAGTCACCGAGTCCTGGCACGAGGTAGCCCGAAGCGTTCATTTCTTTTTCGATGTTCAGCGTATAGACCACAACATCCGGATGGGCTTCCTGCAAACGACCCAGCGCGTGCTCACTCACAAGAAGCGAGAGTATCTTGATTTGACCTACCTCGTAGCTCTTGAGACGCTCGATCGCAGCAAGCGCCGTATCTCCGGTCGCGATGATCGGATCGCAAAGGATCGAAACGCGACCGCGAATCTCGGCCGGCATCTTAAAATAGTACTCGACCGTATTATGAATAAAGCGATCGCGATAAATCCCGATGAACCCGGCCGATGCGAAGGGAATCATCGAAAGGACTGCGTCGAGCATCCCATTGCCCGCTCTCATGATGGATACGACCACCGGAGGCTTGGCGATGCGCTCTACTTGAGCACGCGCAATCGGTGTTTCGACCGAGATCGTATCCAGACTCTCCCAACCACGCATGGCTTCATAAGCCAGGATGCGACTCACCTCCTTGACGAGCTCTCTGAACTCGTAAGAATGAGTGCCCTTGTCACGCAAATAGCCCAGCTTATGCTTGACGAGCGGATGATCGAGAACCACTACATTTGGATATTTCTTCATTTTAAAAAACCGTCCCATCACTGCGGATCATGAGTGGAGGTCCGCCCCCCGCGCGGCGTTCGCGCGCGAGCCTGCGTCCTGCCCACCACGTACCGCCTTCTAAAACCTTTGCCAGCGGAAACTCTGCTGCGCTTTTACCGAGCGCTTTTCGCACTTTCTCGGCCAGCTCGTCGAGTAGATAAAGAGTCAGCGCTCGCCACTCGATGATCAGCTCAGAGTCAGGTGCCCACTCCAAACCTGCATGGGCTGGGTCTCGCAAAGTGATGAGTCCCGAATCGAGCACCAGTCCCCCATTGCGATACTCCGCAAGCCCGGTAAGTCCATCCACTCCGGTGATCTCGATTCCCGCGTCCACAATCGGCTCAATCAGCGAGTAGGTCATCCACTGCGAAAGCTTGTGAAAGGGCACAAGCCCCAGCACGGAATGCCGCCAAACGTCGCCCAAGTTCTTGCCCGCCAGCTGAATACGACCAGGCCAGATGACGCCCAGACCATCCAGCACGGCTCGGAGAAGCTCAGTCGCCGGAATACTGCGACCCTGCTTCTTCATCAGAGCATCCAGAATGCCGCCAGGCCTTCCGCCAGGAAACAAGTCTTCGTTTTCTAGAGCTTTAGAAAGGCTCTTCAATAACCCTGCACGACCCTCGAGGCCAACCAGAGGATTCGTTGCGCTCACCTGAAAAGCTTCCGCAATCCATGCCGGCGTCATCCGAGCCAGCCCCTCGCGGTCAGTGCGCAGGCTCTTACCGTCGGAGGAGAGCTTACCTTCCAAAAAAAGATAGAAACTTGCGACCCCGAGGCCCTCGCTACGCTCGAGCGTTTTGCCTGTTTTAGTCTCTTGGTACCGCCAAGCATCTCCAGCGCCCGCATCAAGCAACACCGAGGGCACAACGAGATCCAGCTGCACGCGCGCCCGCTCGAGAGCATCCAAGCCGGTGAGCTTGCCGCGAAGCTCCGCCACTCGGTCGCAGCCTCCAGCCCTAAAATGCCCCCACCGCGAATGAAACGGAATGTCCAAACTTGGGTAATTCTGGCGAGTGACCTCCGCAACCAGATCCGCTACATCCTGAAGCTTCTCTGGATGATACTCAAAGTGAGTCCCGCCCGCTCCGCACAGGTCAAACGCCGCGCGCGCTTGATAGCGAATCGCTCGCGGCGAAAGCAGATAATCGATATCATCCTGATCATTCTTCAATCTTGCGTCCCTGAACTTTCTTCAGCTCATCGGCGGACTTCTTAGGCTCGACGTTGAAATAGCCGGCGGCCTTCTTCGCTTCCATCTCGACCTGAGCGTCTTTAGGGATCAACTCGTCCGGAATCGAGATGCGATTCACGACTTCGATCCCGCTTCCCGCAATGGCGTCGTATTTCATATTGCTCATCGAGTGAAGGTTGTGAATCTTGCGAATACCAAAGAAATGCAAGCAATCGGGCATGAACTCTTGAAAACGCGCATCCTCCACTCCCGCCACGCATTCTGTTCGCAAGAAGTAGGTTGCAGCTGAGTCCCCGCCTTTTTGGCGCTTGCGAGCGTTATAGACCAAGAACTTGGTCACTTCACCCAGCGCGCGACCTTCTTTGCGGTAGTAAATGATGATGCCCACTCCCCCGCGCTGAGCGGTGCGGGCGGCGTCTTCGATCCCGTACATGAGATAAGGACGACAGGTGCAGATGTCCGAGCCAAAGACGTCGGACCCGTTGCACTCATCGTGAACGCGGCAAGTGAGCTCAACCGCCGTGTCAGACAATGCGCGAGGATCACCAAAAATGTATGCCGTGGAGCTCCCAATCGGGGGCAACCAAACTTTAAGATCTGGCCGCGTGATAAGCTCAGGATACATCCCACCGGACTCTTGAAACAGAATGCGCCTCAGATCGCCCTCGTCGATCGACAAGCGCTTAGCTACGCCCGGCAAATACCAAACCGGCTCGATTGCGACCTTCGTGACTTTGATGTCACGATTCTCAGTGATGATTTTGCCATCTGTTTTTAAACGCCCTTTATTGATCGCTTCATGAATCTCCAAGATCTGAAGCCTAGCTTGAGTGACCGCGATCGACGGGCGAATGTCATATCCCTTGTCATAGAGGGGCTTGAAGTTCAAAAGCGGATCAAGCCCCCATGGATCAAGCGATACGATCTTAGAAGGGTCGCTCCACTGAGGAAAAGGCCCGATCGGCACGGGGCTCTCCGTGTTCTCGAGATCCGGCTTGTGATGACCCGGAAACTTGCCGCTCGCGATCGAGAGCGCGCGGTAGACGGTATAACTGCCGCTATGAGTGCCAATGGCATTCTTCGCTTTGGGATTAGTGAGCGACGCAATCACAGGACCGCGCTGAAGCGGATCTTTTGCGCCCCACTCGAGGACCGGCGCATCACTGTACTTGAGGCTCGTGTGTGAGGCTAGGATGACGTGGTTAGAACGCATGAGGGATCCCATTAGGACATCCAATTCGAATCATCTTGTTTTTCCCATTTCACAGTAATCTTCTTCAAGTTCGTCCAAAAATCCAGGCTGTGATGACCAGTAATATCGCCGTGACCATACTT
The DNA here is from genome assembly GCA_964524175.1 of uncultured Bacteriovoracaceae bacterium. Taxonomy (GTDB): domain Bacteria; phylum Bdellovibrionota; class UBA1018; order UBA1018; family UBA1018; genus CAZGCK01. Next base: position 1,500 of record CAZGCK010000113.1, on the reverse strand, counting down.
AGAGGCGTTAATCCCGCCAAATGAGAACGGCTCGCGCGGCACCGGCACCCCGACATTCACCCCAACCATCCCAGCCGTCGCCTCGCGCGCCACGCGCTCAGCCAACGGTCCGCTCGACGTGAACACGCTACACGCATTGCCGTAATCCGAGCTGCGCTCGATCTTGAGAGCCTGCGAAAGATCCTTGCAGCGGACAATACTCAGAATCGGCCCAAAAAGCTCATGCACAGCGGCCTCGCTGCCTTCAGTGACATGGTCCAAAATGGTCGGACCGATCCAATGACCGCCCTCCATACCGACCGGAGCCTTCGCTCTTCGACCGTCGAGTACGACTTTGGCACCGGCTTTCTCTGCACGCTCAATAGCGCCACTCAAAAACTCAACCTGGTTTCTCGTAATAATCGCGCCCATGTCAGAGCCTAGCTTCAAAGACTCCGCGCGCTCCTTAATTTTATCTATATGGCGATCCACTCCCCCCACAGCGAGCAGCACAGACGCAGCCATACAGCGTTGGCCGGCACATCCCGTAAAGGAGTCCGAGATCCCAGGCCCCGCAAGATCCGGGTTCGCATCCGGCAAAAGCACGATGTGATTCTTAGCGCCGCCTAAGGCGAGCACTCGCTTGCCGAGCGCAGTACCGCGCTGATAAACAGCCTGAGCCACGCGCGTAGAACCGACAAATCCAATCGCCTTCACCCGTGGATGATCGATGATCGTGTTGACCGTTTGAGCTCCACCATGAAGGATCGTCATCACGCCCTCGGGCAGCCCCGCTTCTTTGAGGGCCTCTGCAATCCTCAGCGACGTCAACGGGGTGCGATCCGAAGGTTTCCACACATAGGAATTACCCAACGCAAGGACGATCGGGATCGTCCACATCGGCACCATCGCCGGAAAATTAAAAGGCGTAATGTTCGCGCAAACGCCCAGCGCCTCCCGCCGATACTCGCAGCTTACGCCACGCGAGACTTCGAGTTTGCCGCCTAGATCCAAGTTCTGCAGCGAAAGCGCAAAATCTAAGACTTCCACGCCTTTCATGAGACCCGCTTTGGCTTCAGAAAAAGTCTTTCCGCACTCAGCGCTCTTCAGATGAGTGATCGCATCTTGGTCTCTGAGTAAGATCTCGCGAAATTGATAGAGGACCTTGCTTCGTTCTTTGATCGGTACCTGCGACCAGCCCAAGAAAGCTTGATGAGCGATGTCAATGGCTTCGCCCATCTGCTGAACCGATGGTATCGATACCTCGCCTAAAAGCTTGCCATTGTAGGGAGTGTGAATCTTCAGGGATCCCGACTCTCCGACAAGCGGACGACCTGCGACCCAGTTGTGGCCTGTAATAGGTTGAGTGGGCAATACTGTTTGCATCGAAGCATCCTATTTGAAAGCCCACGAGATGTGAAGACGGAACCCTGCGACCCACCGCAGTGAAAACTGCCACCCTAGCCTGTTGCTAGGATTGAGGGAAAAGGGCAATTGCTGAACGTTGGCGCTGGGTTTGCG
>CAZGCK010000112.1:0-11950 GCA_964524175.1 uncultured Bacteriovoracaceae bacterium | reverse complement strand
GGGCCAGTTGGTTACAGGACCGAGCAAATCCTTGAGCCACCGGACTGCCCGGTCGTCGGGGCTGAGCGCGGACTCTAGGTCTTGCGGAGCACCGTCCAGGGATTGTCCGCAATCTGAAGCGTAGGCTAGCGGGGCGAAAAGGAATGCAGAGAGGCAAGGGAGGAGAGAGAGGTTCATGGCATCACCTCTCTCGTTTTGATTTGTGCTTCGACTTCGATCGCGAGGCGCCGCAGGTCGATGGCAGGGTGTTGAAAGATTTTAAAAACGAGTGAATCACTTTTAATATTTTTTTCAAACTCTGGATTGCGCCGTCCCTGTTTCCAGTCCTTCAGTGCGGCGGGCACGACTTGGAGTAAGCGTTTTCGGCGTGCTTTGAGGGCTTTATTATGCGCCACAGCTTCGATCTGGATGTGATAGATAAGATAGGCAGCACCCAGTCGAGCGAATGTCGCTTTTTCGTCAACGGGGGTATCCGGGTCTAGGCGGGCGTCGGTTTCGGCATCAACCTTGAAGGTGATTAGACGGATGCCCGTATCGGGATGTTTTAGAGTTGCATTTACGCTAACGAATTCTAAGAACGTTTTGTCGTATGAATACGACCTATAGACTTTTGAAACCGGCATTGAATTGTCGTAGGAGTTATCTTTCAATACCTCTCTATTGAACCAGCTGAGCTCCTTGGGAATGATTCTAGGAGTTTGGGCGCGAAAAAGTAATTTAGGTGTTGGTCCATCGTCCTCAGTAGGTTGGTTAATGGTTACGAAGGGATTGGGGTTCAGAAATGTTCTGACATTTCCTCCAAAGTCATGGAACTCGTATCCATTGATGATCATCGGGTCGAGTTCGCCAACCTCCCAATTGACGGTAGCGGGGTCATCTCTAAATAAGTGGGCTGCCAGACCTACTGATGTGAAGCCTCCTAATGTCAGACTATTTATTAGATCGTTTTTTCGCCAGGCTTCTGCGTCGCTCGAATTCGTCGCGAGATTTGAGGCCACATACATCCACTCCCAGGCGTCTGGCAGCGAGTATCTCCAATTGGGCTGATGACCTGGTATAATTCTTAGTAATCGGGGATCATTCGTTCGCGCCCATCGATTGAGCTCGTACACAAAATCCTGGGCTTCACGCCCAGTAAGATTCACAGCGGGAGAGCTGTTGTTTTGACCCTCAGTTCTCAGAGCGGGTAAGACTTCTCCTAGCTGCCACTGAGTCAAGGGTGCTAGCTGCATCGAAATGGGTTGTGGCAGTACGATAAAGTGGGAGATGTCCTTAAGCCAGGCCGAGAAACTACCAGGGGGCACCTCGCCAAAAGCTATCCTGAAATTCAGATCCAGCTCGATCTCTTCCTTCTTCTTTTGACGTCTCTGCGTGGAGCCATCTCTGCGGTTGAGCTCCTCCTGCAACGCACGCCCAACGGCGACGGGATCCGAGACTTCCCGCATGAGTTCTGCAAGTTGCTCTCGGTGAACTTGAAGATCCGCGTTGTTACTGACGGCACCCTCGGAGACGGGGCTTTCACGACTGCCTGCAAGCAGTTGAGCGACAGCAGCGCGGGCGTCATTGACGGGCCAGTTGGTTACAGGACCGAGCAAATCCTCGAGCCAACGGACTGCCCGATCGTCGGGGCTGATGCTCGAGTCATTCTCAAGTGAGACGCCCTCTAATCCGGCCGCGCAATTTGACTCATGCGCCATAGCGGGCATTGCAACGATTGCCCAGCATGCGAGGCCAGCCAGTGCGCTTTTCATTTTTTGGTCCGATGTCGTTTGAGCGAGTCCGTGAGAATCGCTCTCACGCCTTCTCGTTCTTCGTCGTGGAGGTCTTCAAAACGGATTCTGGTGAGTTGCTCGAAATGCTTGATCAGATCGTCAACGACCCGATGGTCCACCTTAGGGTCCCTGAAAGGGGCGGATTTATCGGCAAATCGTCTCATCTCCCTCACCCAATCACGCAGTGGACGAGGGTCAACCTTGTCCATGTCGTTTTTCCACGCCAGTCTCTCGAGGTCCTTGTGATGCGCGCCGGGAGGCTTAACCATGCCTTCGGCTGATAGTACTTCTTGTGTAAATCGAGTTGCCTCTCGACTTGAGTCCTCCAGCGCTTGGACCACGCTCATGGGGACGTCCTGAGCAGCGGTCTCAGTAAAGAAGACATCTTTGCCGGTTGGGAGGGTGATGGTATTTGAAGCCTCAATCAGTTCACTTATTTTCTGTTCGCTGAACTCCCGGTACAGGCTGTCGTCAAAAATATTTCCCCGGGACTCGTCCACAAATTTGATCAGGGCCTCGTTTCCAGTACTTCCGATATTCGCTACTAGGACTTGCAGAGGCGTCTTGGCTAGGTCGATGGCCCCTCGGGCCTTGCGGAGGTTCTCGATGTTGATGGGCGCCTCTCCATCGGTGAACACGCCGATGCTGGCTCCAGCGAGTCGGTCTCCAGTGCGTCGTTGCGCATCGGCGATATGGGCCATCGCTTGGGTGATGAATAGCTCGATGTTGGTGCCCCCTCCAATCCCGCCAACCAACTTCTCGAAGTCGCGAATGAAAGTTTTGAACTCGCTCAAGTTGGTAATGTAGATGGGATCATAGAGTGTGTCGGTAAAAGGAATCACGACAATACTGTGACGATGGCGACCGGAGGCCGTGCGATCGCTCAACGCTAGCGTCGCAAAAGTTTTAGTAAGCGCCTGGATGAGTTGGCCCCTCGCACCACTCGTGCTACCGGAGCGGTCGATGCCGAGGATCGTGATGTTCTCGGAGTCCTCTTTACCCTCGCCCGCCTCGATTTGGATTCGCTCAAGACGACCCTGAACGTAAAGCGTGCGGTCGACATAGTTTTCTTCAAAAGTTCTGCCAGGCTGACCATAGATGGCCCGCCCCATCTCGCCAAATCCCTGCATCGGCAGAATGTCGTTGCCGACCGTTATATTGTGATCGCGGTCCTGAGAGAGGATTTCGATGTACTCAGGCATCGGCACCCCTTTGAGGATGAACTCCGCATACGGCAGAAGAGAGCCGATGAGTTTGAACTCGTTCAGTTCGCCGTTTTTGAGCATCTGAATCAGCTTTCGAGTCGGGGTGTCGAGCCCAACGTGGCCCTTTGTTCCGCATAGGGCGTCAATCTCGTCCTGGAGCAGAGACGGGAGTGAAGCATAGAACTCGCGGGCCATCTGCAGCTCTGCGGCTTCTGGGTGCGAGAGTTTGCGCAGACCCTCAATGGCGTCTTCGAGACGCTGGATGAGCTTGCGGGGAGCCTGGATGATGCCTCGGGGGTCGAGAACTTTTGAGTAGAGGGCGACTGAACTCTGGATCCTTAGAAGCTCTGCAAAGCTGACATTGACGTCCTTTTTGAGAATGGAGTGGGTGTTTTCGAGGATCCACTCAGCAAGCGGTGGATGCTCGCGGGAGTGAGCGAGCAATGCATCGGCGAGCAAGGGTTGGATCTTTGGATGGCGGGCGATCCGCACGGACCGATTGATGCGTTCGAGGTGCTGCTGCGTCCAACGTCCATTTTGGGTCGGGTCAAGGATCACTTGCAACAGGACAGTGAGGGCACGGTTGATGAGCGGGTTTTTGTCCTGGCTTGGATCAAGCTCTAGGGATCCTAGCTCAAGGTCCTTGATCAAATCCTCAGCGGTGAGGCCCCCTAGGTCCTCGGCGGGTTTGCTGGGGGCATCGTTAGTCTTATCGTTCGTTTTATCGCTCTTTGGGTCTAAGATTTTTTCGAACTGATCTCGGACTTTCTCAATTTTTTTCCAAGATTCATTGATCAGAGCGAGCCCTTTTTCGGCTAAGCTCTTTTCCGCTTGATCCGGTGTTTGATCCGGATCGGCCTTCACGATCTTAGGTGGCGTCGGAGTTGACTTTTTGCCGGACGGTTGGGGGCGTCTGTCGCCTTTACCAGGGCTGGAGCCTGGCTGGCTATCCGCTGGATTGTCTCCCTTTTTTGGCTCAGAGGAGGCGTCTTTTCGCTCAGAAGCAGGACTATCAGAAGGGGAGCTATCTGAAGGAGGATTATCAGAAGGCGGGCTATCCAAATGATGATCGAGCTTCTCGTCGACGTAGGGGTCGGGTTCATCTCCCTGGTTTTCTTTCTTGCGATCCAGCTTTTGAGGGGTGGGGTCGTGAGTGTGCCAGCCGCCGTCATAATAGGCTTCGACCCAAACATGACCTTCCTTGATGGGTCCGATGAGGTTCCATTTCTGTTCGCTGCCATCCCCCAATATCTTCGCGCGAAATCCGCCGATCAAGCGCGCCGGGATCTTGTGGCTTCGAAGAATCGCGGCCATGTTCACTGCCGCCTCGCTGCACTGAAAGCTTCCCTGCTCGATCGATTTAAAAAGGACTCCGGCTAGACCGTTTCCCTTCACACTGTATTTATAGTCTTCGCTGAAGTGTTTCTCCACGGCTCGCACGATCTCGGACTCTCTCAGATTGGCCTCGGGTCGGATCTGATTCAGGAGTTTTGACTGAACAATCTCAGGCCACAGGCTGTCTTCGACAATGGCCCGGGTGTAGTCATTGTACTCCTGGGGCAGCAGTCGTTCGGGCCCGCGTTTGACGAGCGGGATCTCCACTTGAGCTAGGTTTCCACTGACTTTGACAAGGTACCCGCCTTTGGGATCGGCAAGAATCTCGACACGAGGATCGGCAGGCTGAAGTGGAAGCTGATCATTGGGAAGATTAAGTTTGAACTGTTTAGCTCCAAAGGTTTCATGCTTCAGGACGGTTCCGGTATCGCGAGCGCTACCCGGCCGGGCAGGTGCGGCGGGAAGTTTAACTTCTCTAAAATGACCGGCCCCTTGCGGGTCGACGTAGATGTCAACGTATGTCGTTTGGCCAAACAGCGCTGTCTTCGTGTTGGTCTCGGCGATGCGATATGGCTCTCCTTGTGGATCGCCGCCGGCATCCGTGTCTTGAGAATCTGTTTTATACTCCTTTGGAATTTTAGGCAGGCGCTTGTCGGCTTCGGGTTTTTCTTCTTTCTTCTGAGGTGGTTTGACAGCTTGCGATGGCTTTTTATCTTGGGCCGCTGAATCGGAGGGCGATTTGTCGGGCCCCTCCTCCGGCATTAACTCACGGCTTCTAAAGCGTCGAAGGTACTCTCCCAGGTACTTGAGCGCGGTCCGCTCGCTTTGATCGTCGATGATCTCGTGGGATTCGTTCAAACCGGTTTTGGTACCGAGGTACGAGCGTGCGCCTGACAGCAACTCTTGAACAAGACTTTCATCAAAGTCCTTCTTGCCCACACTGTAGAGCGTGAGCGCGTTGTTGACCCGAGCCATCGGGCTCGGCACCCATTTACCACCGACTTTTCGGCGCGCCATTCTCTCGAACACTCTCTCTGCTTCCCCGATGCGAACTATGCCGGCATAGGGATCAGAGCGAAAACCCAATCGCAGAGTGTAGGCATGGAGCAGCTCGCGAGCTTCTAGATCGTACTCGTCAAGTCGCTGGGGTTGTTCCTGCGTCGTGGGTACGCCGTCCAGATACGTGGGACACCCAGGAGGTGGGTTTTCGCCCGCCCAAGACAGCGTTCCGCACAGAGCCAGCAGGCCGAGCAGTCCTGTTCGTTGGATGTGGGCCAGAATTAAAGTCACTCGTACCGCCTTGTTCATCACGACCCTGGGCGATCGCCCCAGTTGAGGGTCGATCAGTCAAATCCGCCCAGTGCATTAAGGATCATCAACTCGATCGATTTTGGGCCTTCTCTCGAGATGCCTTTACCCATGTTGCCCATGTTGCGAACCGCGATTTCTAAAGTACGCGCCATGCCATCGAGTCTCTCGCGAAAAACTGCGTTGAACCTGTCTTGCTCTGCTATCGAGTGTCCGCGATGAGCCTTGTCCCCACTCTCAGGAGAATCTTTAGGATCAGGACGGTCGCCCCATTGGATCTCGAACCCGGTCACAATACCATTGGAGTCACGCTTGAGCCTGAGCCTGGTTTCGCCTGGTCCCACCATTGTGACCAGTCGGTAGGCTCGCCAAATGGATAGCGTATCGACTCGAATGCCGCCCGCGAAGGTGGCTTCTATTTGGTTATCGTCCGCGAGCGGGGATCGAAGCAGGTCGATCAAGACACTGGCTAGAATTGCATCGGGAATGGGTTGGCGTGATCGCTCGCTCGCGTCCCAAGTCGGGACGTAGTCGAACGGAGCAGCATCGACTCCGCGGTTGCCTTTTCGTTCGGCTCGGGATCTTTCGACGGCTTCAATGTTGCTATTGCGAAAATTGTTCAGCACCATTCGTAGCATGCCCGCCATGTTATCGTCGGGGCTTACCGCTGCGCCCAGCAAGCGTCGCAGGCCTTTCCAGTCCACGGGTTTGGGTTCTAAAAAGACCGCGTCTGCCAAAACTTCAGGATGATTGGCGGCGATTGCCATCAAATATCGCTTTTTTGCATTCCTAGCATCCAGCTCGGCTTGCGAGGCTTGATCGAGCCAGTTGTCGAAGTACATCTTGATCGCGAATCGGTCGAGAAACGCCCGCGCTGTTGTTGGCCAATCACGGCGTTCAAAAAATTGGTGCAAGCGACCGGGTACCGCATTAGTGGATATCGCCACGGTTTCGAGCCTCGAAGGGAAAGTGTCAAAACCCGCCTTAATCTCGCGTTGTCCGTCGAGAAGCGAAAGCATCGTCGAGAGCGTTGCCGCATTTGCCTTATCGCCTTCGTCTAGAAAGGCGATCTGGGCGTTGGCCATGGATCGTCGGATATTGATGAGGTACTCACCGCGCTTGGCGGACTCGAAGTCCTGCCCACCGACCAATGCTATAGGAGACATCATGGGGTCCATCAGGAGTTGAAAGAGCGGTTCATTAAAAAATGTGAACATCTCCTTGGCGAGCATTGATTTGCCCCCGCCGTGTAATCCCATGAGAGCGACGTGCTGTTTGAGGAGAAACGCCGTCATGAAACCTGTCATGTAAGATTCCATTTTCTTGAGCCGAGTCCCAAGCAGGTTAAAGTTGTAGCGAATGATGTCACGTTGCGCGATGGCGAAGTCCAAGCCCTCGGGAGTTAGGCCAACGACTTTCCAGGTGCCTTTCTCGATTTTGACGAGCTCACGCGTATCAGGCGCGTCTCTGCGAGCGATCGCCTCGGGCGAAAGAAAGTCCTCCGGCTCCGCATCGGCGCCGTTCAGGCTCATGGGGCATGGGTGTGCTGCGACGAGCGCCCCTCCTTCGCCTGCAGCCGCGGAGAACGATGTCGATAGGCCGAGGGAGAAGGTGATCCAGATCGCCGCGCCACGCGCGATTTTCGACTGATGGTTACGCATAGTGAAGTTTCCTGGAAGTCAGAAGTTTCGCGCCATTACCGAATCGCGCAGAGAGTTGGCTTGAAGTAGTCGCAAGGAGCGCAAAGTTTCTGTAGATCTTCCTTGTGCTCGGCATCTGTCCGGTTTGGATAAAGCGGCTTGCGGATCTTGAGGTACTCGTCCCAGAGCAGTTGAGCGCCCTGTCTCTCGGTCGTTGCCGGAGTCATCGCGATCTCAAGACGAGCTAGATTGGTGGCTTGACCCGGCGATAGCTTGCCGCAGTCTTTGAGCAGACCCTTGCCGACCCAGTCAGGATGCTGCACCAAAAATTGAAGGGACTGCTTGGCCAGGTAATAGGGCACTTCACCCCGCTTCGCGCGTTCGAGCATATCGTCTTTAAGCGCTTCGACGAGGGTTTGTGTTTCGGATTGAGTCTCACGCATCGTCTGGGCGATCCCCATTTTGGCGGTCTTCGAGCGCCCTTCTTTGTGAGGAGCTAAGCCGTTCACAGAGTGAGTGGCTTGCGCCATGAGCGCCGGTTTTAGGCTGGATGCTGGGGTCAGTCCAAGGATCCGCGCCGCGCTCGCGTTCAACTCTGGGCTCGGATTGTCGCGCAGTCTTTCGAGCAGAGCGGAGCGCATGGCTTCAGGGTTGCGCAGCAAGTGAGTGAGATCTGAGATACCGAGGACTTTACTCGCGCCTGCGGCGAACTCAGAATTGAGCATAGCTTTCTCGACGATCGCTTTGCCTGCCGAGCTTTCGAGAGCTTCGCGGGCGACGAGACTCGTTGAGAGGGCAAGGGCTTGCGAGGTCACAGCTAACCAGGCGCACGCAAAAACAGCTACAACGGAGGAGGGGATGCGATTCATAGGGTTCTCTCTTTCGGACGTCATCTTTAGGGGACTAAAACGACCTATTTATTGATGAGCCTGATCTATCAAGAGTTAAACAGTCAGGCAATGGTATAGTTGACTACCTTGGTAAGCGTAATAAAGACGAATCCTGCCCGCGAATCAAAGGTCCGCCCCAATCGGCCGGATTTGCTCTAACTCATTGAAACTAAGTCTATTAATTAAGTCGTAGTGAGGAGCGATCGAAGCCTAAGCCCCAAGAGACGGGGGGGCAGCCTTTTCGATTTTAGCCAAGCGTTTTGCTTTCTTTTCGTTCCTCAAATACAGAAATGCCGGTAGCGTGATGACGGCTGCGATCACACACGTCAGCTCGCCCGCAACCGCAAGCCTGCCAAAGCTCACAAACCCCTGATTGCCGGCGATCAAGAGCGACATATAACCCGTGATTGTGCTGAAGCTGCAAAGTCCTACGGCTCCGCCAGTGCTGCGGATGACTTCGAGGATGTCGCCTTTTTCTTGTTCTTCTCGATAACGCTGGAAGATGTTGACGCCGTAGTCGACACCAATTCCAAACGTAATCGGCAGCGCGATGAAGTTCAGGAAATTAATCTTAAAGCCAAAGCCCAAAATAATCCCGGCCAGCCAAACGACACCTAAAATGAGTGAGAATAGCGTCAGCGCGATCGACTCGACGTTGCGAAACAAGATGATCACCAAAAGAACGACAGCCAGAAATGCAAAAACCGTGGCCCGGGGGCCATCTCGCGAAACGCTTTCGATCATGTCCGAGGTGAGCGGCAAGGTGCCCGCAACGGCTGTTCCAGGTCGGACGCTATCGGATGCCTCTCGGAGCTCGCGTATCAAGCGCATGAGCCGATCACCTTCCCAGGTGTCGTTGGTGAGCGGAGGTTCTACGAGAACCAGCTTGCCGACCGTTCCGTCGCGTTCGGTGAACTTACTGAGCACCAGGCGGGGCATGTCCGAAAGCGTAATGGGTTTGAGCGCTTCGGGGCTTAAGAAGTCAGTCACCTGTTTTTGGTCAGCGGGATCCATGCGGCGAAAGATCTTGGGCCCGAGCAGAGAGCGGATGTCTTTGAGAATCTCTATTTTCTTGGCTTGGTCCGAGGGGACGAAGTCGTCCATCGTCTGAATAGAGGCAATGAGGCTGTGCTCGCCTTCTTTTGCTTTCTGTTCTCGAAGAATCTTGGCGATCTCAGTGGTTTGGCGCCGTTCGTGGGGGAGAATCACCAAAGGTGAAAGGTAGCGCTGAAAGATCTCATCCAAATGCTTCGAAAGGTAAGCCGATCCATGCTCGATGCTATCTTTGTTGCGAAGCTTGCTCAGATTGGTTTCAAGAATCGCAGGCGAGTACTTGGTAAAACTCAATACTGCGGCGAGAGTCACCGCGAACGAAAGGCCACAGATGACTAGCGGGAACTTTTGAACCATTCGCGCGAGTGCTGTAGCTAGGAACGCCTTGGGAGCTTTTGCGCCCTTTTTTACCAGGGGCGAAATCCGGTCCAGTAGCGTGAGGTATGCCGGAAGCAGGGTAAAAGCGCTCAACCAGCAGAGGACCATCCCAATGAGTCCGATGATCCCAAACTGCCTGAATCCGCGAAAGCTAGTGAGGATGAGCGATCCATAAGCCAGACCTGCCGCAAGAGCCGCAGTCCAGGTCGATGTTGCCGTATAGGTAATCGCGATTATGGTCGCACGCGTGTTGAGGCGGCCCTTTCGGCGCTCTTCGAGATAGCGTGCCAGATAGATAATGCCAAAGTTGATGCCGTTGCCGATGACGATGCTGCCTAAGAAGGCTGAGTTAGCGTTGAGATAACCAACTGCAAAATAGGAGGCGCCAAATGTCCAAAAGGTGCCCATAAAAAGGCTAAAAACCAATGCAAAGGTTGCGCGCCAGCTCCGAAAAAAAAGCCACATTCCGATCGTCACTAGGATCGTGACGATCACTGTCGAGAGCTCGAGGTCCTCGATGAGCGCCTCATGCTCTTCGAGAGTGTCTTGCACGCCGCCCGTGTAATGGACTTCCAGGTCAGTAGCAAAGGAGAGGGGGTTGAGCTTCTTGACAGCATCCACCACGCGAGCCTTGAGGGCCAGGTTGGTGTCCATTCCGCCGCCACCGGGCTTATAGATCAGGACCACTCGCTTCGTGCCGTCGGGTGTGGCGTAGTACCCGCCCGGAAAGCGTGAGTACACTGACGTCTTTTGACTATACTTGCCTTGGAGTGCCTTGAAGTCGAACTTAGGCTCTGGGTACTCCTCCTCCGCAAAGATGTTGAGCGGGTTATAAAGATGGGTCTCGTACTCGATGCGGTCGCGGATGTATCTGCGAATTCTTTCAAGATCTTGAGTTTCGAGATAAAGAGCTTGGCGTTTCTGAAAGAAAGCGAGTTCCTCATCGATCCGGTACTCGATGCTGGAGATAATATTCTCGGGCGTACCCTTGAGCTCTGCGGCAAGCGCATCGACAAACCGCTTGCTTGCTTTGGCGTCTTTCGAAAAAATCAGGACGCCGAGGTTGTCGATCGAAAAAAGTCGTTGTCTGACTTCACCGAGATCCACGACGCTTCGTGCGGTAGTCGGGAGGAGTTCTTCAAAGTCCGTTCGCAAATTTTTGTAGAGCTGGACTGTGTAGTAAGCACCCACCAAGGCGAGCAATGTCCCCAGGGTCGCGACCCAAGCTGCGTGGCGCAAGATGATGCGAGAGAAGAAGCGCATAGGGGGTCAGAGTTCCTTGTATTTCTGCCCTTTAGGGGTTTTACTAGTCAACTATGAGTCCAGGGATTGCTATTAGGTCTTTTATCATTACTCTGGGGGATTTTTCCCTCTTTGTTTTGGATACCCTGAAGGCCAGTACACATATGTGGAGACGGAGGGGGCTGTTCCTTCGTCACTGCGAGTTTATCGGAGTCAATTCTCTGGGCGTAAATGCTGTGGCAGCGGTCTTTATGGGCGGCGTGTTGGGGTACCAGCTCTACATCTCGTTTCATATATTCGCAGCTGAGGCCCTTTTGGGTGGGAGCGTCGGAGTTTCTCTTTTTCGTGAGCTCGCGCCAGTGATGACAGCGATTATGGTGACCGGGCGAGCGGGTGCCGCGATCGCAGCAGAGATCTCGAGCATGCGAATTTCGGAGCAGATCGATGCTCTCGAAGTCATGGCCGTCAATCCGATGGAGTATCTGGTTGCCCCTCGGGTTTGGGCGTCCCTTGTGATGTTGCCTATCCTGTCGGTGGCATTCGTCTTTGTCGGTTCTGTAGCAGCAGCAGTGGTCGCTTGCGGTGTGATGGACTTGGAGTGGACCATTTATTGGTCGCAGTATTCGAAGGTTTGCGATCCGATTGACATGGTTCACTGCACTGCGAAAGCGGCAGTTTTTGGTCTCGCCATCGCTTGGTTGGCTTGTTTTTGTGGGTTTCGTGCTCAAGGAGGCGCCCGCGCGGTGGGTTTTGCAACTCGGACCACGGTGGTCGTGACTTTTCTTACTATTTTGTTCGTAGATTACATTTTGACCTCCATGCTCCCTTACGGGTTGGCTAAATTGAAGGTACTTTGAGAGAACTTTGTGAAGGTAAAATGAAAAGCGTTCCAGCACAAATGTGCGAACCGTATCAAGCAGCGCCCCGGACGGGCGCGTACATCACTGCCATGTGCAGGCAGGAGCCGAAACATGAAAGGCGTTCCAGCACAAATGTGCGAACCGTATCAAGCAGCGCCCCGGACGGGCGCGTACATCACTGCCATGTGCAGGCAGGAGCCGAAACATGAAAGGCGTTCCAGCACAAATGTGCGAACCGTATCAAGCAGCGCCCCGGACGGGCGCGTA
>CAZGCK010000111.1:0-11959 GCA_964524175.1 uncultured Bacteriovoracaceae bacterium | reverse complement strand
AGAGCTCAAAACGCGGGTCGATTCCCTCTCGGATCGCATCCGCCAAGTCATCGATAAAAAGCGTCGCTAAGTACTTTGCCTTGTCCTGGACTCCCAACACGCCAAAGGCCCAATCGAGCGAGCCCTCGTTGCCAAGGCTCGCAGCAAAGCGGGGCCCCTCGGGCAACAGATCGCGGCTCACGATTCTCAGCGCAAAACTAGGGTCTTTGCCCTGAAGAAAGCGAATCACTGGCTCAACCAGTTGCGAAGCGCGGTCCGCATGCTTGAGAAAATGCTCAATCGAGGCCGGTGGCTTCTTGCGAGTCTTAGATACTCTGGACGACCGCGACACTCGAGACGCCCTCGCCGCGAGCTCGTCACGGATCCGCTGTAATCCACGCTTAGAAAAAAGCCTAAGGACCAGCTCGATCGCAGGATCCGCCTGCGCAACTTCAAGATCGGGTCTTGCTGCACTCAAAAAACCCTTGAGATAAGCGGTCGCCGGGTAAGGCGTGTTGAGCTGAGTCATCGGCGGCGTCATCAAGAGGACGCGCAATGGACGCAAGGCGGTTTGAGGCACGTCACACCTTAACACGATACGTCACAATTTACCATGACGGAGGACATGCGATTTTGCCCAAAAAATGGTTGTATGAACAAGCTCATATGCCTCATCCCACCCCAAAACGCCTCTCTCGAATCAAGCAAGAAAACCTCGCAGACATCCAAAGCGAGGCTAAATTTCTGGCCGCACGCAGGTCCCGCTTTTACGATGCGGGCCGATTGATCAAGATCGGCATCGAGTTTTGGCGTGGCTTCATGAAGCTTTACCCGATCGGGCCCGCCGTCACAGTCTTCGGGTCGGCTCGCTTCCACGAAGGTCACCCCTACTATGAGCTAGCTCGCAAAGTAGGCAATGAGCTTGCGAAAGAGGGCTTCACCGTAATGACCGGTGGGGGGCCAGGCCTGATGGAGGCCGCGAATCGAGGAGCAAAAGAGGCCGGAGGAGAAAGCGTGGGATGCAACGTGGTTTTACCCCACGAACAAAATCCCAACCCTTACCTCGATCGAGTTGTAAAATTTTATTACTTCTTTGTCCGCAAAGTCATGCTCGTCAAATATTCTTATGCCTTCATCATCATGCCCGGCGGCATGGGCACACTCGACGAAATGAGCGAGGCCGTAACACTCATTCAGACCGGCAAGCTTTACGATTTTCCGGTGATTTTGATGGGAAAAGACTATTGGACAGGTTTTTTGGATTGGGTCAAAAACACGCTTGTCGAAAAAGGGGCCATTTCTCAGGATGAACTGGCGTTTTTGCATATCACCGACGATCCACTCGACGCCCTGCGAACCATCCATCAAGCCACTCAAGGACTCGGACTAAAACTCACTCCCCTACCAAAACTGCCTGATTGACCGTATTTTTTTGCATTTTTTTAAAAATACCGGTTGCCGAGCCCGGAAAAGCCCCCTAAAACTTTTACTAGGAGAATCAATTCATGGCTAAGAAGAAATCCGCAAAGTTCTCGTTCATCAATGAAGTTTACGAAAGCGTATTGAAGAGCGCTGAAGTCACCCGTCAAGGCAAAGTCCGCCTGAAGCGCGCTGACCTCAAGGCTGCAATCGAAGGCGCTTTCAACAACGGCGCTAAGGCCGCAGCATCGGGCGAGCGCGTTCGCTTCCCTATCATCGGCGCTCTGGTCCGCAAGGAAGTCAAAGCTCGCAAGGCAGGAAAAGGCGTCAATCCTTTTACCGGTGAGCCAATGGACATCAAGGCACGCCCAGCTTCTAAGAAGCCTCGCTGGTCTTTCCCTCGCCAGCTCAAGGACACTTTTGCCAACAAGAAGTACTGGTAAGATCCTTACAGACTGTTTAGTTTTTGGGCCTATCCTGATAACCCCTTCGTAGCGAGGATTGCCTAGCAAACTCGCGGACAAGGCCGTAGGAGTAAAAAAACTGCGACTACGTAGCCCCGCTACGTTGTGGGCGTTTTTACTCCGAAAACGAAGGCCCTGAGCTTGATAGGTAACCCCAGCCGAAGGGGTTATTGAGATAGGTTCTAGCCACGCTCTACGGCTCCTTGCGGATCCAGGGCGTGGTTTTTTTTTGGAGCTGACTTAATAAGCTCCCTTCCTAGCGAAGATTGATTCTCAGTTTGAAGGTTCAGCTCATGCCTAAGCCGTGGATAGTGCAAAAAAGCACGATGACTTATAGCGACCCTTGGATCAGACTTAGGCAAGACTCATGCGTCACAGAGTCAGGCCAGATCATCGAGCCCTATCACGTGCTGGAGTACACCGACTGGATCAACGTGCTCGCACTCACAAAGAATCTAGAGATCGTACTTGTGAAACAGTACCGGCATGGCGCCCAGGTGATGACGACCGAGCTGCCCTCGGGCCGAGTGGACGCCGCTGATGCAAGCCCAGAAGCTGCAATGCGCAGAGAGCTCGAGGAAGAAACGGGTTACGTAGGAAAAGATTTTTTTTTGGTAGGAACCTACCACCCTAATTCTGCCATGCAGACCAATCGCTGCTGGACGTTTCTTGCTCCGGAAGTGGTACCCGAGGGGCACCGCAAGCTGGATCCGACCGAGGACCTAGAGCTCGAGCTTATGCCGCTTGGGCAGTATTTGAGCGAAACAGAAACGGGCAAGCTTCATTGCCAAGCCCTTCATGGATCGGCGCTCTATTTTACGTCTCGGTATCTTATGAGGACAGAGGACACCCGGCTATTTAAGATGCGGGAGATCTTCGCCGCGAGAAAAACCTAAGATGACTGCCCTTTTTGCTTTGTGAAACTGAAAATCAGCCATGTTTAGGAGTGAATCTCTACCCCTTCATGCTATAAAAATATTCTATGCAACTCGTCACAACCCTGAGTCCAGACCGTCAACACAGAGTAGGTCTACGCACACCAAGCGGACTGATCATCAACGCCCTCGAAGCCATCGAGTGGCACAACAAACAAACGGGCGGACGAGTTCCGATGCCGACGGACATGATCACGGTCATCCGTGAGCAGTCGAAAATTCTGCCTGCGTTCAAAAAAATCCTCGAAGCTTACCGCGAGAGCACGCTGCCCGCAGACTTTACGCAAAAAGAGACCGACGCCATTCTTTTGTCCCCCGTCCCATATCCGGTCTCCATGCGTGACGGCTATGCGTTCCGACAGCACGTCGAAGCCGCGCGCCGAAATCGTGGCGTGCCCATGATCCCTGAGTTCGAGCACTTCCCGATTTATTATTATACCAACCACTTGGCTGTCACCGGGCCAGGTGATGTCTCGGTGCAAAAGCAAGCTCAAGACAAGCTCGACTTTGAGCTTGAAGTAGCGATCGTCATTGGCAAAGAAGGACGAAACATCCCTGCCTCGAAAGCGGACGATTATATCTTTGGCTTCATGATCATGAACGATTGGTCAGCGCGCACGCTTCAGATGGAAGAGATGAAACTCAACTTGGGTCCAGCCAAAGGTAAGGATTTTGCGACATCGCTAGGCCCTTGGCTCGTCACAAGAGACGAGCTTGCGCCTAAGGCGATCCCCAGCCTTCAAGGCGAGCGCCACGATCTAAAAATGCGCGCGATCGTGAACGGCAAGCAGTTCTCCGAGGGCAACCTCAAGGACATGACCTGGACGTTTGCTCAAATCATCGAGCGCATTAGCTATGGGGTCACGCTCTACCCAGGTGAAGTCATCGGCTCTGGGACTGTCGGCACAGGTTGCTTGCTCGAGCTCAATGGCTCGCCAGAAGGACAGAAAATCACAGGCAATACCTGGCTCAAGCCCGGAGATCACACCATCATGGTCGTTGAAGGCTTGGGGCGCCTTGAGAATTCGATCTTAGACGGTGGCGAATGAGTGTTGCCGAGTTCCCAAAAATCAAACTCTACCACTACTGGAGATCCTCGAGCAGCTGGAGAGTGAGATGGGCGTTTCAGCTAAAAGGGATTCATTGCGAAATGCAGACGGTAAACCTGCTCTCCGATGAATCCGAGAGCTCTGAGCATCGGGCACGCAACCCCATGGGCTATGTGCCGGCCCTAGAATTTCTCGAGCCTCGTGGACACCAGTACCTAGCAGAGTCTACGGCTCTGATGGAATGGGCGGAAGAAGTCAAACCTGAGCCCAAGCTCTTGCCAGGAAATCCGAGGCAGCGCGCGAGAATCCGGCAACTCGTTCAGATCATCAACGCGGGCACTCAACCCATCCAGAATCTCAATGTTCAGATTTTTCATTCTTCAGATCTCCAAGAGCAGAAGAAATGGAACGCGCATTGGATTCGCAATGGTCTCGAAGCTTACGAGAAGCTGGTGCAAGCGACCTCTGGAAAGTTCTCCGTAGGCGATGGGATCACGATGGCCGATCTTTGCCTGATTCCTCAGTGTTACAACGCGCTACGAAATGATGTTGCGCTCAGTGACTTCCCAACGGTTGCGAGCATCAACGAGGCCGCTCTAGCCACAGAGGCCTGCCAAGCATCCCATCCGGACCGCTACGCTCCCACCGCCAAAAGTTGACTTTTTAAGTTATAATTGTTGAATTTTAAAAGAATATTGAGTGTTGCCTAAATTGTCGCAACGCATTAACTAGGCTCCGTCGATTCACACAACGAATCGCAAAGGGGTTAGCTTCATGTCATGGGTAAATCGTGCGCTCGGCGCATTGGGGACAGTTATCTTTTGCACCGTTCTCTCACTTCCAGCTCAAGCAGCTGACGTTAGAGAATTGATCGGCTCTTACTGGGGAGGCGTGCCGCATGCCAAATACGACATGGGACAACTGAATCGGGATTGCCTCCTCTACATCGTTCCAAGCTACGCTCAGAATACTCGTGGGCAGATCGCGGTAGAGGTCAAGGCGGGAGACGGACAGTTTGTCATCTACAATGCGGGGCAGGCGCTTCAAAAAGCGCTCGATGAGGGGGCGTCCAGCGTAGTGCTCGAGCACTCTCGAAAGCACGAAGACCTAGAAACCGTTACGCAGATGAAGATTCAGTTCAATAGCGAGTACCCAAAACGCCCTACTTCGGTAACCGGTACGCAGACGACATCTGCTCTCGGAGACCGCAGTGGATTGACCAGACGATTCGCCTGCGAAATGCGCCAACTTTATCACTCTGATTCTATAGCTAGCGATGAACCCTCACTCTTCAATCCCTCGGGCGAGTAGCGCGAGACTGATAAGCGAGCTATACCTGTGCCATGACCCAGTGGGGAGTGCATTGGTTTAGACGAGATTTGAGAGTTCGGGATAACCCTGCACTCGAATGGAATCGCAAGCAGCAGGGCGGCCGCGTGGTTGGGATGTTTTGCTTTGATCCCAAATTCTTGGCTCGTCCTGATTTTTCAGTAGATCGATTTGCTTTTTTTGTAGAAACGCTCGAAAAGCTGCGCGCCGAACTACGCGAAGCTGGCAGTGATCTTTGGATTTGGGATGAGGGACCCGATGCGACGTTTGAACGCCTTCTGACAGGCCTGCGTGAAGACGGCAAGCCTCCTGCTGCTGTGAGCTGGAACCGCGACTACGAACCCTTTGCGCGTGAGCGGGACGCTCGGATCGAGCGCTTGATTGAGACGCGCTTTGGGGTGCCTGTTCATACCGAGCGCGACCACCTAGTGATCGAGCCGATCGAGCTCTCGAGAGGTAAGCCCGGTGAATTTTACCAAATCTTCACACCCTTTAAGAAGAAGTGGCTTAGCCTCTTTGAGTCCGATGAGATCCAAGAGCGCCTCAAGAGGAAGAGATCCTCGCGATTTGATCTCAATTGGAAGCAACTCCTTAAAAAAGATGCATGGGCACGCGACGTCCTTCTGGAAACTCGAAAGAGCCTTGCTCCTCGAACTCGTGTGAAAATCCCGGCCGCGGGGCACGCGGTTGCTTTAGATCAGCTCAGAAAGTTCGCTCAATTTGACTTAAGTGAATATGCAACCCGAAGAGATGTCCCCTCTGTAGCGGGGACATCGCAGCTTTCTATTTTCTTGAAGAATGGATCCCTCACTACTGCCCAGATCTTGAGCGAACTAGAAAAGTGCCGTTCAAAAGAAAAGTTTGTCTCCGAGCTCATCTGGCGAGAGTTTTACTACCACATTTTGCACCACGTCCCTCGCGTTGAGCAGGGCCCGTTTCACCTCAAGTACGCTCAGATACCCTGGGAGAATCGCGAGGATCTTTTTGAAGCCTGGAAAACTGGGACTACGGGCTACCCCATTGTCGACGCCGGCATGCGGCAGCTCAACGCCACGGGATGGATGCACAATCGAGTGAGGATGATTGTCGCGTCTTTTCTTACCAAGGACCTACACATCGATTGGCGCTGGGGTGAGCGCTACTTTATGGAGCGACTTCTTGATGGAGATCTTGCGCCTAACAACGGCGGTTGGCAGTGGGCGGCGTCGACAGGATGTGATCCGCAGCCGTATTTTAGGATTTTTAATCCGACCTTGCAGAGTCAACGTTTCGATCCGGAGGGTGAGTACATTCGAGCTTGGGTGCCGGAGCTGAGAGGGATCCCATCGAAGGAGATTCATGAGCCTGCGAAATTTGGCGTTAAAGGATATGCGAAGCCAGTAGTGATTCATGCTGAGCGCGCAAAAAAAGCAGTCAGCCTTTATCGCGGAACTCAGACTTAACCAGTCGTGAGCATGCCACTCGAGATGCCCATCACAGTTTCTCGGATCAGGAGCGCGTCTTTTTCTTGGAGAGTGAGAATTTGTAGCAAGTTGAGTGGATGGATCATGGGTGACCGCAGACGGATACTCTCCCCGAGCCAAGGCTTGAACCAAAGAAGATCGCTCTCGCCGGTGAGCTCTTTAACGAAAGTGCGGGCAAGCCTCAACTCGCGCTCGAAGTCACGAAGCGTGGATCTCACCAGTTCGTCCGGCAAGCCGCTTTCTTCGAGATAAAGTCGCCAAACCGGAAGCTCAACTCGAGCAAGCGTAGAAGACAAGACTTTCACATAAGATCCAAACAGCGGATCTCTCTCAAACTCGCGGCGCATGGCCACGCGATCGGTCTCGCGCGAGAGATCTCGCCAGGCAGTGCCCACGCCCCACCAGGTGGGAAACAAAACGCGAGTCTGAGTCCAGCACAACACCCAGGGAATGGCACGAAGCGATCCGACGGAGAGAAACTTGCCCCGCTTGGCAGGGCGCGAACCGATCCTCAAGTCGCTGAGATATCGATAAGCGGTGCCGCGCTGTACGATTTCTAGAAAGCCCGGTGAGGTAATCTTGCTCTGATAAAGCTTTGCCACTTGCTTGGCGAACTGATCGAGAATCGGGGCAGGTCGGTAGGACTTGGAAGCAGGGACGCTGCTTGAGATTCGTCCCGCGATCTGCGCAAGTCTACGGCGCGTGATCTCGGGGCTCGCAAAAGAGCGCTCAATGGTCTCACCCTGGATCGTTGCTTTGTAAAGATTCAGTGCGCTCTCGGGCCACCATGCCGTTTGCTCTTCGATCGAACCGCCGCCACGGTCGGTGCTTCCGCCAGAGCCGTGAAAAAAAACCGGTACGAGGCCCGGCTTCTTGCGATAAAGCGCATCGAGGGCGTGAATTCCCTGAGCGATTGCGAGACGACTTTTGAGAACCCCCGTCTCTTTGGCAGAATCCGAGTACCCCACCATGACCTCGAAGTACCGCGACCAATGGTCTCGCAGGGCTCGCGAGATCATGGGGTCCGCGAGCATCGCTGCCGCGATTTTGGGTGCGCGCACGAGCGCATCGTTTTGCTCAAAGAGTGGGATCACAGGAAGTCTAAGCTCGCCTAACTCACGTCGAACGACTTTAGCTGCGGCACGAACATGCTCAAGACTCGAAGCCATGCTGATAATGAGACCGCGCGCATACCACTTGGGATCTCCTCCGCGCGAGAGACTGCCCACTCGCGCCACCATTCGGGAAATCGCGCTTGGCTTACCTCGGGCTGCTTCCTCGATGAGATCCGAAGACTCCCTGAGCTCGACCGGCACGACGAGACCAGGAAAGATCTGAAGAAGAAGCCCTAGATCCGCGATCACCGGTTGCACGTCGGGGAGACGTTTGAGATCCGATCGCAAGCGCAATACTCGACCCCCGTCTCCGGACCTCAAGACACGCAACCCCGGCAGCTGCTTTTTTAGTCGCAAGATCTGCTGACTGAGTGCCGCGTCGCCCAGGCGATTGGACAAACTGTGCGCCTTATCCAATCCGCGCTCAAACCAACGGAGAAGCTCCCTTCTTGAAGCCTGTAGACTCTGCTGCAGCTTGGTCTCGTCCACGCCCGGATGACCATCTTTGTCGCCGCCCACCCAAGTTCGGATAAATACGGGTGCTAACTCTCGATGAGCTGCAATCAGAGCTCTCAAGGTCTCATTGCGAAGAAGAATTGCAAAAATCGATTCTGCCTCATCACTCACGGAAGGTTTGCGTCTGCGCGCAAGCGATAGTTTCCAAGTCACGTGCAATAGAGTCTGCACGCGATGCGGCGCCTCGTGGCGACGAACGGGTGAGTTTTGCTCATCAAGCCACTGCACCAGCGCACGCTGAATCTCGTGAAACGCCGCAATCACTTGGGGTGAGCGCGCCTCGGTGGGATGCGCCGTCAGAACATAGATAATGGCTCGAGGTCTGTGCTCGACCTGCGCTTTGGCACCCCGGGCATCTTGCCTCAAGCGATCTCTGAGTCGCCAGGTGCGATAAGCATTCTCACAGGCGTTCATCAGCTCAAGCATCAAAGCGAAAGCATGAGCTACGCCCCGTCGTTCTTCTTTAGAAAGTCCGCGAAGCCGTTCGAGCTCTCGCCTGAGAATCGTATAGGAAGCATCGGGAGAAGTTTTTCTCAGACGCGTCATCTCTCTGCGAACTGCCTCAATGACTTCGTAGGATTCCCTGCCCAACTCCTCGCGGATCACCTCGCCTAACAAAGCGACCGACTGCTTGACCAGGGATCTGAGCTCAGGTGCAAGACCTTCTGCCGGCATGCAGGCATTCTCCTCGGGGTGCGGCCGACATGCAAGCCCCGACATGTATGACGGGCCGCAAATGAGTGAAAAATCATGATGGCGACTTCACATGTCTGGCACGAGCCCAGGCGCCTTTGGGTCACAGGTAAGTGTGGGATCACGAAGAGGGGTCATGGAGTTTACTCACTGAGACACGCCACTTTTGACTAGTTTTTGTCTTCGGTGATCAGGTTCATATTTTATTAAATATACACAGTGTAAAAATCAGAGCTCCTCACTGAAAGCGAAGGCCTCACCTCCTACCCCAACCACTCAGAGCACCCGCAATACAAACTCTCGCGGGCGCCTAGAGCTCGGTCAGGCGGATCCTCAGGGCACTCAGATCGTCTGAACGATGCGAGACCTTTGACATGGGGAAGTGCAGCTCATGCCCACATCTTTGCCCACCCGCCGCAGTTTCTCGCTTGCGCCCCCTGGCAGTCTCAAGGCCCACCATGATACAACCCAGGTTATATGTCCGATCGCGATTGGAAAGCCTTCTTCTGGCGGTGGATGGGCGCAAGCCTCCTCCTGCATCTAGTCACCGCCTATTTTAGCGTTGGATACCATTCGGCGGATGAGTATTTTCAGATTACCGAGTTCGTCAGCGCCAAGATGGGTTGGGCGCCGCCCCAGCACTTGGCCGTAGAGTTTCACGAAAAAATGCGGCCCTGGCTCCAGCCTCTGATCTACTGGGTCATGACCAAGGCGTGGCTGTTGATGGGGGTAAAAAGCCCATTCACTTGGGCATTTAGTTTTCGCCTCATTTCTGGCCTGGCAGGCTGGGTCAGCCTCGTCTGCATCGGGCGCTGTATTCCGATCTGGTTCAAAGATCCGAGAGCGCAAAGATTCGCAATTCGAGCGCTAGCGCTGATGTGGTTTCTTCCCGCCCTTCAAGTCCGTCCCTCCTCAGAAAGTTTGGGTGGATCTTTCTTTTTGATGGGCGCAGGACTCTTTCTTTGGCTCTCCCAGCAACCTCTGCTCAGACCCCGCGCGTGGTCTTGGTGGCTGTGTGGGGCGCTCTTGGGCATGAGTTTTGAGTTCCGCTATCAAATGGGAGGGATGGTGGCAGGACTGGGTCTCTGGGCCATGATTGCCTCTGCACTTCGCTCGCGCGGCAACCCCTTTGGAGTCACCACAGCACTCAAGACGCGACAGATCCTAGAGGTGGCATTGGGGTTGCTCATCATGCTCGGCATGGGACGTTGGGCCGACTTCATGGGTTACGGACAATGGGTTTTGAGCCCCTGGCGATACATCGATTACAATCTCATTCGCGGAGAAGTGAATCGCTTTGGCCAAGCTCCCTGGTGGGATGTTTTTAGGATGTCCTTCACCGAGTCTTGGCCGTTCATCGGACTCGCGCTAGCCATTGCCAGCCTAGTGGGATGGATTCGCCACCCGCGCCACCCACTCACTTGGGCAGGCATTCCATTTTTCGCGATGCACGAGGCGATTGCTCACAAAGAGCTTCGGTTCTTTTTTCCTCTGGCCATGCATGGCCCGATTCTGCTCACGTTGGCGCTCACCTCGGCTCGAAGCGGAAAGTTTTTTGAATGGCCCAAACTCCGAGTGCCACGCATTGCACTTAAAACGATTTGGGGCTTCTTACTCGCCAACAACGCACTTGCGCTCGTGGCACTGCTCTTTTTGCCTTCCTCGCGCAATGTGCAGTTTTACGAAGGACTTGCTTCTCACATCCCGCCTGGTGCCCAACGCTTTGACCTCTATCATCACGAAGGGCGTGACCCTTATTTGGTACTCGGAAACCCAGTTTTCTTTTATCGCCCGCCCGAGCTTGTGACTCATGCCTTCAAAAACTACTCAGAAGTTGCTGAACGCATGATTCAGACTCCGGGACAACCCACCTGGCTCTTCAATCTCAACTTTGACTTGCCGCCAGAGGCTGCATCCATCGCGCCCCACTGCACTGCAGTTTATAGAACGCTGCCTCCTTGGGTAAAAATGTTCAATTACAATGACTGGCTTTCTCGCACGAGCACCTGGACTCTTTTCCGGTGCGAGCGATCTTAGGCAGTGGTAGTTTTTAGACATCTTAAAGGGGGGGGTTCTCGAGTGAAATCTAGAATCGCATGGATCTTCGGAGTGACCGTGGTCGGAGTTCTTTCGCTTGCTTCACCCGTTCAAGCGGATTGGCAACTTCTCCCTAAGAACAGCCACCAGCTTTACCAAACCTACGGTCACTATCTGGACTTTCAATCGGCCTTCACATGGTACGGAAACGCCAGATCTCATGGCACTCTAGGGGGATCCATTCCGCTCGTAGGCGACCCCGATACTCCCGCGCATCCCCAAGTCGTCATCGTCGCCACCGCAACTGCCGCGATGTGGGTAACCGATAGCGATCGCATTTACTCCGACGAAATCGACGCTCGCGCAGGCTTTCTCTACGAATTCGCGCTCGCTCCAGCCTATCGTGTATCCCTAGGGTTGATCCACCATTCGGGTCACACGGCTGACGGCGTGAGAGACGCGAGCCTCATGATCGAAAACTTGGGAGATAACTTCTTTACCGCTCGCGGAGTCTACGACTGGGGGCCATACGCGCGCGTTGGAGCGACTTTCATGGTTTATCTGACCTCGGGGCCATCGATGAAGACCTTTGCGTTTGATCAGTTTATCGAGTGGTTTCCCTGGGGCGGGCAGGACGATACGCGCACACCCTCTCCCTATGTGGCGCTCGGACTTCACCAGCACGGGACTACCGCGTTTGGTTACTCCAATACGTTTCACGCGCAGATCGGCGCTTACATCGGCAATCACTTCAGCAATGATTTTAAGCAGACGCTCAGACTCGTCGCGGGCTTCTATACGGGCGCGGACCCAAGACTGAAGTACTATCAATTTCGCAATGAGACGCCGACGTTTGGGTACTTGGGATTGATGGCTGACATTTAAAAACTGGTCCCACAGCCTGTTGATGTTGATCCAAAGAGTCGAATGAATTCCACTAGTAGGTCCTTTAGGATCACC
>CAZGCK010000110.1:7829-12157 GCA_964524175.1 uncultured Bacteriovoracaceae bacterium | reverse complement strand
CAGTAGTGATCATCCTATAGATTCGATCAACATCAACAGGCTGAGGGACCAGTTTGAAAACAGAGGGCCCGCCACCTCCTGATTGATCAATGCGGCCTCTGCTGGTAGTTTCTGGGCAATGGGAGGCATCATGTCCACAAAAGACCGAGAGATCGTTATTACCCGCACGATGAGTGCTCCGAGAGATGTTGTGTTTGATGCTTGGACAGACTCCGTTCATCTTTTGAAGTGGTGGAGTCCCAAAGGATTTAAGATGACCTTTCATCAAGTTCAAATCAAGCCAGGGGGCGTCTGGAATTTTGATATGCACACCCCTGATGGAGACGACTACAACAATAAGCTCGTTTTTAAGGAAGTGAAGAGGCCCGAGCGTTTAGTGTACTCTCATGGTTCAGAAGATGAGCCGGATCAGTTCGAAGTGACCGTGCAGCTCACCCAAGCAGGTGACAAGACCGAGCTTCAGATGCGGATGCTTTATCCCAACGCAAAGGACTGCGAGATGAGTAAAAAATTTGGTGCGGTTCAAGGTGGCAATTCAACCCTCGACCGACTGGATGCCTATTTGTTGAGCACGAGATCTTGAAGCAGCAGCCGTGGGTACGGCAGTCCTAAAGTGCTGTTGCTTTATAAATCTAAGTATTCAATGAGGTTAGCGGCAAAGCTAAAAAGTGACCCCTTGGCTTGACTTACTGCGTTAAGTTACCATTTCTTTCTCATGCCACACGACACAGCTGAGTCCAAAGTGATTGAGGTTTTTGCATTTAGCTCCCCAGACGGCGGGGGCAACCCTGCGGGCATCTACCTGGATGCTGATGAGATGACACCCGAGCAGATGCAAAAAGTCGCGACCCAAGCCGGGTTCTCCGAAACGGCCTTTGTCTCCCAGTCATCGGGCGCAGGGTTTCGGCTCGACTTCTTCACTCCCGCTCAGCGCATCATCGACTGCGGGCATGCAACGGTTGCAGCTTTCAGCGTTCTTGCCGCGCGCGACACTTCGATGCGAGAGACTTCGAAGGAGCTTTTTTCGGGCGCGATCAGAAAAATCCGAATCGATGATTCAAAGGTGTTCATGGAGCAGTTGGTGGCCCAGGTTCAACCCATTGAGAAGCCAGTTGAGCTTTTTTCTGATTTTTTTTCTTCAAGTTCGTCTACCCTAGCGGGTTGGGTCGTCAGGCATGACGTGGGGTTTTTGATCTTTGAGTTGAGTGATGAATCTCAACTCAGCAAGCTCAAGCCTCATCTCGAGAGAATCAAAACGTATACTGAAACCTGCGATTGCGTGGGTATTTATGTCTTTGTGAAGAAGCAAGGAGCTATTGCCGCAACCACTCGGATGTTTGCGCCCGCCTATGGCATCGATGAAGAGTCGGCCACGGGGATGGCTGCCGGACTGCTCGCCGCGATCTTGCATTCAGGGGATGCTCCTCGGGACTTGGTTATCGAACAGGGCAGGTACATGAAGCCAGCGAGCCCAAGCTTGATCGAGTGCAAAGTACGTCGCGCGCAAAGCACTATCTGGGTGGGTGGATCAGCTCGTTTGGCCAAAAACCAATCTTGCTAATTTAGCCCACCTCTGCGAACCCTAGGTCATGCGTAGCAAAGCAAACCTAGCATTTCTCTTCGTTGCGATCATTTGGGGCAGCGCCTTTGTGGCGCAGGGAATTGCCGGGCAATTCAAGGTGGCCTATCTTTTTAATGGCTTAAGTTTCACGCTCGCGGCCTTGCTTTTGATTCCGTTCATCCCGTCTGGCACCCGCATAGTGGCGGCGCAGATCAAGTGGATTTTGATCGCAGGTTTTGCTCTTTTCTTTGCGAGCGCCTTTCAGCAGGTCGGCCTTAACTATACAAAAGTAGCCAACGCAGGTTTTTTGACGAGCCTTTACGTTGTTTTCACGCCCTTTCTACTTTGGCTGGGGTTTCGCGAAAAACCGCATGGGCTGGATCTTGCGGCAGTTGTCATTGCTTGCGTGGGAGCTTTTCTGCTTTCGACCGCAGGTGCCTTTGAAATGAACACGGGTGATGGATTGGAGCTCGCCGGCGCAGTTTTTTGGGCTGTGCATTTTGTCATCCTTGGAAAGTATGGCTCGAAATTTGAGCCGATCTCTTTTGCTGCGGGTCACTTTTTTGTCACGGGGCTTCTTAATTTGGCGGTGGGATTGGTCTATGAGGACACGGCCGTTTTGACTGCCCTGCCATTGCTTGCGGCCATTCTTTATCGCGCTACTTTGTCGATTGGAGTGGGTTACACGATTCAAGTTTGGGGACAGAAGTATACAACTCCTACGGACGCAGCGCTTATCTTAGGGCTAGAAGCGGTTTTTGCCGTGATTGCGGGCTGGTTGATTTTGAATCAGTCGCTGGTCCCTATTCAGATTCTAGGTTGCGTATTGATATTCGTAGGAGTCTTGATCTCTCAATTGAAGGGTCTTAGCTCTCCGGTAGGCGCTACTTTGCAGCACGAGCCTTCTTGAGTTTCTCTGATTCGAGATGTTGGTTGCCCCTTCCTTTTGTTTGTAGTGCTCCAACTTTGTGAGCATCATTGTGAACTACAAAGGCTTTGGTCGAAGTAGACGCATTTTGAGTTACAATGGTACGAAGCTAGGATCCCTGCTTTACCTACTCTAGTGAACTGCGTTCGCCTCAAGGAACGCTGCAGCCCTGCGATGCGCAGGTCAGGAGGTCAGTGCATGAAGATAAAAATTGGATTGGGAGTGTTAGTCTTGTTGGCAGGATTCTTGGGTTTCGTTGCGGTGCAACCCGAGGACTATGTGATCTCGCGAGATATCCTGATTAATGCGCCGGTCGAGAAAATTTTTCCATATCTCAATGACTCCAGAATGGCTAACCAGTGGGCCCCTTGGACCGAAATCGATCCTCAGGCCAAGATGGAATACTCAGGTCCAGAAGCGGGGGTAGGCGCCCAGACGAGCTGGTCGGGTGAAGGGCAGCTCGGCACGGGCAGTGCTACTATCGTCGAGAGTGTTCTCAATCAGCGTATTGCGATCAAGCTCCAATACGTCAAGCCCATGAACATGACTCAAGACGCTGAATACCTCATGCAGTCGGTGGGCAATCAGACTCAAGTGACTTGGAAGGTCAAGGGCAAGAACTCATTTCTGGGGCGAGCCATTTGCGTCTTCATGGACATGGATCAAGTGGTAGGTGGGATGTTTGAGAAGGGACTTTCAAATTTAAAGAAGCTGACCGAAACTTAGGCTCTAGTGCTCAAAACCAATGGAGAGAAATATGAAAAAAAAATTCGGCTACGTTGATGGATTCATTCTTCCGGTACCTATCAAAAAACTCAATACCTACAAAAAGTGGGCGAAAATCGCCGGCAAAGTATGGATCGATCATGGCGCGATCGACTACGTTGAATGCAAAGCCGATGACGTGAAAGCGGGCAAAGTCACCTCGTTTCCTCAGAGCGTTAAGCTTAAGAAGGGTGAAGTCGTTTTCTTTTCATGGGCCACCTACAAATCTCGCGCAGATCGCAATCGCGTGATGAAGAAGGTGATGAGCGATCCGCGGATGGCCGAGTTCATGGGTCCAGATGACATGCCATTTGATGGCATGCGCATGTTCTGGGGTGGATTCAAACCCGTCGTGAACCTCTAAGGAAAAACGGAATGAAACAGAAGGTCATCTATTGGGTTTGCACGGCGCCTGTTGCACTGTTGAGTTTGATGGCTGCGGCAGGACTTCTCTCGCGTCAGCCTCAAAACATGGAGGGGATGGCGCACTTGGGATACCCCATTTATTTCGCGACGATCTTAGGGGTTGCAAAGCTCTTGGGTGGTTTGGCGCTGCTCTATAGCCCGCTTCGGGTTTTAAGAGAGTGGGCTTACGCGGGATTCACGTTCCTCTTTTTGGGTGCGGCGTACTCCCATGTGGGCGCAGGAGATGAGCCGGCAAAAGTCGTGATGCCTTTTGTGATGTTGGGATTGCTTTTTGTCTCGCGCTATTTTTGGCAGAAGGGGATGGGATTGGGTTCAAAAGCCTGAAATCCCAAGTCATGGACGTCGCAAGAGCTAGGAATCGAGGCGCTGAACTAATTCTAAAAGAGTTTTGCGGCCTAGGACCTGTGCGATCGCGCTATCGACTTCGGTTGCGACTTCCGTGAAGGCTTCTCGCATGCCTCGGCTGACAGGGCATGGCTTGAAGGCCGGTTTGTCTCGAATCGCCAAGACGCTCTTCTCTCGAACTGCGGCGAAAATATCTTGAAGCGAAATCTGGGCGGAGGGGCGAGCTAAGCGCACCCCTCCGCCTTTGCCTTCTTTAGAGATGATCAACCGCGCTCTTTTTAGCTCTCGAAGCATCGTGCGAAT
>CAZGCK010000110.1:0-7819 GCA_964524175.1 uncultured Bacteriovoracaceae bacterium | reverse complement strand
CGATCTGCTCCGACGACGCGCGAGCGACGCCGTGTTTCTCGAGAAACCCGAGAACCGCCAGAATATGGACGGCGATCGCAAAGCGCGTGTTGGCTGACAAGCTAGACGAGACCTTCTTCCTTAAGAACTTTTGCCACTGAGGGGCGAGAAGCTACGCGTGCTAGGTAGGCCTGAACATTCTTGTAAGGCGCCAGGGGGATGTCCAGCCATTGAGTCCAGCCTAGGACGACGAAGGCGTACGCGTCGGCAGGCGTGAAGGTCTTGCCCATCAGATAATCTTTGCCCGAGAGCTTGCTGTCTACATAGGCAATGTACTTGTTTGCTTCATTGACCATGTACTTGCGTGCGGCTTCTTGAACGCTTTTGTCTTCAGAAATGTAAGGGACGCTAAAAAGGCCGCCGATACCTTTGTGGAGATCTGAATTCACGAACGAAAGCCAATTCATGGCTTGAGCGCGCTCGCTGGTGCCTGCGGGTGGGAGTAGATCGCGTCCCTCAGCGCGCTCCGCGATGTAAGTGTGAATGGCTACATTCTGATCGAGCTGTTTGCCCTCGTCGGTGATGAAGACAGGCAGGGTGCCGAGCGGGTTGAGCTGGGCGATGAGCGCGATGTTTGGGTCGGCCTTGTTGTCCCAATCGACTTGAATGGCTTCGTAGCGTAGGCCGGATTCTTCTAGGGTGATGTGGCAGGAGGTCGAGCAAGATCCGGCCGAGTAATAGAGTTTCATGGGGCTTCCTTTTGTGAGTGGTTGAGAAATGATACTGTAACTGTGATTACTACAGTATTTATGCAAGTCAAGGAACTCTGTTTTCAGCTGTCTAATCTTTGGACAGCGAGGGAGTGTGAGGAGGCTCGCAGGGCGTCGATTTTTATGGTTTTGCGCTTCTTATGCGGTGGCCTGAGGCTTGCTCTATCTAGGGGTGTGAAGAAGACATGGGTAATCATCAGTTTGAGTCTTGTGAGTTTGTCAGTGGGGGCCTGGACCTTGTCCATGGACTCTGCCACTCGCGAGCTTCACGGCCAAGCAGAGCAAGTCTTTGAGTTCGATCGGGCTCACCCAGGGGTATTGCCTGCGCACCAGGTTCGTAGGCTTTCTTTGGCGATTGCGTTTCATAACGACGCTGGCGCCCGCAAGCTTCTTGGTCACCTCAAAGCGCTTCAAAACTAGGATTCGAGAGGCTGTCAAGCTTCTGGCATTGAGCTGAGAACGAGAGCGGCCGATAAGCTCTTTGTGATCTTCAGCAAGCCTAGGCCCCAAAGAGCAAGTTTCGTAGGTCTACTGATCCAAAAGCTGGTGTTCGTCGCGACGAGCCCTTATCGCGCGTTCAAAATGCTCTGTTTCAGTATTGGTTTTTGCGTGCTGCTGGCGTGCCTGGGGTTCGGCGCTTATACGTTTTATTTTTTGCGCTCGTTGCCCCAAGTAGCGAACATGGACTTTGATCAGCTCAAGGCGCTCGCCGAAAAACGCGTCGACAAGCGGCGCGAGGACTCATCCAGGAAGCTGCGCTGGGTGGACATCGACTCCGTGAACCGCAATTTTCTCTATAGCGTCGTGATGAGCGAGGATTCGACGTTCTTCGAGCATGCAGGGATCAACTACGATGCGATCGTGAATTCGGCGATCATGAACCTCAAAAAGAAGAAGTACGAATACGGAGCAAGTACTATCAGTCAACAGGTGGTGAAGAACCTGTTCCTAAGCGACGAAAAATCAGTGATCCGCAAAGCCAAGGAGATTCTGATCACGAATGCGCTCGAAAAGCGCTTTCAGAAGAACCAGATCCTCGAGATCTATTTCAACATTGCGGAGCTCGGCCCCGATCTCTACGGTATAGGAGAGGCCTCGCGACACTATTTTGAGAAAAGCCCGACGGACATCAATGCGGCCGAAGGCGCCTTCATCGCGTTGATGCTTCCTTCGCCTCGAAAGATGCACTTCACGATTTTTGAGAACCACAATCTCTCAGGCAAGAATCGCAAGAAACTGCGCCGAGTGCTCGGCGATCTTCATGCAAACGACTACATCAGCACTCAGCAGTACCGCGAGTACCTGAACTACGACTACTTCGAGAAGCGGTCGCCCGCCTCGCGCTAGAGGTTGTCCCAGGAGTACTTCTCGTTCTCCAAGGCGTGATCCGCAAGGTCCTTGATCAGCTCGTCGTCATTGTTGTCGATCTTGCCAAAATTGCCTTTAGTGCGGCGGCGGACTTGGCCCGAGAAGACCTCGAGAATTTCTATTTCTTGCTTGGCTTTGTCTAGGCCCTTCTCCCTGATGGAGGAGTCAACGCGGCTCAATACAGCGCTTAAAACGAACAAGTCGATCATGATGTCAGCGAGTCGCTTCGAGGCAAACTGCTTTCCGATGATGTTCTTGCCATGCTTGCGCAAGATGCGGTCGGCTGCGATGGCAAGGTCCGAGGTGCCTTCTTCGAAAATCGCAGCGGCAGACTTGAGAGAGGGATGGAGCTGCGTAAATACCTTTTTTGTGCCTCCGACGCCGGTGGTGTGAGCGGCCATTCGAAGCGCGTAACTCGATAGAACGCCGAAACCCTTGATCGGGTCGTTGAAAATCCCCTCAAGCGAGCTGCTAAGCTCCTTGAGCGACTTGCCGACATCATTCATTGCGCTCAAAGCGATAAACAGCCGCAAGATATCGTTTGTACCCTCGAAGATTCGATTCACGCGGCAGTCGCGCAGGATACGCTCGTAGGGGAACTCGCACATGTAGCCATTCCCGCCCGCCACTTGCAGCGCTTCGTCGGCTGTTCGCCAAAGGCACTCGGTTGCGAACACTTTGCTGATGGCTGCTTCGATCGAGTAATCCTGGTAGCCTTGATCGACTAGCCCTGCGACGAGGTTCACGACTGACTCTGTAGCATAGCACTCAACGACCATGTGCCCGATCTTCTGTTTGATCAGGCCGTACTCGGCAATAGGTTTTCCGAACTGAACACGTTGCTTGGCCTGTTTGGTGGCGAGCTCGATGCAATGTTTCATCGAACCCACGCAGCCGCCGCCTAAGCCCGTGCGGCCGCTGTTGAGAATGCCCATGGCGACCTTGAAGCCTTTACCTACTTCTCCGAGCACATTTTCTGGCGTGATTCGTACCTTGTCAAAGCTCACTGTGGTCGTGGAGCTGGCTCTTAGACCCATCTTGTCTTCATGGGGTCCGACCGAGACGCCTTCTTGATCGCGTGTCACGATGAAAGCGGTCATGTGACCTTCGGGGCCTTCAGTCTTGGCAAAGACAGTATAAAAACCGGCGATTCCACCATTAGTGATCCAAAGCTTCTCACCAGAGATCAGCCAATCTTTGCCATCCCGAACGGCCTGGGTGGAGATCGAAGCCGCATCGGATCCAGCGCCGGGTTCCGTGAGGCAGAACGCTGCGATCATTTCGCCTGAGGCGAGTTTCGGAAAGTATTTGGCTTTTTGCTCATCCGTTCCGTAAAGCAAAACTCCGCGCATCCCGATCGAGCTATGCGCTCCAGCAGTGATGGCGACCGAGCCATCGTATTTGGCGATTTCTTGGAGCAGGCGTGAATAGGCTCCGCTCTTGAAACCTAGGCCCCCGTGTTCTTCTGGGACAATGAGGCTAAACAAGCCAAGCTGTTTCATTTCGTTTAAGAACTCGGTCGGGAGCTCGCCTTTGCGATCCCAGTGGCGAAACTCAGGCTCTTTTGCAGAAAGCCAAGAGCCTAGCGAGTCGATCATTCCGTTGAGGGTTTCTTTCTCCCCGTCAGCTAGCTTGGGATAGGGGAGGATGATTTCTTCCTCGATTTGGCCCATGCAAAGCGAGCGCATGAAGCTGGTGCCAGGGTTCTTCGCAAACTTGCCGGTCGTCGGTGAGCTCATCGTGATCTCCGTCTGAGAGAAGGTGTGTGTATTTTATAAGATGCACTGAAAGACGTGCAACGGGAAGAAATAAAGTAAAATGACTAAGGGCGACAGGGCGTGAGCTTGTTTTCAAAACAGCTCCCTCGCCTCTAGCGAACGCGCCGAGGAAGAAATCGCCTCTCGGAGCCTCGCTTTACATAGGGAGAGTTGAGGTTTGAGTCCCAGCTCAAAGAGCCTTTTTCATCTCTCTTGACGATCAGCTCGACCTCATCCGTCGCGGAAGTCGCCTGACTCAGTGTCTTGTAGGTGGCCGAGTCAAAGCCAATCCGTTCGATCACTTTGAAGAAGATCGTCACCTTGTGAAAGGTTGCTTTGTCATTCCTTTTTTTTGATCCTACAGAAATGATCTCCGGTCCCATCTCGTAGCCAGAGACAATATTGACCTCATTGGGATAATCGGTGCGCAGATGAAGGAGGTCAGGGTTTTCTCCTCTAAGCTCTGTGTTGAGCTGAGCTTTTGCCCATCGGGTGATCTCAGCCGAAGAAGATGCGCCGGCAACAACTGGTAGGCAGAGAAGAACAACCCATGCAAATGCTATCAACTGGGTTTTCATTTGGCTAAGTACCCCGTGCATTTGGCTCTTCGAGCAAAGTACATCGTTTGAGTGAACTCCGTGTTCTGGCAGTTCGCCCCGTTGGACTCTTTCCCGCGAATCGTCGGCCAAACAGCGATGCGGACGGTCCGATTGCTCATCCCAACGGCCTCGACGACTCTGGGTTGCGGGTCGCTGAGTGTCTTGCTCTCTGCGTAGCCTGCATAAACAAAAGTGTGCCCGATCGAGTTGTTGAGAGAGCTACCTGTGACTACAATGTCTCCAGGCTCGAGCTCTGCTTCGGAGCAGACTCTAAAACGGTCCATCTCCTCGAGCCGCCCACCTGCAACCGTGTTAGTCGTCGTGCGGACGTCCCTGCCTTTGGGCATGAAGGTGCCGAGTTGATTGAGAACTTTTTCGATGAATAGCGAGCAGTCGGATCCGCTACCTGGAGTGGTCTCAGAGCTGGAAGGGAGGTCAAAAAGCGTCTCCGCATTTCTGCGGCTCGCGCCCAGGACATAGCCATCATGTGGGATGACTTGTTTCCAATTGGGAGAATGGTAGGTCGTGAATTTGAGTTGTAGTTTTTCGATCATTTGATTGAGCTTGCGGTTCACTTCAGGCGTAGGGATGCGGTCTTTTTTAGCCTTTTCGAGATAGCGATTGATGGTGTGGTAGAAGAACACCATCCTGGCCTCGAACGGGGTGAGCTTTTCGTACTCGAGTTTTTCGGTGGTGCCTAGATCGCGCTCGACCGCTTCTTTTTGAAGAAACGCCCCTAGCTCTTTCTCGGGCATCTTGGCTAGGATTTCCTCGATGCGGTACCGAAAGCGTGATTGATCTCGAGCCAAGGCACCAATGCCTGCGCCAAAATAGGCGTTAGTGAAGAACCCTTGGAGCGTTTCCATCCAGTCCTTGTCTTGAGGTCTAGCGGTTTCAGCCATTTGAGAAGCAGCGCCAGCAACGTGAGTGCGGAGTCGATCAGCTGCCTGGCGAAGTCCTTTTCTGTCGACCTCAAAGGGACCCCCCACGTTATCCCGCCAAAATGCTTCTATGACGGCCATGTCCTCTTCTCTTTTTCGCCCGACCGCTCGCGCGAACGTTCGAGCGATCAAGACGGTCGCCGAACCAAAATCAGCTTGATTGCGAATGATCTCTGCAGTGATCTTTCGGACGTCGCAGTCGGCGTCTTTGTATAGACTAAAGATCTGCTCCGTCGAGTCGATGGCCCGATCGCATTGGGTTTGTTCGACCGGGTTGAGGTAGTTTCGAATGCTTCTGTTCAGATCTCCTGTTTGGCCTTGGCAGAGGGTGTCCTTTCTGCTGGGCTCGTAAGACCAAGACAAGTGATCCAAAGGACCTTGGTCGCGAAGGCGTTGCTGCCTAAGTCGCGAGAGGTCTTCGCAGTCTTTGGGAAACGGAGGCTTGTAGATCTTGCCTTTCCAACGCTTGGACTCATAGGCAGGCGGATCCCTATCCTTGTTCGCGAGGCGTTGTTTGCAGGCGCAGTATCCTGCCTGGGTGTATGGATCGCCACAGATCGGATCGGCAGTAGTCGGAGGTACGGGCGTGCATTGCGGGCGCGCCCACACGTGAGTTGCATCGAGCGTAGCTAGGGTGATCCACACGAGCATGGGGATCCAAAACTTGCCGGGCATCCATTACTTCTCGGATACTTCACAGACTTGCGTAAGTGAACCTAGGTCAAAAATCTATAAAATCTGAGTCAAGGAACTGGCGGAAATGGCCGTATTTGGTGTGCTGCGTATTGCCAGAAGACTGCAGTGGCGCCCCTTTCTCAAATGAAGACACAATAGTCGGGTGCGTGATTTGAGTTCTTACGTGATATGCGCCACACTCCTGGGGTTGATGCATCCTTGTTTAACATGCGGCGCTTGCTGCGCTCGATATCGAGTTTCCTTTCACTGGTCTGAGGTACTGCCCGTGAGCCGTTATGTTCCCGAAGAGTTGACGGAGCCGGTTTCTACTCATCTGCTGGCTATGAGGGGAACAGATCAGCTTCCGCCTCGGTGCGTAGCTCTTGAGGGACAGATTGGCAACTTCGTAGGTTGCTCGATTTACGATCGACGTCCCAGTGCGTGCCGGACTTTTCAAGCGAGTTTTGAAGACGGGGAGCGCAACGTTCGATGCGACGAAGCGAGGGCTGCTATTGGGCTCAAGCCCTTGGATCCGGCGAGTTGGGTTACTCGCGGAGTGCCGTCGCCAAGCAAGTCGCCCGAGATCTTTTCTTGAGGTCGAAGCATTCTCCGGGTTGTAGGGTTTCTTTTTTGATCGTGCTTGAATGAGTAGGATCCAACACGATCACGGGCCGAGGGCCCATCACTTGGGCGTAGGTCTCCTCTGAGGTCACCAACGCTGTGTCCTCGTCCACGCCAATCCCCAAAAACTGAGGATATCGCGCGAGCGCGGCTCGGAGCCTCATCTCACGACCGCGCTGAATAAAATGCGAATCAACAAAAGTTCCTTCCAAGAGACCCAACCCAGCGCGGTAGGGCTCCTGGCCGCCCGTCATCATCTCGGGCGACATGATAGCCATTCCAGCACTCGTGCCGGCAAAGGAAACTCCTTGCTTGTACCTATCTCGAAGGGCGCTCATGAGCTCCAAATCCGAAAGGACATCCATGATGCGATTCTGATCTCCGCCTGAGAAGAAGACGCCGTGAGCTTCATTGAGAGAATGCAGAAAGGCTTTTTTTTCTGCTTCCGTGTGAGGAGGCGAGTGCGCAGCGAGGATGATTGGATTGGCGTGCTTTTTCAAATCTTTTGAGATCGAATCCAAGGATGACTCGGGAGATCCAGTCGCCCAAGTGATCACGAGAATCTTGGGTTGACTCAATCCTGTGCTATTCATGAACCGAGCTACCGCTTCCGACGGGCGATCTCCTCCACCAAAAAGCACGAGAGTTCGCGCATGAGCGCTTTGAACAAGGATAAGGAGTAGCAGAACAAGAGCTTTGCTTAGTGTCATCGGTGTCACGGACCTAGGATTTGCCTAAGACGCCCTCGCTTAATGAGAACGTTTAGATCATAGTCCTTGAGCTCATAATCCTCGTGCACGCCTAACGCGGGTACATAGTTGCCAATCTGAACTTCGATTTGAATCGAGAAGTGCGGCTGATTGGCGAGCAATTGAGAGAGAGTAGCGACCGCAGGGTGATTGATCGCTTCGAAAGTCTTTTTGTGTCCGATGGCGTTAAGCTTGCCAGCATGCCCGACGCTAATCCAACCCAAGCTGTAGGCGAGATGTGCGTTTCGCTCAGCGGCATCTGCTTCTTCTGGAGCCTCTTCTTTACCGACAGAGCGAGTGTCGGGCCTGCGAAAATGGGAGTTGATGCTTACCCAGTGTTCTTTTGTTTTGTGGAAGAAT
>CAZGCK010000109.1:9558-12312 GCA_964524175.1 uncultured Bacteriovoracaceae bacterium | reverse complement strand
CAACCCACTACGAGAAACTCAAGCTTCACTACAACGAAGCTCGCAACAGCCTTCAAGCTCAACTCGATCACTCTCGGCAGCTCGAAGTCGCGCTCGATAAAGCGCAGACTCAAGGAGGTGAGCTTACACGACGCGCGCAACTCGAGCTCAAAGGAGTCAAAGCTGCGCTCGAAGCGAATCGACAAGAAGTCAAGAACCTTGAGACCCAGCTCGCTGAACTTCGCCCTCAACTCGAAGAGGCGCGCACCGATGCTGAACGCGCACGCGCCGACTCAGCAGAGCGAGAAAAACGATGGATGGCGGCGATCGCTAGCCATGAATCGCAGGAGCGCGCCCTCAAAGCCGCGATTCGCAAAGCCGAGGACGAAACCGCTCAGTATCGATCCGCTTACGGCGACACGACTCGCACGATTCAGCAACATGAGCAGAACTCAGCTCATCAGTTTGACCAAATCCAGGAAACTAAGCGCAGACTGCATGAGATGACCGAACTCAATCGCAGCCTCGCGGACAAGAATAGCAGGCTCAATGAGGCGTACATGCGCCTCCAAGCCAAGATGGGCGAACTACAGGCTCGCCCTCCCGTTCGCGCAGAAGCACCGCCTCGCGAAGCAGCGACGCCAACTTACGCGTCCCGTGACCCACGCCTCTCCGAAGCAATGGCCAAGTTCGACGAAGCCACTGACGATCGCCGCAGAGAGCATGAGCTGATGCAAAGACTTAGATCTATGCAACAGCCCCGCGAATCCGAATACGACAACCAGCCACTCAAGGATTACGCCGATCGCGCGTACGCACCCGAGCCGCCACCGATTCCCGGTTTCCCTCCGCCCGCTGATCACCCATCAGTGCGTGCGATCGACCTAGATCAGCTAAGAGAGATGGGAATTGCGATAGACAGCCTCGCGCTAAAAACCGAAATTTAATCCAGCCAATATCTCGAGCGAGCGATTACGAGTCGTCGTCGCGCCGGTATCGAGGTTTGTCAAACCCCAGAGCTGGCGTACGTCAACAAGCAGGCTAAAGCCAGGCATCAGACCAATCTTGGCATCCACACTGACGACAAGACCGAGATCAGATGTATTAGTTTTGAGCTGATCATAATTAACAGTCAAATTTGTCGTGCTCGCTGGGGTTTTGAACTCCGTATCGACAGAGCCGATCGCTTTCGCATAATACGCACCCGCGCCAAACGAGACGATCGGTAAAAACGTGAACCTCGCCAAGACTGGGATCTCCAGCGCCTTGTACGAAAGAGACGTCTCAACTCCAGTTGCGGCACTATCAGTGATTGTGAATTTCTTGGGTGCGTAGAGCACGCCAACTTGGATGTCCATCAAGAGTGGGATCATCCCAACGCTGAGCAACCCTCCAAATCCAGGAGTGACCTTACCCGAAAGTGATTGAGTGGGCGTCAAAGCATCGGTTGAGTGTCTCGGCATAGTCAACACACCCACAGCGGCAAGATCTAGAGCCTGCGCTCGCGGAGCTGCGACCATTCCAAGTAGGACAACAAGCGTCAAAGCAAAAGACATTGAACGACGAATCATAGATCAAGTACCCCCTGTTGAGTTGCTCTCACTTATACTTCACACGATCCACTCTGTCCTTCGTTGATTTGCGGGTATTTTACAGAGATGATTGATGCATGAACCCGAAACTCACCTTGTCGCTTCTCCTACTCGCTTCATCGATCGCTTCTGCTGCCGAACCTGGGCCGCGTATCTTGCCACCGCGCCCTAAACTGGTCTTGGTACTCGTGATTGATCAATTCCGCGCAGACTATCTGCTGCGCTTCGAAAAGCGTTTTCTACCCGTCAGACAAAAAAACGGAGATGTCGGTGGCTTTAGCTATCTGATGACTCAGGGTGCGTACTACCCCATCGCTCAGTATGATGTGATTCAAAACATGACTTGTCCCGGACACGCGACCATTCTAACCGGCGCCCCGCCTTATCAAACGGGAATCCCCGTCAATCATTGGAACGACCCTGCCACTGGCGAAAGCGTCTATTGCGCCGAGGATCCAAATCATAAGGCCATAGACGCACCTCAGAAAGCTCATACTGGAACCTCACCCAAGAACCTGCTTGCGACAACGCTAGGAGATGAACTCAAGAATGCCGGGTTCGGCTCGCGCGTGGTGACCTTAGCCTTGAAGGATCGCTCTGCCATCATGCTAGGAGGCCATCGTGCCGATCTCGCGATGTGGACAGCGGGCACTCCATCTCAATGGGTCTCGAGCACTTACTACCTCAAGGATGGCAAACTTCCAGATTGGATGGTTAAGCTCAACGGGCAACTCCGCAAGCGGGACCAGGATACGATCCATTGGAAAGCTGAAGGCGAAGGCACGGGCCTCTCGGACCCTACGCATCGCCCCTACATGGATACGTGGAATCTCGGCCCAGGATTCCCTCACATCATGCCGGTGACAGCAAGATCAGCGCTGTCCACACCCTACGGCCTAGAAGTCACGACCAACGCCGCTCAGGCCGCGTTTGACCACTATAAGCTGGGGAGAGGCACCGCACCGGACCTTCTGGGCGTGAGTTTTGCCAGCCACGACTATATGGGACACGCATTTGGTCCCAACAGTCGCGAGATGGAAGAGATGACGATCGAAGGAGATCGCCAGATCTCTCGTCTCCTCAATCATGTGCGCAAGAACCTGCCCGGAGGCTTGAAGAATGTCGTGATCGTACTCACTGCAGATCACGGAATTGCTCCTGATCCCGATTGGGCCAAAGCACA
>CAZGCK010000109.1:0-9548 GCA_964524175.1 uncultured Bacteriovoracaceae bacterium | reverse complement strand
ATTGACGCAGGAAGAATCAATGAGAAGAAACTGACCGAGAAACTCGAGGCAGCGCTCATAGATAAATTTGGCAAGCCAGACGGCGACAAGTGGGTGCAATACAACCACGACTTCAATATTTATCTGAGCCGCAATGCGATCGCTGAGCGCAAGGTAGAGCTGAGCGCCGTTCTTGCCGAGGTCAAACGCCAAATCCTCACGACCCCCGGAGCTGCGTATGCAGTGAGCCTCAAGGATTATGAAGAGCGCAAGCTTCCGCCCGAGATCTATGCACGCCAAATACTCAAAACCTATTATCCGGGCCGGAGTGGCGACGTGATGTTGATCCCCCGGTCCTTCTACACAGTTGAAGACAAGGATCCCGTCGCGCATCTAACCGGTTACAACTACGATAGTGTCGTGCCCTTGATGTTGGTGGGTCCCGGGATCAAAGCTGGGTACCATCCTGAGTACGCTCGCGTAGTCGATATCGCGCCGACACTGAGCTTTCTCACCCAGGTCATGCCACCGAGCCACTCTGAGGGTCGCGTGCTATCCGAAGCCCTGGTCAGCGGACCCTTGAACGGAGCCACTAAGCGTTGACGAACTCCAGAAATTGGGAAATTGGCGCCGCGCTTGCGTTAGCAGCGACGGCTGCGTGTTTCTTGGGTGGGCGAATCTCCTTTGTGCCCGTGCCATGGGCGGATGGATCGGCGTTTTACCTGCCCGGACTCGATTTGATCAACTGGCCTCCGCAGTGGCGGATGCATGCGCAAGCAGCGTTCGTGCCGAGTTACGACGATGCCAACTTCAACATCATGCCAGGACTACCGGCGCTGCTTGGGATCGCGTCGCGACTCGGGCTCGGGAAATTGCTAGACCCTCCGCTGATGATTCGCGCAGTGAATTTAGTGGGGCTACTGTCTTGGGCATTCTTGATGTGGAAATGGTGGATCGAGATTTTCTCGACTCGCGTAGACAGTCGCAAAGCGCGAATCAGCGCCTCGGTACTGGCGTTTGCGGCGCTCTGGGACCCCATCATGCGCTGGGGGACAATGGCGATCCGAACCGAAGCATGGATCGGGCTGGGCTGGGTTTTTGTTTTACGCGAGATTTATAGGCAAGAAACCGCCGACGCCCTGGGAGTTGACCAGGGCGCCACGGCCTGGCCGCGGGCCGCTTGGCGGATCTCGGTGACGCTGGCGTTGATGGCT
Source organism: uncultured Bacteriovoracaceae bacterium (assembly GCA_964524175.1). Lineage (GTDB taxonomy): Bacteria > Bdellovibrionota > UBA1018 > UBA1018 > UBA1018 > CAZGCK01. The sequence continues at coordinate 8,355 of CAZGCK010000109.1, read as the reverse complement.
TATTTTCATTTTGAGGCGGGATATCTGGTGCCCGCCACTGCTCTTGCTCTGGCGTGGACGGCGGATCACAAGACGGCTTGGTCACGTCTCTTGGGAGTGGCATGGAGAACAGCGTCGCTCTTGGTGCCTTGGATCATCTATGTTTTTGCGCATTTTGGTCCGTTCATCGAGCAGATGAGCGAGCAACTCAATCGATTGAGTCACTTCAATATCTGGATGGCTAATCCGTACATGATTTTTCACAGCTTATTTGTGGATCATGGGAACGCGACCGGATGGCCAAAAATGTTTAATTCTGGAAAGCTCATCTTTTGGGCAGTTCTCTTCTTCATGGTAGGAGTTGCGGCCCTTTTCGGGCGCGAACGCAAAGGCCACACTGGAACCTTGCTCGCAGGCATGGTTGGATTCGCAAGCGCTTTTTTTCTCTGGGCGACCAAACCTGAGATCTGGTTCATCACGCTTTGCCACGCAACGTACTGGCCATGGGTGGGATTGAGCGTGACGCGACTCTGGGACTGCGGGCGCAAGCGCGCGACTCACGGACTGGTGATCGCTGCATTTGCGATGGCGGTGATCTCCGTGATCGCGACGGGCATCCAAGAGCGCAAAATCGGTCCTGGTTACACATGGACTATGTATGACAACTGGGTCGACTGCATCGAGCGAGGACTGGGTCCGCTCGCGGACCGCCCGGATCTCAAGCTCTGGCAGCCATTTGTGCCTGATGTACTGGTGCTGCTTTCGGCGCGGCATCCCGAGTGGGATCTCACTCGCACGCTCGATTTACCTGGGCGTACAGAAGCGGCTTGGAGAACCGTCAAGACAATGGATGCGATGGTGTTCACCCGCCACTTCAATCCCGATGGCGCCGCCGCACTCGCCAAGTACGAAGGCGAGGAGCGCGACGTAGATCGCGACCAGCTCTCGCGCGGGATCGACCTACCGTTTGGTCCACACGCACTGAAGCGATTGCCGGCCGAGGAGCCCGGACGCTGGTCGCGGTATGTGTGCGAATATGGGCCGTTTTGGGCCGAGGTGATTGCTAGGAAATGATTGAGCCGGGCACTGAGCCCCGGAAAAGTTCGCGAAATGCGAAGTTTTCCGGGACTCAGTGCTTCTGAGGGGGATAAAAGTTCGCATCTGGCGAACTTTTATAGGAATGGCGATCAACAAGGGTCTGAAAATTACTCCCAAGCGGGAGCAGCTAAAAGCCTCGACTAGTCCGAAACCAGGATCGACTGACTTAGTTCTTGCTCCCACTTCCTTATTTTCCGGCCAAAACAGCGCACTGTCCTTGCATTGCTCGCTGCATGCAAACAGCCATCAATGCCAAATACTACCAACTAGACGTTCGTGCCCATGGATCACTTCGACCACTGACAACACGCGAGGCCTGCGCCGACCTTTGGAATCGCCTCATGCGACGATTTCCAAAAGTCATGGCCTGCGTACTCATGCCCAACCACATCCACATCGTTCTCGCTTCGCCTCACCTGAGCATCACGCGCACCCAGCTCTCGATCGAACTTCGAGCATGGGCAAGAAGACATTTTCCGGGGCAGTCCGTTTGGGGCAAACCTCACGCATCTGAGCCCATTTCAGACATTTTGCACCTCAAAAGGCGGATTCGATATGTCCACCTCAACCCCTGCCGCTCTCATTTATGCAATGATCCGCTGCAATGGGAGTGGTCTACCCACCGCGACCTGGCTGGCCTCACCCATCCCTGTTGGATGGACCTAGATGGACTAGCCAAGCTCCTCAGGATCCAGAAAGGGATGATGCCAAGAGCTTTGCACCAGTATATTTCTGCCGATCCTTCTACCCAAGTTGAGGGAACTCCCTGGGTAACACCTTATTGTGCCCCCGAAGTCATCCTTGAACTCTCTTCTCTGATCCAAGCTGCTGCCATCGCCACTCGCAGCTCAAAATCGTCCGGTCTCAAAACGTATCAGATTCGTAAACTGATCGCGCAGTCAGCCTCGCAATTAAAAATTCGAGAAACTCAGCGCCTAGCAAAACTCATGGGTGTCACGGCTCGTCAGTTTCAAACACTCAAGCGCAGGAAACCCTCCAGTGCAGAGCAGCTTGCAGTTCGAGCGGTCCTTCAAATCTTATGCGATCCGCGACTGAGAGAACCCAAATAGTTCGTGAAATGCGAAGTTTTTGCCCCCTCAGGCTCGCTGAGCACCCAAAAACTTCGCGATCAGCGAACTTTTCCGAGGAGCTTGGATTTACTAAAATTTATGACGTCGCAAGCGCGCCAAAGCCACCACTCACTGCACGCCACCACTCACTGCACGCCACCACTCACTGCGCGCCACCACTCACTGCGCGCCTGAGCCCCACCCACTCCCCTGCGCGCCACACAATGTCCCATCGCCCCTGCGCGCCGCAAAGTTGCCTCATCCGCTCCTCAGCATCCGGCCCCACCAACACCGCCCACTGAGGACAACGCCCTTCCCACGGAATCAGCGAGGCCCAACGAGTCACCTCAAGTCGATTCGCGAGCCAAGTTCCCGACTGCTCATCCGCAATCACACTATCGCCCGAGGGAACCTCAGCGAACCGCGCACGCACCTCGCTCGCGTGCGCTGCTTGCGAACCGTACTCGCGTAGATTACCGATCGGGTCGTGACTCCAAGCAAGCAAAGCAAGCATCGCCCACGCTATCGGCCACCGCGCGGACTCGCGTCTAGCGAGCGCCGCAAGAGTCAACACTGCCAGAATGGGCCAGAGCTCTAGCACGTAATGAAACGCGCGCCCGCGCAAGGACACATCCGTCGATAGAGCTGCGCTTGCAAGCGAAGGCAAGATCACAAGCAGCCACGGCCAAGCGCGCCTGCGCGACCATGCCAATGGTTGAAACAACCAAGGCAAGAAAACCGTCAACCCATACCCAATCAATGCACCCGCACCGACGGCTTCAACAATTTTCGACGGTGACAAGAACAACACACGCAAAAAAGTTCCTAAGTCATTGCCTAGATAAGAGTAGTACCGATTAAAATAATTCTTGTCCGCTGGGTGCTGAAGCTTCTCAAACCATACAAACACCGCAAACAAACTGAGCGCGAAGCCCACTAATCCCAAAGCCCAACCCCTCCGCCCACGCTTCCACTCAAAAAAAGCCCAGACTCCGGCAAACATGCCCGCATCAAGAAGCTCAATCTCCTTTGATCCAGCCGCCACGCAAATCAAAGCGAGCACAACAGGCACCATCCACGCCGGGGTCCTGCTCGTATTGAGCAGGGCCTCAGAGCTTCTGCCCTGGTCCGTCTCGTCAAATAAATGAGCGCCAGCGCGTGCATGCAATCCAGCACGATCTGAAACCCGCTCCCCTCCCCCAAGCACATCTAATTCTGAAGACGCCCCCACTCGAAATCGCCAAAGCAGAGCAAACGCCCAAGACATGGCCGCAAAATAAATCGACGTATCGTGAAACCCCCAGCGGAGATTTCCCCACAAGCTATCAAAAGTCAGCCCAAACAATGTCGCAGCTGCGGCCAGCGTCTCGGGCCATCGCGAAGGCAAACGTTCAGCCAGCCATACCCAAGCTGCCACTCCGCTAAAAATCAACAAGGGCTGCAGCACGGGCAACACCAGGGGCGAACCTCCCGTCAAACTAAACAGCGGTGCAAACAACGCATACGACACCGAAAGATGATCGAGCAGATAATTGCCCGCACCACTGATCGTACTCAAAAATCCATGCCCCTGCGACACCGCCCAAAACACTTGATGGTACAAGCCCACGTCATACATCGTGTACCTAAGCGCTAATGCCTGAAGCACACCGATCACGCAGGCAAGCAAACACCCCACTCCCAGCGCGGCCCATCGACCGCGTCGAGTCTCGAGCCACCGCCAAAAACCAAACCCCATGCGCAGCCAAATACTTCGCGCACGCAACTCCGGCCAAGCTAACGCCGCAAGTCCTGCCACACCAAGCATCACGCGCCTTAGATCCGGCCCATGACGCAGAATCGTGCGGTCGTGCCAAGGAATGCCCCCCAAAAACCAGATCAAGGCCAGACTAAACAGCACAAAGTCTAGAAACACGGTGGCCGCACGCAGCCGTTTAGGGCTCAGAATAGGCATCTTGAATAGAAGTAGACTGGCAAGCCAACCCTGCAGGAGTCAACATTTTAAGCATTTAATATAATTGAATAAATTATTTCACGTACATTCTTTCGATTGTTGACCATACAATTTTTATAAATTAAATATCTCTTCCACTGAGAGGCCCTAAAAAGAATCTCCCATGATCCGCCCTCAATCGTTCGATTCATGGCAGCCTAGTCTTTGCATTCTAGTCATTCGAGGTTCGCACTCTAGTCTTCGCAGCCCAGTCTTTCGAGGTTCGCACTCTAGTCTTTGCACCCCAGTCTTTCGACGTTCGCCAGTAAGCCCACCCGGCTTCTGAACGGTTGCAACCGCCCTGAAAACGCAGAAAAGGCTGAACTCATGGCCCAAAAAGATCGAGAAGAATCATCAACCTCGAAAACAAAACCAACGTGCGAGAAACGCCCCGGACTTCGGGCCGAGCAAAAGTCGTCACGCCAAGGAGGTTCTCGATAAACTCTCACCTAGAAGGACACCCAGCTCACACCCAAAAACACCCAACTCCGGAACCGCGCGCAGAAAACCTCTCTGCTACCCCTATCCAGAGGTTGACCCACACCCCTATTTCTAATGACTCGCAGCTTCTACCTAAACGAGCACTTGACCCGGCGCATTTTGCCTAGATTCGAAATAAAGGAGCCGGTGTAGAATTTTCTGATAGCCAATGCTTTGCACAACTCACGCTTGACCCGCACTGCGTGGCCATCCTAATAGTAGGAAATTCTTCAGCGAAAGGCATTTCTCTTGGAAAAATTCAGCTACTTAAAAAGCACGAACGCGGAATACATCGACGAGATGCTCTCGCGGTTCACCCAAGACCCGGATTCGGTCGATGCATCATGGCGCTATTTTTTTGAAGGCCTAGAACTCGGAACCGACTTTGCTGAAACGCACGCCGTCTCGAACGGCAATGGAAGTGGAGCGGCTCACGCAGCTCCCGTACCCGCTGCTTTGCCAAGCACGGGCCTCGATCTCAGCGCCGAAGCCAAAGTCGCTCAGCTCATCACGGCTTACCGCGAGCTCGGTCGCCTGCTCGCTGACCTTGATCCGCTCACCCCCGCGCAGACGTCGCATCCGCTGCTCGAGCTCTCGCATTTTCAGCTCTCTCCGGCGGATCTACAGAAAACGTTCACCGCGGGCAAGCTCATCGGCATGGGGCCTGCCAAACTCGCGGACATTATCACGCGCTTGCGCGAAACTTACAGCGGCTACATCGGAGTAGAGTTCACGCACATCCAAAATCCAGCCGAGCGCGAGTGGCTGCAGAGCAAGATGGAGTCTTCTCGCAATCGCGAGTCCCTCGACGCAGACACGCAGAAGTTTATCCTCACCCGCTTGAGCGAGAGCGAAGGCTTCGAGCGATTCTTACATACTAGATATGTAGCCCAAAAACGATTCTCCGTCGAAGGCGGAGAGAGCGTCATCCCTGCGCTCGACTGCATGTTCGAGTATGGCGCAGAGCTCGGCGCGAAAGAATTCGTGCTCGGCATGGCTCATCGCGGGCGCCTCAACGTGCTCACGCATATCTTTGGAAAAAAACCCGAGTACATCTTCACGGAGTTCGAAGGCACCTACAAAACCGACCTTTCCCTCGGCGAGGGCGACGTCAAATACCACATGGGTTACTCGGCCGACTTCAAGACGAGAAAAGGCAAACCGCTGCATCTCTCGCTCGCCAACAACCCCAGCCACCTTGAGTTCGTCAACCCCGTGATCGAAGGCATCGCGCGCTCCAAGCAAACCTACCTAAAAGACCGTGATCGCACGCAGGTCATACCGATCCAGATCCACGGCGACGCCGCGTTCGCAGGCCAAGGCGTTTGCTACGAAACCCTCAATCTCTCGCAGCTCCCTGGCTACGGCACGGGCGGCACGCTGCACATCGTGATCAACAACCAGGTGGGCTTCACGACCTCGCCCAAGGACTCGCGCTCGACCTCCTACTCGACGGATCTAGCGAAGATGCTCGAGACGCCGATTTTTCACGTCAACGGCGACGCGCCTGAGGCCGTTTGGTTCGCAGCTAAGCTCAGCATTGAGTATCGCCAGAAGTTCAAGAAAGACGTTTTCATTGACCTCATCTGCTATCGCAAGCACGGCCACAATGAGAGCGACGAGCCCTCGTTCACGCAGCCGCTGCTCTACAAGAAGATCAAGGCACACGCTTCAACTCGCGATCTCTACGCGCAGAAACTCGAGGCCTCGCAAGCGATCCCCGCAGGCACAGGCCAAAAAATCGTCGAAGACATCACCGCCAAGCTCACGGCCGCCCAAGCCATCGCCAAGGCCGAAGCTCCACATCCCAACCCCTCAGTCTTTGAAGGCCGCTGGAAATCCCTCAAGCGCCCCACCGAAGCTGACATCTTCAAGTCCGTCGCGACCGGTGTAGATGAGAAGCAGCTTCGAGAGATTGCCGGAAAGCTGAACCAGATCCCCTCTAGTTTCAACTTGCACTCCAAGCTCGCCCGCTTCTTCGAAGCTCGCCTCAAGGCCGTGACCGAAGGCAAAGGCATCGACTGGGGCAACGCCGAGACGCTCGCATACGCAACCCTGCTGAACGAAGGCCATCTCGTGCGTCTTTCCGGCCAAGATGCCGAACGCGGCACGTTCACGCATCGACATGCAGTGCTCAACGATTTCGAAACTGGCGAAGCCTACTGCCCACTCAAGCGCGTTCGCGAAGGACAAGCCGAGTTCGAAGTGTACAACAGCCACCTCTCCGAAACCGCCGTTATGGGCTTCGAGTATGGCTACTCGCTCGCCGACCCGCAGGCGCTTGTCATCTGGGAAGCGCAGTTTGGCGATTTCGCAAACGGCGCTCAAGTCATCATCGACCAATTCATCTCCAGCGGCGAGAGCAAATGGCAGCGCATGAGCGGCCTCACGCTTCTCTTGCCTCACGGTTTCGAAGGCCAGGGGCCCGAGCACTCAAGCGCAAGGCTCGAGCGCTTTCTCCAGCTTTGCGGCAAGTACAATATGGTGATCTGCAACTTCACCACTCCGGCGCAGGTTTTTCATGCGCTTCGCAGGCAAGTGAAGCGCGAATTCCGCAAGCCCATGGTCGTGATGTCACCCAAGAGCCTCCTACGCCATCCGCAGGCGATCTCTGAGTTGAGCGAGCTCTCCAAGGGCAGCTTCCAAGAAGTGCTCGACGACGTCGAGATCAAGAGCGATGCCGATCGCGCCGCCGTCTCACGAGTCATTCTCTGCACAGGCAAGGTCTACTATGACTTGCTCGCTGAGCGCACCGCTCGCAAGACCAAGAACGTTGCCCTTGTCCGCATTGAGCAGCTCTATCCTTGGCCACACTCCATGCTCAAAGGAGTGCTCGACAAGTACAAGAACGCTAAGCAGATCGTTTGGGCGCAAGAAGAGCCGCGCAACATGGGCGCTTGGGGCTTCGTGTTCAACACTTGGAATGGCGGGCTCGATCATTTTGCCACGCAAACTGGCGGCAAACAGATCATCTACGTGGGACGCGATGTCGGCGCCGCCCCTGCCGTGGGTTCTCCCAAGGTGCATGAGAAAGAGCAGAAGGCGCTGCTTGAGAAGGCGTTTGAGGAGTAGGCATTGGCATTTGCATTGGCTTTGCGGAGCATCTACTCGTTTACGAAGTTTTAAATTAAAAAAAACCTCACCCTATGCCTTCTTCGCTCGCACTCACTCTCGCCCAGCTCGAAACTGATCCGGACTTCGTCGATCTCCGCACACTTCCCGACATTCGCATCGACCTCAAATACGCGACCGAAGACAACTTCATGCAAAAGAACGTCTATTCGGCGTTTTGTGAGCCTTTCCTTCATCGACTGACCGCAGAGAAGCTTCGCGATGCCTCTCAACAAGTCCAACAAGCGCATCCCAACTATCGCATTCTTGTGTACGATGCGCTTCGTCCTCGCTCAATCCAACGCGTGCTATGGAACTATGTCAAAGACACGCCCCACGAGATCTACGTTGCGAACCCAGATCGCGGATCGATGCACAACTACGGTTGCGCGGTCGACCTCACGATTGCCGATGACAAAGGAGTCCCGTTGGACATGGGCACGGCGTTTGACGAGTTTCATCCGCGTTCGCAGCCTAAACTCGAAGCGGAGTATCTTCGATCTGGAGAACTGACTTCGGCTCAGCTGGAGAACCGGCTTGTCTTGAGGCGTGCGATGACGGGCGCGGGATTTATCCAAAACCCTCATGAGTGGTGGCACTACGATGCGTTTGCCCAAAATGAGG
>CAZGCK010000108.1:0-12336 GCA_964524175.1 uncultured Bacteriovoracaceae bacterium | reverse complement strand
CGAGATCCTTAACCATGTTTGGTCGGAAAACGAGTTTCCGACCTCACGAACGATCGATAATTTTATTATGCGGCTTCGCAGGCTCATTGAGTCCGATGCTGAGAATCCGCAAATCATCAAAAGCATCCGCGGCGTGGGTTACCAGCTGCAAGGAGAAACATCATGAACCTCATGCAGGCCGCACTTAGGAGAGAGAATCAGGGTCGTCCACCGGTGTGGTTGATGCGGCAGGCTGGCCGGTACCATTCTCATTATCAAAAGCTGAAAGAACGCTACTCGTTCATGGAGCTTTGTAAGATTCCCGAGGCTGCCTGCGAGACAACGATGGGCCCGATTCAGGATTTTGATTTCGATGCGGCGATTCTTTTCTCAGATCTCCTCTTTCCGCTCGAAGCGATGGGCATGGGGCTCAAATACGATCCGGGACCTCAATTAGGCTGGCATCTTGAGACCCTAGGGGATTTAAAGAAACTTAATGATGGCGGCATAAAGCTCCTCGATCAGCTCCAGTTTCAAGCTCAAGCCATGCGCTTGGTTCGCAAAGCATTGCCTGAGACCAAGGCTTTGCTTGGATTTGTGGGCGGCCCTTGCACTCTCTTTGCCTACGCGGTCGAAGGCAGTCATGCCGGCGGACTTCAAAAGACTCAACTTGGCATCAAGGACGGGCGTTTTGATGGGTTTAATGAGCGGCTGCTCGAGTTACTGGCGCAAAATATGGCGCTTCAGGCCAGAGCGGGAGCAGACACAATTGCAGTCCTTGACACTTGTGCAGGCGAGTTTGATCCAGAGATTTACAGGGATCGCATCGTCCCTTCGTTGCGCAAGCTCTTCGCTCGCTTCAAGGAGCTTTGTCCAGAGACTCCGATCACCTATTATTCTAAGAAAACCGGCCCGGCTCATTGGGAGTCTCTCGTAGGTTTGCCGATCGCTTGCAAGGGAATCGATTGGAACCACGATATCGCCGAGGTACTCAGAGATTGGGGCTCTCGCTGGGCGATCCAAGGAAATATCGATCCAAGTTGGCTTTTCTTGGAGACAACGGAGCTCGAGCGTCGGTTGCGCGAAGTCTTTATGAGGGTCAAAGCTCTGGGTCCAGAAAGACGCCGTGGCTGGGTTTGTGGGTTGGGGCATGGCGTTCTTCAGAAGACGCCCGAAGAGCATGTTCGGTTGTTCGTAAGATTAGAGCGGGAGATTTTTGGATGAGTGACTCCGATCTACTAAAAAAATATAACGTACCAGGCCCTAGGTACACGAGCTATCCGACCGTTCCCTATTGGTCAGACTCCCCATCTGAGCAGCAGTGGATCGACAGTATCGCTCAGTCGCTGGATGAAAGCGCAAAAGTTGGGGTGGGTGCAGCGCTCTACGCTCATATCCCATTCTGTGAGTCGCTTTGCACTTACTGCGGATGCAATACGCGCATCACTCGCAATCACAAAGTTTCACATCCTTACATCCAGACCCTGCACAAGGAGTGGGATCTGTATCTTTCTCGATTGGGCCGTGGGATCAATGTTTCGGAGATTCATCTTGGAGGAGGTACGCCCACCTTTCTAACGCCCGACGAGCTTGAAGAGCTTATGGCTGGCCTCCTCGCCAAAGTGAAGATCGCAGACGATGCCGAATTTTCCGTCGAAGCTGATCCACGGGTGACGCAACCTGAGCATCTCAAGCGTCTCGCGCGTTTTGGTTTTCGCAGGCTCAGCTTGGGCATTCAAGACTTCGACCCTAAGGTGCAGGATATCGTCCATCGCGTGCAGAGCGAAGAGCAGGTCCGAGCTGTCACAGAGGCAGCGCGTGCCGAAGGCTATCAAAGCATCAACTACGACCTGATTTACGGACTCCCTCTGCAAACGCTCGCAAGCGTTCAGAGAACTGTCGAAGCAGTTATGCGCCTGCGTCCGGACCGCATAGCCTTTTACGGTTATGCTCACGTGCCCTGGATCAAGCCAGGGCAGCGGCGCTTTACCGAAGCTGATCTCCCCTCAGGTGATCAGAAGCGAGCCCTCTATGAGCTCGGGCGCGAGATGCTCGAAGGAGTGGGATATCGCGAGATCGGGATGGATCACTTCGCTCTCGAAACCGACTCGCTTTGGCGCGCGTTCAAGGGCAAGACCCTTCATCGTAACTTCATGGGATACACTTCTCGCCAAGTCGCACCCCTGATTGGTTTGGGTGTTTCGGCTATCGGTGACTCTTGGCGCACTTTTGCGCAGAACGAGAAGCTGCTCGAGACCTATCAGGCCCGTGTCGAAAAGGGCGAGCTCCCTATTCATCGCGGTCATTGTCTCAATGAAGAGGATCAGGTGATTCGCAGGCATGTACTCAATCTCATGACGCGATTCGAGACGGGCTGGGGCGAGCGCGAACTCTATACTCCTTATCTCGAAGCCGTGGGGGAGCGTCTAGAGGAGTTAAAGCAGGATGGGTTGATTGAGCTCACCCCTAGATCCTGCGAAGTCACTGAGAAAGGCCGTCCCTACTTGCGCAATGTCTGCATGGCCTTTGATGCGAGACTGACCCGACAGGCGCCAGCGACGCAGCTTTTCAGTAAGACGATTTAGCGCAGAGCGATCGCGAACCCCCTTCGGCTTTTCATCGTGAACGTGTTAACTAGATAAAATCATGATTGGCACTCTTGATCCTTCAAGTCGCGAAGTCACCATTATCGGAGCCGGATTCGCCGGTCTGGTTGCAGCCTATCAATTGGATCGGTCCGGTTACGAAGTGACGCTGATCGAGGCATCTGATCGAGTGGGCGGCATGATACGCACTCAGAAGACCCAGTGGGGGATCGCAGAGTCAGCAGCGCATTCTTTCCTTGCCACTTCGGACGTTTTGGCTCTTTGCCAGGACTTGGGCGTGCAGCTCGTGCCAGTGAACAAGGGGTCACGAACCCGTTACATCCTGCGAACCACTTGGTTGGGACAGCGGATGCGTCGTTTCCCGCTTTCGGTGGGAGAGTTGGTGAGGTCGCTGTTACGTGCGTATTTCGTGCTTTCATCGGCGAGCGCGTCGCTGGGAACGCTCGAAGATTGGGCACTCAGATATTTGGGTAGAGCGCCTCTAAAGTTTTTGGTCACTCCTTTTGTCTACGGGATCTATGGTGCAAGGCCTTCGGAGCTGAAGGTCGAGGTAGCATTTCCTGGTTTGGTCGTCCCGCCAGGGCACTCACTTTTGAGCTTCGTAATGCAAAAGTGGAGAAGAAGGGTCATAAGCCGCAAAAAAGCTCCACCTCGTTCTCAGATGATGACTCCGCTCCACGGCATGGGATCCCTGATCGATGCGCTTCAAAGGCGTCTTGAAGCTAATCTGGGTAATCGCCTCAAGAAGAACACATCGCTCTTGGTGTTGCCTGAGGTGAAGAACCTCATTCTTTGCGTGCCTCCATCGGTTGCTGCGGACTTGCTTCGATCTCGTGATCCAGAGACTTCTCAAGCCCTGAGTGAAGTGCCCCATGCCCCACTGATTACGGCAACGATTTTTGTCGAGCGCGACGCCTTTACGAAGGAGGAGCCTCGTGGAGTCGGTGTCCTGATGGCCGAGATGGGCAATCGAAAGAGTTTAGGGATTCTTTTCAATTCGAGCGCTTTTCCTGGGCGTGCCTCCGAAGGTGAAAAACCCAGAGTCTCCTTGACCATGATGCTGGGAGGAACCCCTCACCCAGAGCTGCTCGCCAAATCGGATTCTTCCTTAAATCAAATCATTCGTGATGAGTTGAACGAGATTCTGGGTGTATCCCCCAAGCATCCTGGAGTTGATCTCGTGATTCAGCGCTGGCAGAAAGCTATCCCCATTTATGGCGGCGCGCTTGAGCTTGCGTGGAAGAGTGCCCGCAAAGGTTGGTGCGCACGTCCTGGGCGTATTCTCTTTGGAAATTACACAGGTCAAGTCAGTCTTCGCGGAATGATCGAGACGACGTCGAAGTTATGTAGCGCTCCTTCGGTTCAAAAGCCCCAAATTGCATCAGCTGCTTTGAGTTCTCCTCGGGTCATTGACACTGCTGAACCGAAGTGACCGTGTGCAGGTAGCACTGGGCGGGCGGTAGCTTGCACTCGGGTCCTACCGGCGCCGCAGCGATGGGCATAGGGAGAGGAGGGGGCGCCCCCGGGGTACCCGAAGGTACGGCGCCAGGTGCCGGAGTTCTAGCGGCTGTTTTCTTGTTCAACCACATTCGCGCTTCGATCATGATCGTGGCTTGGTCGCGATTGGTGCAGTCGATGCGGCCCCATAGATCCGCACTGAGCGGCGTTACGCAGTTGTTGTTACCTGACCCATCGTTCTTGAGTTTCGCGAATAGCTTCTCTTGCGTGAGGTAGAACGATCCGTCCGGCATGACTTCCCAGCTATCGTCGATCACATAGTCAGCAGTTCGAATCGTCAGAATCTTGCGTCCACAGTCCGCTGATAAAAACAGTGGGGTCAGAGGTTCTGCTAACTCGACCGTCTCTACCGGAATAGGGCATGCCCAAAGTTCGAGCTTAACCTTTTTAGGAAGGGTAACCGTCCCGTTGGCCAGGCATTGAGAGCCAAAGCCGCCGTAACCCTTTAGCGGAACCATCGAATCCGCAGTCCGGATTGTCGTGTTCTGCACGGGTTCGGTTGTTTTGCCGCATCCGGCATGAAGCGCGATGAAAGCTAAGACCGCAAAACTGGTTCTAAACGGGATTCCTGGGTTCCGGGGTCGTCCGCAAGTCATGGCGGAGCGAAAATGCAAACCAGGAGCCAAGAGTTGAGAGATTTAGCCGCGAGCCTGATTTACGATGATCAGCAAGGCAAGGGTGAGAGCGATGAGTGTGATCGGAATAGCGATTCCGATCGAAAGGGTGCCTTTTTTCATTTTATTGGGCCTCTCCCAGAGAGGAAATGGGTTCTTGCGGGGAGAGGTTGCTTGAGCCATGCCAAGGAGCGAAATGTTCGACTCAAATTTTGTATCTTAAAATAGTCTCAATGCAGCACAAATAGCCTGAGTAAAAAGTCATTTAAACTAAAGAGCTATTTTGGCGAAGTGGCACAATCTGAATATTTGTGACTCAATGTATTATTTTGCTGAAGCCCTTTTCCTTTCGCTACAAGTTGATCAAGCGAGAAGTTTTTATGAGAGTTGGGGTCATCTGGGCTCCGGTCGCAGGCCACTTAGTCACTGACTGCTTGACTCCTTTGCACGGGATCTGTACGCCTGAAGAGACATGATAAAAACAAATCGTTCGGCTTTTCACCTGATGAAGATTGCTGCACTTTGTCTCTTCCTGCCTGCGCTTGCAATGGCAGCGCCTGGTGAAGGAGGTGGAGGACAGCCCGATCCTTTGTTCTGCAAGATGGTAGGTCATTGGATTGGCAATGGGATAAGAACGCAGGCCGTATCCGGATCAAGAGTTATGATTCATGCTGTCACGGATTCTGAGGTGGTGGAAGATCATCTCGTCTCTCGCAATGTGATTACCGAAACCCCCATGGATCGGTACGGGAGCCCAATCGGCACTCCGCGGACCTACAGCCGCACTTACTGGATTCGCGGCAAGGATCATTCGAGCAGTTCGACCCAGCCTTCGATTGAGTTGATCTACGAATTGGGTTTTGACGAGCAGGTCACTTCTCACGGGGCTTTCAAGGATTCAGTCCTGAATATCGAGCAGAGGGTGGGCGACGAAACGTCAGGATATTTGATCCGATCACAGACCGAGTTTATGGGCTCAGTAACCCACTATCACGAAACGTTTTGGCGCGGCCTGCAGCTCGTTTCTCGTACTGAAATCAAGTACGAGCGTACGGCCCTAGGCAAGTGTACGAAAAATCTATCTAGGTGAAACCCTAGACAGTCTGGGCTATCTTCTTAAGACCCTATGACGCAGAAAATCTCACCGGATTGGCCCACCTGGTATGACAGCAAGAGTCCTCTGGGCTCAGCTGTTCGTTATGTCGCTGCCCTTTCGCCCCAATTTGATTGGGTAGGGATCTATGTTTTGAAAGGAAAGATGCTCGAGCTGGGGCCTTTTATCGGAGCGCCTAGCGAGCACACGCGTATCCCTGTGGGGAAAGGCGTGTGTGGAACCGCTGTAGCTGAAAACGCCGATCAGAACATCCCGGATGTGCGTGCGCACAGCAACTACTTGGCATGCAGCCTAGAAACTCAATCCGAGCTTGTCGTATTGATTCGAGACAAAAAGGGTAAGATCTTAGGGCAGATCGATATCGATAGTCATACTCGTGCGGCCTTTGGCCCCGAAGAGGAAAAAGCAGTTCGTAAAGTTGCCGATGAACTAGGAGCGCTCTGGTGAAAATGAAACGTAAATATCTGATCCTCACGCTACTCACCTTTTTCATCATCGTTCTGGATCAGGTGACTAAGTACATGGTGGTCGAACGGTTTCGTTACGGCGAGAGCATCCCTGTGATCCAAGGGTTCTTCAGTCTGACCTATATCCGTAACACGGGTGCGGCCTTTGGTTTGTTGGCTCACGCGAACCCTGCCTTTCGGATTCCGTTCTTTGTGATCGTTCCGATCATAGCTTTGATTGCGATCGGTTTCATTTTTAGAAAGATCCCGGATCAGGACTTGAAGCTCTCCTCCGCATTGTCTCTCGTGATTGGCGGAGCCGTGGGCAACCTCATCGATCGCGTGACTCTTAACTACGTGATCGACTTCCTCGATTTTCACTGGAATTATCAATACCATTTCCCGGCGTTCAACGTGGCTGACTCGGCAATCTGCGTGGGCGTCGGCGTTTTGATGCTGGATCTGCTGACTCAAAACCAAGAGGATGAGAAGAAGGAGACCTCGGTCGATGCACCCGCTTCTCATTAGCCTTGGGCCGGTCCCTATCCATACCTATGGTTTCTTGATCGCAGTCGGTTTTTTGTGCGCGCTCTATGTTATTCGCAAATTGTCAGAAGAGGCGAAACTCGATGTGGAGCGCAATCTGGATCTGACGTTTTGGATTCTGCTCGTCGGTTTCATGGGCTCACGCGTCCTGTTTGTCATCACTCGCTTTGACTATTTCGCGCAGGATCCACTTGCGATCTTCAAGGTTTGGGAAGGTGGCCTCGTTTTTCTGGGGGGACCTCTCGCTGCGATGCCATTTACGATTTGGTATCTCAGGCGCTACAAGATGCCTCTTTGGAGAACCGTTGACGCCATGATCTCAGGGCTGGTGATTGCGCACGCTTTTGGGCGTCTGGGGTGTTTGGCTGCAGGCTGTTGCTATGGCAAGCCCACCGGGACTTCGTTCGGCCTCCGATTTCACTCTGAGTTGGTCGACCGCAACCTCTGGGGGATCGCCCTTCATCCAACCCAGCTTTATGAAGCGGTCGCGCTCTTTATTCTTTTCTGCGGCATGGTGTACACTAGTCGACACAAATTCTTTGATGGTCAGGTGATCCTGACTTATTTTATGGCCTATCCAATCATCCGAAGCATCGTCGAGATTTTCCGCGGCGATCTCGTCCGCGGCTTTGTCATTGATGGAGTGCTTTCGACGAGTCAGTTCCTATCTATTTTGATTTTCGCGATCGCGTCGGTTGTGTTGTTCATTCGACTCAAGCAGGTACGTGGTGAGGGCTCTCAGCTCAAGCCCAAGCATGCGTAGAGCCGTTTGCCTCTGCTTGGCCTTTTGCGTAAGTGCTCCGGCGCTTGCGACCGTAGTCGTTGAT
Organism: uncultured Bacteriovoracaceae bacterium; assembly: GCA_964524175.1. Classification (GTDB taxonomy): domain Bacteria; phylum Bdellovibrionota; class UBA1018; order UBA1018; family UBA1018; genus CAZGCK01. Next base: position 4,686 of record CAZGCK010000108.1, on the reverse strand, counting down.
GCTTCACAAACCAAAGTTAAACTGGTTGATCATCCCACGCGAATCGTCACTTTGATGCCTTCTTTAGCGGAGCTCGCTGCCGACTTCGTAGGCCCTCACCTTGAGCGCATTGTAGGCGTGAGCGAATATACCGACTATCCGCCTAAGCTCGAAAAGACGACTTCGATTGGACCCTACTCCCACTTCAATCTGGAGAAAGTCGTGGCGCTCAAGCCCGATCTTGTGCTCGCTTCGACGGGGGGTAATTCTCGTGATCAGATCCTTCATTTGAGAGAGTTAGGAATCCCTGTGGTCGTAGTGACCACCGACACCTTTGAAGAAATCGAGGCCTCGATGCGACTCGTAGGGGAGGCGATGGGGCACCCTAAGGACGGCATACGAATGGCGGATCGTTTTAAAAAAGAGCTGATAAGTATCCGGGCGCAAGGAGCCAAGCGCAAAGGTCCTAGGCCACGTGTATTGCTTCAAGTCGGCGATGAACCATTAATAGCGGCTGGTAAAAAAACTTTTCTTCACCAGGCGCTCGAAGTCGTGGGCGCAGAGAACGTCTATGGAGATTCAGACGCTCAGTATCCCAGGCCGGCGACGGAGGATGTGCTTCACCGCAATCCCGATCTGATTCTGGTTTTGGCGTTGGGCAAGGATCTGAGAGTCTTTAACGATATGGCAGCAAAGTGGAAGCAGTTCCCAAAGCTCAAGGCGGTTCAGGAAGGTCACGTTCGCGTGCTTCAGGGCGACCCTATTCTCAGGCCGTCTCTTAGATTGCTCGAGGGTTTGTCCCTGCTCCGCAAGGCAGTTCAGGTGTCCTCGTAATGTCCAAGAGTAAAGTACTGCGAGCTTACGTAATAGCGATGGGATGTTGGCTGCTCTCATTCTTGTTTGCGCTCAAGTTTGGCGCTGTAGCTGGATTGGACGCAGAGACTGTGGTGCAACTGAGGCTGCCTCGCGCGCTTCTTGCGACCGCAGTCGGTGCTGGACTCGCGGTTTCAGGAGCCGCACTTCAAGCGCTTTTTACAAACCCACTTTGCGAGCCGTACACGCTGGGGATTTCATCCGGGAGCGCGCTTGGCGCAGTGCTTGGCGCTGCACTGGGCTTTCATTGGAATGTAGCCGGCATGGCAGGCACCGCGTTTGGTGGGGCCCTCTTCTTTGCTGGCGCCCTTTATCTCATCGCGTCTCGACCCGGGACAGGCAATACAACGGTTCTTCTTGTAGGCGTCATGCTGGGGTTTTTGGGTTCAAGTCTAGTGACTGTATGGACTGCGCTTGCTGACAGCAATGGGATCGAGCGTGCGATGGCGTGGCTCTGGGGTGACTTATCGCGCGCTCGCATGCACGGAGCTCTTTTTGCAACTGTCTTGGTAATAGGTCTCATCGCATTGCTTTGGACGAGATGGCGCGAACTCGACGCATTGCTGATGGGTGAAGAGGGTGCTCTCTCTCTCGGCGTGAATGTGAGCGCAATGAGGCGCAAGATCATTTTGCTCACTTCATTGATCATAGGCGTTTCCGTCTCTGCAGCTGGGATGATCGGTTTTGTTGGATTGATCGTGCCGCATTTTGCTCGCCGAATGGTGGGTTCGCTGCATCTTACTCTCATCCCCCTCTGCGCGATCTGGGGATCAACCGCGTTGACTATGGCAGATTTGCTCTCTCGCGTAATTGCGCGCCCCTATGAATTGCCTGTGGGTGTGGTGACCGCGCTGGTGGGGGCGCCAGTCTTTCTTTGGATCATGCTTAAGCGTTCTGAAGGTACTGGCCGGGAGAGTATCGGATGAGCACGAATCCGGAGATTCGGCTCGGAGTCTATAGTCTGACCTACGAGTATAGCGGCCATCGTGTGGTCGACGAAGTTTCGTTCGAGCTTCAGCGGGGGGAGATATTGTCATTGTTGGGCCCCAATGGTTCAGGCAAGTCCACGATGCTGAAAGCGATCGCTGGGCTTTTGCCTCTATCCAGTGGAGCCTCCCAGGTTAGGCATCAAGGCGTGGATTTCTTGAGCCAGCCACTCGCCCGGAGGGCCCAGCAGGTCGCCTATGTCGGGGCGGATTTGCGCGCTGAGTTTCCGATGACCGCGCATCAAGCTGTCACCCTGGGGAGAAGTTGTCAGGGGGGGGGGTTGCTCACGCTCGTCTCGAAAGCTGACCAAGAGGCTGTGCGCGACGCCATGATGCGCTGTTCCTGCTGGGAGTTTCGTGAGCGTGACCTGCACACGTTGAGCAGTGGAGAGAGGCAGCTTGTCGCCCTCGCTCGTGCGCTCGCTCAAGGTGCGAAGACTTTGCTTTTGGATGAATCGCTCTCCAGGATGGATCTGCACCATCAGGCTGCAGTGGGGCGACTGCTCACTCAACTTACTCAGCAAAACTATTCGGTCATTATGGTCTCGCACGATATCAACGTTGCTTCTGAGTGGGCGACGAAGGCACTGCTACTTAAGGCAGGCAAGCGTGTTGGCTATGGTTCGATCCGTGAGATGTTGACTGAGCAGAATCTTCGCGCGCTTTATCCAGGATCTGGCCTAGTCGTGCGCGACAGCCCAGTATCGGGTGCGCCCAAGGTTTTCTTTGCTCCGACAGCGTCAATTTGACGAGGGGCCGTTATTAGCGGGTCCATCGCTTAAGCATCACTTTTAGTGATTTCTTGCTCTTCGTTTTCGATGCTAAACCCAGCTCCGCTGTTACAAAAACCATGAACACCCCCCACGAGTCCGATGCCGCCTAGGTGGCCTGAGCTAACGAAGTTCGGGCTAACTGAAGTCGGCATCGGTCTTTCTACATTTTGAAAAGACAAAGGCCCCATCCGCGAACGGATGAGGCCCCCATCGGCAAATCCTCACTGCTACCGACTCTAAGTTTATCCAGCAAAGCCAAAGAACCAACCTGCCGACAAGTAAACTGCGCCGCCAACATCTCCTTTAAGGGAGCGTTGATAACCCAAGCTGCCATTGAACCCGCCCTTGGCCTGCCAGTCCACGCCGAGGGTAGTGTAGATATGCCCACCACTTTCGGTGAAGCCACCGACTTCGAGGCCTTCTCCGTCGTAGGAGACGTGCCCATAGTGCAGACCTACGCTCGGTGAGAAACTCCAGCCCGGCACGAAGGCTCGAGCACCAAAGCCCAAAGTAGTTGCGCTGGCTTCTGTAGTCGTACAGTTGTTGTTGTAGCAAGAAATGCTGCTGGTCACGGTCAACTTTCCATAGCCCGCCGACACTCTCAAAAAATCGAACGGGTTGTAAGCCAAGTTAAGGCCGATAATCGTAGGGGCTGGTTCGCGAAACGCGAGATAGGCGCCCAACCTGTTCTTCATGCGATTGCTGACGTCAGGAGCTGCAGTGGTGCTGACTTCTGGTGCAGCAGGGGCAGGGACTTCTTCAATGGCGCGAGACAGCGGTGACGATAAAGCGGTCAAAGCGAGTACTGTTACATAGAGGGTGCGGGAAACATAGAATTGCGAGGTTCTCATTTTCTCTCTCCTTGGTAAGCAATCATTTGCTTAAATTCAGGATAGAGGAGTCTTCAAAAATCTAAATCAATCCGCACTGTAATTGGTGAGTTAGAGTTATGCCAACGCTATAACTCTCGCTTAAAGAGCCTATCCAGATCATGCAACTGCAGTAGAGGGGATTATTGGGGCAGGGACTGGCAGAACGGCGGTACCTTTTCTCCGGAGTTGGAGTATCCGTAGCTTAACACTACCGACTGTCCTGCAAGTGCGGGAGAGAGGATCGCCTTGGCAAAAGTGACCAATACAGCATTCTGGCTATGTTCAATCGTGCGATCGCCCACCGCAACGTCATCGAGCATGAGCTGTTTGCCAGGCACTGTCCACTTGCCAGAGACAACCGCTGGGCAGATGCCGCCACGACGTAGGTCATATCGCCACTCCGAGTTCTCGTCTGCGCGCACTTTGAACATCTCTCTGTAAATAATGTCAGAGGTCCCGTCTTCCATCAGAAATACGTTGACCTGAGCACTAAGGAGCTCGTTTGGAGTGATCTGAATCTCCTTGCTCCCCATCAGAAAACGCCACTGAACGTGAATTTCCCCGTCTCCGTCATCCGAAGTCTCCTTTTGGAATAGGAATTGGCGGAAGTATGCTTCGTCATCTCCTCCGAGGAGCGGGAAGACGCCAGCTTGTGCCCACGATTGAACTCCAGAAATGAGCAAAGCCATGAGGGCGAAGAAACTGAGTTGAGATTTCATGGTAGAACCTTTCATTTGGGATGAATAAAGAGCTTGGAGCCTATTAAAGAACTATAGTTGAAAACCTTTCGAACTTTGCCTTTGTATTGACCCAAGATCTGAAACGAGCTTGAGGTCACACGCAACGCAATCGATTTTGGAATCGCGGGCGGCGCGCCAGCATTGGATGCTGCCGTATAGACCGCCTCAGCTCCGAAGTCATAAAATGTCCCGCCGATCATAAAAGAGCGAAATACTGCTTCTTGTCCGCTAAAAACCTTTTGCTTAGGATTCAAGTGCAGGTAAATCGCCGGGCGATTGCGGATGTCAAAGATATCGAGATTGATGCCGCTGACTTTACCGATCGGCTCCCAGGAAGTCGACCCCCTCTTTCGGCCCAGTACCGGAGTCTCGGTTTGGGTTGCCGAAGTTGAGAGCCCGATACACTCATAGTCCTGAGTCACGCCAAACCAGTCGCGATCCGCGCCTTCGAGGTTACAGGATT
>CAZGCK010000107.1:235-12396 GCA_964524175.1 uncultured Bacteriovoracaceae bacterium | reverse complement strand
GGGCACCCTCGAGGTTATCGACCACACAGTAGAGTCGGAGCCTTGCGAAGAAGGTTTTGTTCGTATTGCGGACGGGACTTGCGCCAAGGCTATCTTTACCAAACGCCAGGTCATCAATTTTGAGGATACAACGATCGAGGGACAGATCGTGAAGCCGCAGATATCGTATGAACTGGTGGATGCTCGCCCCGAAAGAATACGCTGTGATCTGAAAAAGCAGAGTCGCGACGAATTCATGAAGCTCATGCAATATGGCTGTTGTAGCGATCATTTAAGTGATGCGGAGTTTCTAGTCTGCGCAATGGGCCCGCAATTCGAGCGCACGCATGAGTGCCCCAAGAGCGCAAGCGACATACAAGCGCTCAAGACCCTTGTTGAGAGCGTGCGGGACTCGGATGCGCCGCTGAACCTCGCTCCCTTCAAAAAAGCGCCTGCAAATCGCAAATCCACGGGTGTAGATTCTGCTCTCGCTATCGAGTGCGGCTACCACTTCGTGAATGAGCGGGTCACTCAGTTTAACTTTTTTTGTGCGAAAGAGTCCGGTCGGGACGTTTGCTATGCTCAGGGAGATCAAGATAACCCAAAAGATTGCGTGAAGCTTCAGGCTTTGGACGCTCAGCACCCCAATGTTTGGGTCCAGAAAGGTACAAACTGCAAAGGCAATCGATCCTATCGCGAAGGGGGCGTCGCTTCAGACTGGAATATTTATCCCCTCAATGAAAAGTCAGGTCTGTACGTCGAAGTGGGGCGGACTCAAGGCGGTAGGATTATGTATTATGGCATCATTTTTACCCCTGAATATAAAAAGGCAGCCATTAGGCAAAATCAGCAGGTTTCTGATGCAGAAGCCGGTCAATGGGAGCATTGGCTCAATACCCAATTGAATACTGGGGAGATAGATTCACAGTAGCCGAGAGATTTATTGATTCTCTCCAAAATCCTCATGCCCCTCGATATGGGGTAGAGCCAGCCAGCCACGATTTGGGGGCAACCCACCATGGAACGAGAAGAACCGATTTGGGTGCCCCCTCTCAGCTAGTCAAAAAAAAGGGCGCCTCTTAAGCGCCCTTCAAAAAATGGTGGATCGAGAGGGAATCGAACCCACGACCCGATGATTAAGAGTCATCTGCTCTACCAACTGAGCTATCGATCCGGAAAGGCCGGGATAGCATCGTCCTCTGGCAAGCGCAAGGGTTATGCTATACTTTTGGGCATGCGCAAGTTTTCGTGGGTTTGCACCGGGCTATTGGCCCTCCAGTCTGTGCTCATCACCGCGCCAGGCTTTCAGCCCATGGCTCGCGCTACGAGCTTTTTAGAGCGCCCCTTTGCGGAGACCGTAAAAGACTCACCCGTCATTGTTCGTGGCAAGATCGCTCAAACCTACGCCGACTGGGGTCATGGCCAGGATACTCATCAGCGAGTCTATACTTACTGGGAGCTCAGGGTCACTGAGCTCATCAAGGGCTCGGCCTCGGGAGCGGGGGGCATGCTGATCATGCGAGAAATGGGTGGCGAGAAAGACGGCGTCGGAATGCAGATCTCCGGTACCGCACGCTTCTCCAAAGACGAAGATGTCGTCGTCTTCTTGAGCGATAAGAACGGCGAGGGCAATCATGATGTCTGGGGCATGATGATGGGCAAGCTCATCGTCCAGAGAGACGCGCAGGGTGAAGAGACTCTTGCGGGCCCAGCAATCAATAGTTTGACGGCCTCTCAGATCCGAGATGAGCACGAGGGCCACGGTGACACTCGCCCTGCGCCAAAATGGACACTGGAGGCATTGAGGCGCTTGGTTGCTTCACAGGGCGATGCTCCAAGCAGCGCAGCGAATTTGCCCATAAAGCCAGAGGTTGCCGCTTCGTCCGCTCCCTCGCCAACGGACGATCCGACCCCCAGCCAGGCGGCATCTCAATTGCAACCTTCATCTCCTGAGAGGCCGTTCGAAGAGCCTCTGGACTCTGGGCAACCCGATCGTGCCCGGGTGGTCTGGGGCCTTGTCGCTGCGGTGCTTGTCGCTATCTTGGTTTTTATCGTTAAGAAGCGTGGGTAATCGTTTAAGCTATTAAATAGGTTCTGTTGAATCGGCAGGAAGCTGATCTGACAGCCGTGCGACTGCCTCATGGTGATCGCATTTTTTTGAAGGAGTCTCACGGATGGGACGCGCAATTTTTGGCCTAGTTTTATTTGCTGCAAGTGCCACTCTGGCGCAGGCTTACACTCCAACCATGACTGAGACAGGCAAAGCCGTGCGTTGGAACAGCCAGCCTAAGATCAACTTCGCAGGCAATTCGAGCAACCAAAACGGCCTGGATCCAGGTAACGTATTTAGTGCGGTTGTCACGAGCTTGCAGCGCTGGCAGCGAGCGTCCAATGGGGCCGTGACCTTTGACTACTGGCAAGGCACTGACCCCGGCATCTATGAGCCCAACAGCAACTATAACGGACTATCGAGCATTTATTTTTCGAGCAATGTGCGGGGAGCAAACTTCCTCTCAGCTAACGTCTTGGGCTTGACCCAGGTTTGGTACAACACTGACACGGGTGATATCCTCGAAACTGATATCGTGCTTAACGACCGGGATTTTCGCTTTACGCTCGATCCGCGCGACACCTCTGGCTTTGGGTCGTCATCTGGACCGGGCGGGCGCGGCAGCGTCTACATTCAAAACGTTCTGACTCACGAGATGGGACATGCTTACGGCCTTTCGCACAGTGGCGGGCTACAGGCGACGATGCTCTTTATGGAGTCGCCTGAGCAAGCGCATTTGGGTTGTGATGAAACAGTCGGAATTCATGCGCTTTATCCCGCAGGCGATCAGAGCTCACGCGGCTCGATCGTAGGCTCCGTGTCGCTGGATCGGGGCGGTGCGGTTTTTGGGGCGCATGTTTCGGCGATCTCTCGGCAGCGCGGAACCGTATTGGCAAGCGCGATGACTGACCCGTCTGGCAACTATCGGATTTCAGCGCTTGAGCCGGGCGACTACTTTCTGATGGTTGAGCCTTTTTTTGCGGGCGCCTCTGCTTTGCCTGCTTACTATAACGATATCAATCCTGCCGTGTGTCCGGGCCGTGTAGAGTTTTCGCGGTCCATGTTAACGACCGCTGGAACGAGCCGGCCACAAACCGTGCGAGTCAACCCTAACTCCAATACCAGCGCACCACAGTTGGTCGCTCACTGCGGATCATCAAACGGGGCGCTTGTTTATTCTGACCCAAATGCGACGAGAGCGTCTTCTGCGCCGCAAATTTACGATGGAGCGCGAGATCGAAACGGCTTTGGAGTGTTCGATCGTATGTCGCCCTCTGGTCCGAGTTACTATCGATTGACCTCCATCAGCGGTCGGATCGAAGTCCACGCGATCGGATACAGCCTCTATTCTCCCGTGAGCCTCTCGTTGACTCTTGCGGATGCCGGTGGCTCACCAGTGAACGCCCAAATGATCAGCCCGGTCTACGTTGGTGACTCCGGATACTCAAACTATGATGCAAGTTTGGTGGCCGATGGGCTTCCTCCTGGAGACTACTATGTGCGAGTGACCTCTCGCTCGCTCGACGTATCTCGTTTTCCTGCCGGTCAGATCGCCATCGATACAGTGCCTTTTGTTTTGCTCGCTGGCTCTGTCAATGAAGGGGCTCCCCCTCTTGCGAACTCGATCCCGGTCAATGCTCGATGCAGAATGGATGAGCGCTTTGCCGGTTACTCGAGCCCAGGTGGCAATCCGCCTAGAAACCAGGTCGAACAAGAAGAGGAAGATGGGGGAGGCTGGTTCTGTGGGACGATCGACATCTCAAATCGCCCTAAAGGTGGGGGAAGTGGGCCCTCGCCTGCAAGTATTGCAGGCTGGTTTCTTCCGTGGGCGACCATGATGGTTGCGCTGCGAATGATGCGCCGCAGAGTTGTGCACGGAAAAGTTGCGCCCCTCGCCTAACGAAGTTAACTTCTATGAATGCGACGAAATCTGACACGGCTCGTCTGGGTCCTTTCACTTTGCTACTCTGCTACGGCTAGCGCCGAGATCAGGCCTGACAAGATTCACGTCGCTGATTCCAAAAAAAATCTCTCCTATATCCGTGACGGACTTTTTATTGGAGGCGACAAAGCGATCGATGAGGTCGTTGTTAAAGATATTCGGCGCGCCCCCAACACGGGATTCGAGCGGATTGTGATCGACCTCGAAGGCACTCGTAATGGCGAGCCAACGGCGATTCAGAGACCTCCCTACTTTCAGCTTTCTGTGACTCCCGATGAGAAGCGCTTGGTCTTTACGCTCTGGGGTAAACCCAAGCTCAGCTTCGATTCGCGCAAGGTGATCGAAGCTTTCAAGAAAAGTGACGTGATCAAGGCCGTGACTTTGTTGCCCAGGCTTGAAGAAGACACTTGGACTTTTGTGTTTGAGCTCAAAGGCAACACACCTGTCGAAGTGTTTGAGCTTTCAAATCCTGTCCGTGTGATTCTTGATGTCAAGAGCTCAGGCCGCAAGCCGGTTGTGGCTCACTCTCAAGCAAAAGCCCATGCGCCGGTTCGAGCGCCTAAGAAGCAGGCTCCAAAGCCTACCGTCCATCAGCTCGAATCCATGGTCGAGGAAGAGGATCATTCGGTCCCCTCACACGATCCAGTCGATACTCCAGTGGGTGGCAAGATCGATGCTCCCCCAATGCCCACTCACGGCAAATCTCATTCTGAGGAAGAATAAACATGAAGATCTCTGCATTGTTGGCGCTCGTATCTCTCCTAGTTTTGTCCGCTTGCTCGAGTGCGCCCGCCGTAAAGACGCAGGCCTACGCCAAGCTTTCAAATCAACGCATGTTTGAAAGTGAGTTTCCAGTAGTGTGGAAGGGGATTGAAAGCGTCTTTCGCAATTACAAAGTGACAGACCGCAACCCTTCGGATGTGGATGAGATGGAAATGCGTAAACTCAGCGGCCGTACACTCGACACGGATTGGGTGATTGGTCAGTCGCGCGACAAATACGAGGAGTATAAGGTCAATGGCTCACCTCGTAAAGTGTATCTCCAGACGCGGGTGAAGTTTCACATCGAGGCGAAGTCAACCCTAGGCGGGACTGAAGTCACCGTGAAAACCGATGAGGAGGTTGAGCGGCTCAATAAAGATGGGTCATCAAAAGGATGGGAAAGCGTTTCTACCTCCGACTCATCGCGGGCTAACGAGGTATTGGAGAAGCTCAATCAAGCGATTCTCTCGGCAGCACCGTAAGTTATCGAAACCAAAGGCAATCGCCTTGGGTTAGACAAGAAATTCTTGGTTTTCTTGCCAATGAGCCGTTACTGCCCATCTTTATTCGCATGACGGACAACCCAGAATCTTCAGACAATTCGACAAAGTTCCCTGTTAAACAAGCGGGCGGGCTGATTTTGCCGGACCAGGTTCTCCCACCCAATCTTTTTGTCTTGCCCATCAATCACCCTATCGTATTTCCGACGCTACTGGCGCCGCTTCTGATCAATCATCCCAAGCAGGTTGCCATGATCGAAGAAGCGATCAATCGTCAGCGCATGATTGGCTTGGTCTTGGTTCGCGGCAACGAAGTCACCGATGATACCAAGCCCGAGGACCTTTTTGGAGTCGGCGTCGCTGCTAAGATCGTCAAGCGCCTCAAGATGCCAGACGGATCCGTCAATTTGCTTATTCACAGCATGAAGCGTTTTAGAATGCGACGTGTTCTTTCTGAGCAGCCTTATATTGTCGCAGAGACCGAGTACCTCGAGGACATCAGCGAGAAGTCCATCGAAATGGACGCCTTGACTCGCTCGGTGATCAGTCATGTAAAAAAGCTCTCTGAGGTCAATCCGTTTTTCACCGAAGAAATGCGCTTGGCGATGATCAATGCGCCAGGGCCCGGTACGGTCGCGGACTTGGTTGCGTTTTCGCTCACGCTTCCAAAGGCGGATGCTCAAGAGTTTTTAGAGACGCTTTCAGTCAAGACTCGCTTCGAAAAGCTGCTCATTCACCTTCGTCGCGAGCAGGATGTTGCTGATATCCAGCGCAAGATCAATGACGAGGTCAATACCAAGATCAATAAGATGCAGCGCGAGTTCTTTTTAAAAGAACAGATCAAGACGATCCGCCGCGAGTTGGGCAATGCCGAGGATGGCCAGGAAAAGACGGGCCGCACTTTTCGCGAGCGCATCGAAACCGCTGGAATGCCTGAAGAAGTAAAAAAGGTGGCGTTCGAGGAGCTCGAGAAGTTCGAGACGATCTCGGAGAACTCGCCCGAGTACAATATCACTCGCAATTATCTCGAGACTCTCTGCTCGCTGCCGTGGAGCAAGGAATCCAAAGACAACCTTGATCTTGCGCACGCCCAACAGGTGCTCGATGCTGAGCACTACGGCCTCGATAAGGTCAAGGACCGCATCATCGAGTTTCTGGCTGTGCGGGACCTCAAGCAAGACCCTAAGGGTTCGATCATCTGCTTGGTGGGTCCTCCCGGAGTCGGCAAGACATCGATCGGCAAATCCATCGCAAAGACCTTGGGACGCTCCTTCTTTAGATTCTCGTTGGGTGGGATGCGCGACGAAGCCGAGATCAAAGGTCATCGCCGCACTTACGTGGGCGCGATGCCCGGCAAAGTTTTGCAGGGCATGCGCCGTGCGGGCACCAAGAACGCCGTTCTCATGCTCGATGAGATCGATAAGCTCGGCAATAGCTACCACGGCGATCCCGCCAGCGCGCTTCTTGAGGTGCTCGATCCCGAGCAAAACAACGCCTTCTTGGATCATTACCTCGACGTGCCGTTTGATCTCTCCAAGGTCTTGTTCATCACGACTGCCAATACGACCTCGACGATCCCGGCTCCTTTGCTCGACCGCATGGAGATCATCGAGATTCCTGGCTATACGCTCGAAGAGAAAGAGGACATCGCTCTCCGCTACGTGATCCCTCGTGAGCTCGAGGCCAATGGTGTGCGCCCTTCGCAGCTCAAGATCGAGCGCACTGCCCTTCGCAAGATGATGACGGACTATGCGCGAGAGCCGGGACTTAGGTCCCTGCAGCAGCTTGTCGGTCGCATCGCTCGCAAAGCGGCGGCTCGGATCGTGCGCGAGAAGGCTCAGCTAGAAAAAGCTACGGACAAAGCTTCAGCGGTTAAGCCCAAGGCCATTATGATCACCGAAGACAAGCTGGTAGAGTGGCTTGGGCCTAAGCGGTTCTATAACGAGTTAGCAGAGCGCGTGACGTCCCCAGGGGTGGTCACGGGGCTGGCTTGGACGGCGATGGGTGGAGATATCCTCTTCATTGAAGCGACGGATCTTCCGGGCTCGGGCAATCTCAAGTTCACAGGTCAGATGGGCGAGGTAATGACGGAGAGCGCCGCCATTGCTTGGACGTATGTCAAAAAGAAAGTATCTGCTGAGCCTCTCAGGTTCGATCGCAAATACTTCAAGGCACATGATCTGCATTTGCACATCCCCGCTGGAGCCATCCCCAAGGATGGTCCCTCCGCTGGAGTCACCATGGCGACGGCTTTGTTTTCGCTCCTGTCGGGTCGGAAGGCGCGCAATCGGTTAGCGATGACAGGTGAGCTTTCGCTTCAGGGCAAGGTGCTGCCAGTGGGCGGCATCAAAGAGAAGATCTTAGCGGCACGTCGGGCTGGGATTTCGACGATCATCATGCCTAAGCTCAATGAGAAGGATCTGCACGAGGTGCCTGAGTACGCGCTGAAGGGCATCCAGCTTCATCTGGTGAGCCATGTGGATGAGGTGCTTGAGCTAGCGCTGGAGAAGAGCGGTGAGCCTCGCTACAGGCCTGCAAGCTCGGCGATACTGCTACCTAAGCCACGGGCGGTGACGAAGTCGAAGACAGTGGTTAAATCGAAGCGCGGGCGAGTGAAGAGCGCAAAGCTTGCGCACGGTCGTCCTGGCGCGAAACACTGAGAGCTGGTTTGCCAAGAGTGCTCCTGCCACTAGGAGCTGGCGCGCCATTCTCTAGAGGCCCTCATCAAATGAATGCGGGCCCTGTGTACGCATGCGTTATCGTGGGTCAGAAGGTCAAGTGTTGGGGCAGGAGCGATCAAGGGCAGGGGGATGTGCCCGCATTGAAGTTTTGAGAAGGGTTCGACCTGGGTGATGAACTGAGTTCGGGGTGAACTTGCAGTTGACCACTGTAAGTTGCGAGCAGAATCCTTTTGCGCCCTGTTGAGAAATGAGGTGAGCAAAATAAAATTGCTCTCAAAATAAATAGTGTACTTATTAAGTAAACTATAATATGAATCACTCAGCTGAAACCTGTATTGAGCTGGAGTTGAATAGAATGAAATTATTTAAATGGTTTTTGTGTTCTGCGCTTGTAAGCGCAACCCTTGGGGCAGTCGCATTTGCATCTGCTACCTCCTGTACTGGTGTTGCTGAGTTTGATTTGAAGTATGGAGTCAAAATTCTTGCCAACGCGCAATCAGTGGCGAGTCAATTAGTCTATGCCCGTTGCGATGATTTGGATCGGCGTCGCACTAAACATACGGTTTCCTGTAATTCCATCGATGATTGCTATAGGCAATTTCAAGACTTCCGAGATGGTAAACTCGACAATTGCTTCATTCCCGGAATCTTTTTTAAGGAAGATGAGCTTAATTCTGCAAATCAAGTCATCTCAAGTTTGTCCGTCTACATCGATTTGCGGAATGGAATCCTCACTTCACTCGAAGAAACCGGGCACCCGCTTTGAAGTAGTTTGATCTGAGACAGGATGATCGTCGAAGTCCCTGTCTGGCATGCAACTAAGATCTTCTCTTTGATGCCGCACTGGCAGCGCTTTGCCCTGAAGCGAAAGCTCACCCGTCATCGCTAACCGGACACGCGCTTTCCGATCCGAGAGGATAGAAAACAAATCCGTCGTCATGGATAGTATTTGGCAAGAAGCCTGTACGTTTCCATCGTACGTCTCAAAACGTACGCGAAACCCCAATAAGCTTGCTCGGTGGTTTTCTCAGTTCGCCATCGGCGGCAAATCGTCGTTTGCATCGCCCGCGCTGCCGCGAATCATCGTCACTCGGCCCGCAGCGATTTCGCGAAGTGCGGTCACGATGATGCGATTCTTGCTCTTCACCAGGGGCTCGGACCCCTTGTAGAGCTGGCGTGACCGGCGGGTAGCCAGATGGACCAGTTCATACATATTGTCGACGTTCTTGAGGCAATCTTCGATCGTAACACGAGCCATTGAAAATACTCCTGTGAATAAGAGGACTTAATTGCTTACCCTATTCTGTAATTGAGAGTCAAGTGTACATGCTGTCGAGCTCGGTCTTGAAGCGTTTATTGACTAAACTGCGGCGGACTTTAAGAGAAGGGGTTAATTCGCCGGACTCGACCGAGAAATCTGACGGCAGAATCACAAATTTCTTAACGGTTTCAAAGCTTGCTAGCTGCTGATTCACCTCATCGATGGCCTTCTGCACTAGGCCCCGAATCTTCTGGTGCTTGACCAGCTCCCTGTACTCGCTAAAGAGAATCTGATTATCACTTGCATATTTGATGGTTTGGTCGCGATCGAGGGTCACTAGCGCGGTTAAGAAGTGACGACGGTCCCCGTGAACGACAAACTGGCTAATCACATTGTGGGCCTTAGCCAGATTCTCGATCTTTTGAGGTGCGACGTTCTTGCCGCCGCTCGTAACGATAAGGTCCTTTTTGCGGTCCGTGATGTGGAGAAATCCGTCCTCATCCAAGTGACCAATATCGCCCGTATGGAACCAGCCGCTCTCATCGATCACCTCGGCTGTTTCTTTTGGCATCTTATAATAGCCCAAGAAAACCTTGCGCGAGGACACCAGGATCTCGCCATCATCTGCAATCTTGATTTGGACTTCGGGCAATGGGCGACCAACGACTCCAAAGCGGGCGTCGTCAGGCGTGTTCAAGGCAACGGGCGCGCAAGTCTCGGTGAGTCCGTATCCCTCGAGGATCTTGATTCCGACAATCTGAAAAAACTCGCCGATATCGCGAGGGAGAGGAGCTCCGCCGCAGACGGCGAAACGCAGTCTTCCGCCAAAGCGCTGAGAGACATTTTTGAACACCAATCGTTTTGCGAGCTCATATTTGGCAACGTCGGTGACGTTCGGGTTGCGCTTGTTCCAAATGGCTTTAAAGTAGCGTTTGCCGACCCTAAACGCCCAATTAAACAGCTTGCGCTTGACCGGAGGGCCCGAGTCGACCATGCCTTGGATGCGGTTGTAGGCTTTTTCAAAAATTCTAGGCACACAGAAGATCACAGTTGGCCGCACTTCGCCGATGTTTGCCATGAGCTTGTCGATGTTTTCGGCGAAGGCTTGTCTCCAGCCAAAGGTGTAGACTGACATCGACTCGGCCTTGCCGAGGATGTGCGAGAAGGGCAGAAATGATAGCACGACTTCTCCGTCAGGAGTCACGAAGCGGCCGATCGAAGCCACGCAGTCCTCAAGCATGCTCACCATATTGTCTTGGGTGATCATGGCTCCTTTGGGGACTCCAGTGGTTCCGGAAGTGTAGCAAATGGTGATTAGATCTCCGGGTAGCGCTGACTTTAGATTATCATCAAAACGACTCGGACTTTTCGCGTCTTCGCGACGACCCAGCTCCTTGAGCGCGTCGTAGGTCATGACGTCTTTGGTCGCGTCTTGGTGTCGAGCGGCCAACGTCATAGCGGCGGGATCGAGCACGACGACTTTTTGTAGTAGGGGAAGGCACTCTGGGTTTTCTAAGCGTTTATCGAGGATCTTTTGCAGCTGCTTGGCATCTTCGAGCACAGCGACTTTGGCTTCGCTGTGATTCAGGATGTAAACGACGTCGTCTGCAGTGTTGGAGGCGTAGACCGGTACCGTGACTGCGCTGGCTCCAAGGATAGCCATGTCGGTCAGTGACCACTCGTAACGAGTGTTCGAGAGGATGACGACTTTGTCCCCCTTTTGAATGCCCAGGCCCATCAGGCCAAAAGAGACGAGTTTGCACTCATCGTAGAACTGCCTGAAGTTGATTTGCTTCCAAGCATGAGTCGTGGAGTTCGTTTTGAATTGAAATCCAACCAAGTTGGGAGTGCTGTGCACGCGATCGAGAAAAATCCGACTAACCGTTTTATTGAGAATCAAGCGCGCTGACATAGAAGAAATCCCCCAGGAAGACTATGAATTCTCTAATTTATAGCTTGGGAGTTCTAAAGTTTGCAAGTCACGAGGCGCAATGCATCAGCCTTCTCGTCAATCTTCTCGGCCTTTTCGACGTGCGGCGCGAGCGACTTCCATATCGCGCTGAGCATCTTTCTTTTTCAACGTTTCACGCTTGTCATACTTCTTCTTGCCCTTGCCTAGGCCTAGTTCGATTTTCGCGCGCCCCTGCTTGAAATACATGCGAATCGGAATGGCTTGCAGCCCTTTTTGGGTCAGCGCCTCGTGGAGGTGTTTGATCTGGTGACGGTGGAGCAGAAGCTTGCGCTTGCGCACGGCCTCGTGATTCCAGATATTGCCGTGAGAGTAGGGGCCGATATGAGCGTTGAGGAGCCAGGCTTCCGCCAGATCGTTTTTGCGGCCGCTGACCTCTACGTAGGCGTCGCGCAGATTGGGTGCTTGTAGCCGAAGACTTTTGACTTCAGTGCCAGTGAGGACAAGACCTGCTTCTACAACCTCTTCGATAAAATAATTCGAATGAGCCTGAGGATTGGTTCCGATCAGTTTTTCGCCCTGATCTTTCTTTCTGTCCGCGGTCATCGTGACCCGCCCCCGGTCGGGCTCTCAGATTGAGCGATACCGAGCGAGAGCAAGGTTTTGAATGCTTCTTCGACTTTCATTTGCGTTTCGCGCACATCGGTTTCGGGAACGATCAGGTGAAATCCAGAGGTCGGATTAGGAGTCGTTGGGACGTAGATGTTGAGATGAGCGGGCGGGATGGCAGGGCCTTTGGCAGGACCCGTAACGAAGGCAATGACCCAGACTCCCTTGCGCGGATATTCGACATAGACGACGCGGCTAAATTGCTGACCATTGCCAGACACGAGCGTTTTGAGCAATTGATCGAGCGAACTATACACTCCTCGTAGAACGGGGATGCGTTGGATCAGGTCTGCGAGAAGATCGAGAATCTTGCGTCCGATAAATTGTTTAGACGCCCACCCTAGAGCCGAGATTCCGAGCGCGAGAATCATGACCACAATTATCCAGGTCTGGATTCCGACCACCTGG
>CAZGCK010000107.1:0-225 GCA_964524175.1 uncultured Bacteriovoracaceae bacterium | reverse complement strand
TCGGGCAAGTATTCTCTCAGTTGCCAAAGCCCACCCATCGCCGCGCCCGCGATCCAGGCAATCGCTGCGATGGGGATCACTACCAAAAGGCCCGCAAAGAAGTGGCCCTTGAGCAAAGCCAAAGGATTCGAAAAAACTTTTTTTGTTTCAGGATCCGAAGAGGTCATGTTGATTTAGATCGCCAAAGACAGAGATAACCCGCCACCGTAGATATTACCACCAGCG
>CAZGCK010000106.1:0-12506 GCA_964524175.1 uncultured Bacteriovoracaceae bacterium | reverse complement strand
TCCCCTTGAGAAATCCTAAGACCACATCACGATCCGAGAGCTCATCCGGAAACAAAACTTGAAGCACCGGCCCCGCATGCTCCCGACTGAGCGATCGAGCCGCGTGCTCGCCCCACTCTGCGGACTCCTGCGCGTTGAACTGCCCTACAGGTCCAATCCCCATGATCATGAGGGTTGATTCACCATGTAGAACGAGCTTCGCTCCTCGATCCCCTTTAATCGCGGGATGCTCTCCCGAGCGAAAGAACTCGGGTAGGGAGGCCTGGCTCAAGAGCGTATGCAGCCCTGTTTTTCCAGTCGCACGCTGAGGGATCAAAAGGAGGCGCGCATCCTTGGGAGAGATCGAGGTACGGGAAACAAGTTTCAACATGGGTGCTTGATACATAGTTGCATCGGTTTAGCTCGGAAAATCGCAGCGGGCAACACCGGAGCTAGCTAGAGGATAAGAATAATTGAACGTGTCCGAACAGCCATCTCCGCTAGACCTAACAAACTTGAGTCATTTTCAAGAGGCCAGACTTCGCCTCGTGTGCGAATGTTTGGCCCGCGAGTCGGACAAAGTAACGAAAGCCACCTGAGCCAGCATAGAAACTCCAAAAAACCACACATTTAGGCCAAAGGCCGCGTAAACGTGGATTCCTGACGCCAGCGTAAGTGAAGCCCACCAGGGCGCGCGCAAGGCAATGAAGAGGGCCAGCAAGATCTCGCTGCCCGCGCCAAACTTGGCCATCACGGAATGAAACGGGAGAGAATCTAACCATTGAGAGTAAAACTCGGGATACGGCCAAGCTTGAGCGACTTGAGTGAACTTATGCCTTACATAGAGATGCCCACCGGAGAGCCAGACCGGATTGAGCTTGAACATCCCGGTCGCGAAATAAATCCACGCGGTTTCGTAGCGGAGGACATCTCGCGGCCAAGCGGTTACTTGGTTAGGATCGTCTTTGGACTGAGCAAACTGCGCGAGGATCACCATCGTCACGCAGCCGTACATGAAGTCATTGAGGAAGAGGTAGCTCTGGATTTCCCAAGCACGGAGTCCGATCGCGATCCAAGTCAGAAGGCGTGGAAAGCGTCCGAAGAGGATGAGGCCTTGACTCAAGATCAGCCCAAATTGAATCCAGCTCAATCGGCTGAGGGCTGCGTCGTCCAGATATCCCCAGTTAAAGGTCGCAGTCGAAGCGGTCCATAAGTCAAAGAGGTCGTAAACAAGCCAGGTCGCGAAGAACGCTTTTCTAAAACGATCGACTGACTGAACGGGCATCGTTTGATTGACCCACGTCGAGAATTTACTCACACGGCACCTCACTTCGAGACTCAGTGCCATCCGGGAAGAAGCAATGCAGAAGCACCTTGTTGCCGACCATGGTCCGACACGCCCACTTGCCGTAAGCTGCGTAATCTTTGGCCTCGTCGAACACGAGCGCCCACTCCAGCCGAGGGGTCATGTGAGCCAACGAAGTCACGTCTCCTTTGGGACCAGGGACAGGCGAAGCCCATCTTAAATCACAGCGCTCAATCCGAGTGGCAAACATGTCCCAAGCAAAGGCCTCGCGGGCTGGCTCGTGCAAGAAAGGGCGGTAGCCATCGCGAAACTGGAGAACTACTCCTCGCAGCTGAACCACTGCCAAAAAAAGCACAAAAACTGCCACATAAGCAGGAGAGACGCTAAGCTTATCCAATACTCTTTTCACGAATCACGCAGCCCGGTCCTCGGAAGAAACCGAGGCAAACTCCGGATGCCGATACACGCATCTAAACCGTTCTTGGCTCAACACAAAAATTTGTGCCACTACTCTCTGGCCATCTCCGAGGCGACGAACGTCCAGGACGACTTCAAAGCCTGCAGCCAATCCTGGTAGACGAGGCATGTAACGTTCACTGACGTCTCCGACTTGATAACCGACAGTAACGACAGCTGGGATCCGGTGTCTCAGTAAGCTGCGATAGGTGGCCCAGTTTGAACTTTCGACAATTGCTGTGATTGAACGGCCTTCGATCGTAGGGAGAATCATCGGTTCTTTGCTTAATTCGTGAAGATGCGCTGCTAGAGCATTTGAAACCGTGTCTTTTCTAGATTGCAGGTTTCCGACTACCAAGAAGCGGCGATATTTTTTTGCGACCGATTTGAGAGCTTTCATCCCCTTGATGTCGATGGCGCCCAGTTTTTTTAGGCGATCAAAATCCAATTGGAAGCGGTTCCCATGGGGGCGATTCGTTGCCATGCTCAGACCTCTCTCATTGTGGCTTTCATTTCAGTATCGGAAACTCTTGGGTTTTCTTGAGACTTTTTTAGCTTAAATTCAATATTTTCAAGCATTTAAAATACCTAACGTTATTAACAATTTTACCATACTGAATTGATAAACTAATAGATGAATTGAAGAACTCATTTGAAGTACGCATGAAGCCTCTCAACGGTGCGCCTCAGCCAAGCTCCAAATCTTCGACTCGCTGGATTTATACGATCTGGCTGAGCGCTCGCATCGCTTTTTGCTCCACGCTGGCCGTAGTCAACTCCGGTTGCATGGGCAAAGACGGGGCCCCGAGCAAAAACGCACCCCCCGGAGATATCGCCTACCCCACTAATCCCGCCAACTACGTTTACGGTGTCGAAATCACTCCCAACATCCCCAGCTCGAGCCGGGCAATCGACAAGTATGCGATTTCGCCAAGCCTGCCTGCGGGACTCTCTTTTGACACCAAGACGGGACGAATCTCAGGTAATCCAACTACGATCACTGCATCGGCCGCTTACAATATCACCGCGACAAACAGCTTTGGATCAGCATTCACCAAACTGACTTTGGCCATCACGGATGCACCTCCCACGATTACTTATGGGGGTACCACCACACTTGCCCTTACTGTAGGCACCCCACTCGTCACGATTACTCCCACACTTGCAGGAGGCGCCCCCCTCAGCTGCGCCTCGACTCCAACACTTCCGGCCGGTCTCTCGGTCTCTTCTACTTGTGTGGTCTCGGGGACTCCCACCTCAGCAGCGACCCAAGCGACCTACACGATCAAGCCGACCAACTCAGGCGGATCGGGTGCATTGCCTTTGATCATCACAGTCACGGATCTACCTCCTGCCTTCAGCTATGCTACCAGCATGGCCAACTCAGCTCGCGGCACTGCAGCGAGCTCGATCCCAACCTCAACAGGAGGCGTGATCACCTCTTGTTCAGCCAGCCCTGCCTTGCCGACTGGCTTCACGCTCGGCAGCACTTGCGCGATCAGCGGCACTCCAACTGCTCTTTCAGCAAACGCCGCTTACACGATCACTGCGACGAACAGCGGTGGCGATTCGACTGCAAATATTACGATCGGCGTGATCGACGTGGCCGCGCCTTCGCTGATCTACTCTCCTACGAGCTACTCTTCGACTTACAATCAAGCGATGTCCGCATTTGCTCCGAGCAATTTGGGCGGCTACATCGCTACTTGCACAGTCGCGCCCTCCCTGCCCACGGGCCTTTCGATCAACTCCTCAACTTGCCAAATCAGCGGAACTCCGACCGCCGTCACTGCTTCAGCAAGCTACACCGTGACCGCAACCAACACGATCGGAAGCTCGGCCCAGGCCATCACCCTTGCGATCACGGATAAGCCGCCGAACTTTGGCTACATGACCTTTTCGAACTCCGTTGTTCACGGAGCATCGCTTACGCTTTCCGCGGTCTCGAACTCCAACGGAGGAACCATCACTAGCTGCTCCATCACCCCAAATTTGCCGGGCGGACTCTCCATCAGCTCTACATGTAATATCACCGGTACAACGACCGAAGCAGCCACGACAACTACCTATACGGTCACCGGCACCAACTCAGGCGGCTCCTATAGTAAGACGGTTCAGATCACCGTAACTCCGCTACCCCCGAGTCTCACGTACAGCGGTAGCCCATTTTCTTTTGCAAAAACGGTCGCAATCACTGCTGTCACTCCGACAAACACAGGTGACGTTGCAACGACCTGCACTGTATCGCCCGCATTTCCTAGTGGCGTTGCGCTCTCCAGTTCATGCGTGATCAGCGGCACGCCTACCGCGATTAGCGCAGCGACCAACTACACAATCACCTCTCGCAACTCTGCCGGAAGCTCGACGGTTACTATCAGCGTGGCCGTGACAGACACTCCTCCAGCGATAACGATCGCAGGAAGTCCTTTTACCTACATCAAGGACTCTGCAATCACCACAGTCACTCCGACTAACACGGGAGGCACGATCACTAGCTGCGCATCGGCTCCCGCTTTGCCTACAGGCCTCAGCGTCGACAACTCGACTTGCGCGATCTCTGGAACACCGACTGCGGTGACCGCTGTCGCAAGCTACGTCATTACTGCAACCAACGCAGGCGGCAGCTCTCCTGTCACGATTAGCATCACAGTCAATGATGTCGCCCCTACTTTGAGCTACACTCCTTCGAGCTACAGCTTCATCAAGGACACCGCGATCGCGGCGGTAGTCCCAACACTCGGGGGAGGGACGGTTGTCTCGTGTACCGTGAGTCCCGCGCTCCCCACAGGGCTTAGCCTCGGAAACGCCAATTGCCAGGTCACTGGCACTCCAACCACTACTTCACTTGCAGCTAATTACACGGTCACAGCTACCAATACCGGTGGCTCAGCATCGGCCAATCTCAACATCACGGTAAACGACGCAATCCCTGTGATCGTCTTTGCGGGTAGCCCTTACACCTTTACCAAGGGCACCCCGATCGCCGCGCAGACACCTACCAATACAGGCGGCGCCATCACATCCTGCTCATCCAATCCGGCGCTGCCAGCGGGCCTCAACATCAATGCGACAACCTGCTCGATCTCCGGAACGCCCACCGCCATTTCGGCTGCGACTGCCTATACGCTATCCGCTACAAATGCGGGCGGCACCGGCACAGCAAATATCAACATTACGGTAAACGACGCGGTTCCTGTCATCACTTACTCGGCCAGCCCTTATACTTACACCAAGAATTCACTCATCACGACTTCTACTCCCACTAACTCGGGCGGCACCATCACCTCTTGCTCATCCAACCCTGCGCTACCAGCGGGCCTCAGTATCAACAACACCACTTGCGCGATTTCCGGCACCCCTTCTGCGATTACGGCTACGACCACCTACACGATCACTGCCACCAATACCGGGGGGAACGGCACGACAACTATTGATATCACTGTCAACGATGTCATCCCTTCGATAGCCTACTCCGGAAGCCCTTACGCGTTCACTAAGGACGTGGCGATCACCACGCAGACTCCCACCAACTCCGGTGGCACCATCACGTCTTGCTCATCCAATCCCGCTTTGCCTACAGGCCTAAGCATTGACAACTCAACCTGCGCCATCTCCGGCACTTCTACCGCTATCACTGCGGCAGCCAACTACATCGTCAGCGCGACCAATACGGGCGGCACAGCGACAGCGACGATCAATATTGCTGTCAATGACGCCGCTCCGACGCTGAGTTACGCGGTTACGACTCATAGTTTTATCAAGAACACCGCAATCGCAGCCGTCAATGCGACTCTCGGCGGCGGCGCTGTCGTCTCCTGCGCCGTAAATCCCGCGCTTCCGGCCGGATTGAGCTTGGGTGCAGCGAACTGCAATATCACGGGCACGCCTACCACCACTGCAAGCGTGGCCACCTACACGGTCACGGCAACCAACACGGGCGGATCAGCGTCCGCCAATCTCGATGTTACCGTCAACGACGCGATTCCCGTGATCGCGTACGTTGGCAGCCCTTACACATACACTAAAAATTCTGCGATTGCGGCTCAGACTCCAGGCAACACGGGCGGTGCGATCACCGCTTGCTCGGCAAATCCCGCATTGCCCGCAGGCCTCAGCATCAACAACACCTCTTGCGCGATCACAGGCACTCCTACGGCCACCGCCGCCGTCACGACCTATACCATCACTGCCACCAATGCCTCAGGCAGCGACACTGACACCATCGACATCACAGTCAACGACGTCGTACCCATCATCGCCTATGCAAGCGCCCCTTTTACCTACGCCAAAGATTCAGCCATCTCGACCGCAACGGCGACTAATACGGGCGGCGTGATCACGGCTTGCTCTTCAAATCCCGCGTTGCCCGCAGGCCTGAGCATCAACAACACCACCTGCGCCATCTCCGGCACCCCTACCGCGATCACCGCGGTCGCGACCTACACCATCACTGCTACGAGCTCGGGCGGCAATGGCACGGCTAACATTGACATCACTGTCAACGATGTCGCTCCTGCGATCGCTTACCCAGCCAGCCCCTACACCTTCACCAAAGACGTGGCCATCGCGGGACAGACTCCTACTAACTCGGGAGGTACGATTACCGGGTGCTCATCGAACCCCGCACTCCCAACGGGCCTCAGTATCAATAATGGAACTTGCGCCATAACGGGTACTCCTACTGCAATCACGGGCATTGCCAACTATGTCGTAACGGCTTCAAACACAGGTGGAAGCGCTACGGCTGTTGTGAACATTACGGTCAACGACAGTGCGCCCGTTATCGATTACCTGCCGACCTCGTACAACTTTGTCTATAACAATGGCAGCGCGATTGCTGCGCTCACGCCCAATAATAGCGGCGGAACCATTACATCATGCACGTCAACCCCAGCCCTGCCAACTGGGTTGAGCCTCAATCAAGGCAACTGCAGCATGACTGGCACGCCGACAGTGGTGAGGAGCGCAACGGCCTACACTATTACCGCCACTAACTCAGGCGGCTCTGTCTCTGACGTGATTACGATCACAGTAGACGACGTGGTGCCCGCGATCACCTACGCGGCCGCTCCGTATACGTTCACCAAAGACTCTGCGATCGCCGACAAGACCCCGGCCAACACCGGAGGCACGATCGTCTCGTGCTCTGTCAGCCCAGGCCTACCTGCCGGGCTCAGCTTATCTCAGACTTGCGTGATTTCCGGGACTCCAACCGCAGTCACCGCTTCGGCAAACTATACGATCTCCGCAACCAATTCGGGCGGTACCGGCACCGACACCATCGGTATCACGGTCAATGACATCGTCCCTACCATTGCCTATGCGGGTAGCCCGTACTCTTTCACCATCGGTGTAGCCATCGCTAATCAAACGCCAGCGCTCGGTGGAGGCACGGTGACAGGTTGCTCATCCAATCCTGCCCTTCCCACTGGGCTCAGCCTCAATGCCACGACCTGCGTGATTTCCGGCACCCCGACTGTCACCGCTGCAGCTGCTGATTACGTGATTACGGCTTCTAATAGCGGCGGCAACAATTCAGACACGGTAAACATCACAGTGCAGAACGGCCCGCCAATCCTTAGCTACTCCGGCAGTCCATTCACCTACACTAAGAGCACAGCGATCACAGCGCTTAACCCAACCAACACCGGCGGCACCATAACGGGATGCTCGTCCAATCCAGCATTGCCCGCAGGCCTGTCGCTCAGCGCAACTTGCGTGCTGACAGGCACACCTTCTACGATCGCAGCGGCTAGTGATTACACAATTACAGCCACGAACGGAGCTGGCAACGACGATGTAACAATCAACATCACCGTCAACGACGCAGCTCCAGTAATAAGCTTCAACCCCAGCTCCGTCACCACTGTTCAGCGAATCGCCTCATCGAATATTACACCGTCCAACAGCGGCGGCACGATCACTTCATGCAGCGTAAGCCCTGCACTGCCAAACGGCCTATCCGCCGCGAACAACTGCGTAATATCCGGGACCCCAACCGTAATCACGTCCGCAACCAGTTACACCCTCACCGGCACTAACACCGGTGGCTCTTCATCTACGTCCCTCACTTTGACGGTAAAGTATCAGCCTCAGATTCTATTTCACAGCTTGACCGCGCTCACTGGCGCCGCGGATGGAGCAGCCGCAGGATCAAATAATATTTGGAAATCGAGTCAGGACGGCACGGACGTCGCTAAACTCACGGAAAACGCCAATGCTTCACTCGATAGCAAGTACGCCTCGTGGAACGCAGCGGGCACCTCGGTCGTTTCGTCCTCTTTGCGTGCTCAAAATGGCGGCACAGACGGCGCTACCTCGACCTCCTACAATATCTGGACAACCTCTGGCACAGGCACCGGGCCCAACCATCGCACGGCAAATACAAATGTCGACCTCTCAAGTGACGGACCTCCCATCTTCTCGCCCGACGGCACCAAGATCGCTTTTGCTTCTAAGTCCGCAGTGGATGCATCAGACAACGGCACAGCTTCGGACTCTTACAACATCTTCATCATGAACGCCGATGGCACCAGCCGTACCGCACTCACGGCAAACACCAACGCTGGCCTAGACAGCTTGAACCCCTGCTTCTCTCCAGATGGGACAATGATCTACTTTTCATCCCTAACCGCTACCGACGGTTCCACCAATGGAACGGCAGCCCTTTCTTCCAACATCTGGCGCATCAATTCAAACGGCACGGGCAAGACTCTGCTCAGCAACTCCACCGGAGCCAGCCAGGATGCGGTCAACCCCGCCGTGTCCCCGGATGGCAACACGGTTGTGTTTGCAGCCAAGCTCAAGATCGGCACGACAGACGCAAGCTCGTACAATATCTGGAAGATGAACTATGACGGCACTTCGCGCATCAATTTGACCTCCAATACAGCAGCAAACCTCGATAGCATCAACCCCAAGTTCTCGCCGAGCAGCGCCGAAATCACGTTCGCATCGCTCATGGACGTCAATGCATCCCCCTCTTCCTCGTACAACGTGTGGAAGATGAGCGCCTCCGGCCTGAACCAGTCCGCGCTCACTACCAATACCGCGGCAAGCAAAGACTCGCACATGCCCCATTTCTCACCGGATGGAACACTGATCGCGTTCTCATCCCTACAAAACATCGGCGTATCATCGACGAGCTCTTACAACATCTGGGTCATGAACTCCGATGGCACGGGCTCGCCGACCTCCATCACATCCAACACCAATGCTGGCCTAGACAGCTACCTTTCGACCTTCAATGTCTGGTACGCGGAGTAAACTCAGTGTTGGTTCGCAGCCGACTTATTCTCGGGCGATTCAAAGCCAACCAAGTCTCTTAACAACTCCCTGCGGATCACGCCGCGACGACGCGAAATCACGCCTGGAGCGGTGCTTACCGATACCTCATCAATCGCCTGGGTTTCGACGTAAGCAACAAGGGTCTCACCGACTGCTTCATCGTGCTCACTGAGATCCAGACCTAGCTCCTCGCCTTCTGCCGAAACGCGGAGAGGAGATATCCGATTGGTGAGCCAATAGGTGAGATACGCTCCAACAAAACAGTAAACGGATACGATCAATAGAGCAAACAGGTGAACCAAGAATGTCCGCGGAGAACCATGAATTAAGCCCACATCCTTCGCGAAAACCGCAGTTGCGATCATCCCAAAAATTGCGCCCACGCCATGGCAAGGAAACACGTCCAGCGTGTCATCAATGCTCGAGCGATTCTTCAGCGTCACGGCCAAGTTACTCAACACTGCAGCTGCGGCACCGATAAAGATGCTAGCACTAACACTCACATAGCCCGCAGCTGGAGTGATTGCGACAAGTCCAACGACCGCTCCAACCGATGCACCCACAGCGCTGATCTTACGGCCACGAACATAGTCAAAAAGCATCCAAGCCACCATCGCCGCCGCAGCCGCCATGTGAGTCACTAATAAGGCACCTACAGCTGTGCCATTGGCAGCCAATGCCGATCCCGCATTAAAGCCAAACCAACCCACCCAAAGCATTCCTGTACCAAGCAGAACGTATGGAATATTAGCTGGCTGATGTGGCTCATTAATCCCCTCAACTGGGGCAGAACCCTCTTTGCGGCGACGGCCCAAGAACATGGCGCCCGCTAAAGCCGCAAACCCAGCAGACATATGCACGACGGTTCCACCCGCAAAATCCAGAACGCCCCAAGCACGCAAGAAACCGTGTGGATGCCAAGTCCAGTGTGCCAGCGGCGCGTAGATCAGCACGCTGAAGAGCGCGACAAAGATCAAATAGGCAGAGAATCGGATTCGCTCTGCAAAAGCTCCAGTCGTCAGAGCAGGAGTTATGATCGCAAACTTCATTTGAAACAAAGCGAAGAGCGCCAGAGGTATCGTAGCTGACAGTTCAGGATGAGTGGACTCACCTACTCCACGAAACATAAAAAAGGTAAAGGGGCTGCCGATTATTCCGTGATAACTCTCGCCAAACGCCAGACTGAATCCGCAGACAATCCAGATCAGGCTCACCACGCCCATGGCGACGAAGCTCTGGAGCATCGTGGAGATGACATTCTTGGTGCGAACCATCCCACCATAGAAAAAGGCCAAACCTGGTGTCATGAGGAGCACGAGTGCGGTAGCGACCAGCATCCAAGCGACATCGCCCGGAACCATCGGAGCTGCGCCCTCAACCGGGGGCACTACTGGAACCAAAACAGCGGCAGCGCAAAGAAGCGCGAGCACCGCCGTTGGCAGATACCAACGATGCTTCGAGATATTCACTTTTGACTCCTATTGGTGGGCGGTCCGATTCCACGGATCCGGCCTAGGATTTTACTAACGCATCGCGACTTAACAAAGACAGGCACTATTTGTAAACAACTATTACTTAATTTATCTTCCCTTGATCAACGACTTGAATTCCTTAGGCCGATGAAAATCGGGTACCTTCTGGGGCTTCAAGAATCGACTCCAATAAGTTCGCGCTTTGGGAGGACCCAATATAGCAAATGCATTGCCGATGATGGACTCGGGCTTTCGATCCCAACCCAGAACAGAGAGCGGAACCGAGATCTCCGCATCCCAACCTCCTGGTGAGCGGGGGCGCTTGCTTGCATCGGCCATAAACCCAGATTTGAAGTCTCTATCCACTTTCTTTCGAGGCTCTTCAATTTTCAATTCAAACCGCTGTCCCAACGGACTCACCTGAAACTCATAGTAGGGCAATCCTTTTGGAGCGCACGAGACAAAGAGCTCGACTACATCCCAATCCCATAGGCCCCAGTTGGCGCCGTCCTTTTCAAACGAGGGGTTGACGTGGATGAGCGTAGAAGATCTTACCTCAAAGCGCGCCACAAGAATCGATCCCTCCAGCGAGATATCGACTCGAACACGAGCGGGTTCTTGCGTTTGAGTCGGATGGACAAGATTGAGGGAGTGAATAGATTCTTCTCCAAGAGATGGTGGCCCTTAGAAAGATAGTACTCTCTCAAATCCCCGGAAGCCACTCAGAGAACTTAAAAAGCTCGTCTCCCAATCGACACGCTTTGCAGAACCGATGAAGACTCGAAGCAGCCCTAAAGAGGCGACCACAGAGATTGCAGCGAGCATGATTGGAGCGCCTTTTTCTGGGGCGAGTTCGAAACGAAGATTTAGTGAGGGTAAGATTCTGAATAGTAGGTGCAAGTGAGTTTTTCATGATGCAGCTGATGAGCAACGCTCATGCCACAGAACTGCATGAAATCTCGGACACTTTTCGAACATTCGCCGCCTCACTCACCTTCTGCCGTCAAGTTTCAGACGGATCAAAGGATGACTTTTAGTACATATATTTAAACTTGCCGCAGTGTTAGAACGCGTTCATGCCCCCCGATACTTTTACATCGCCGTTTTTATTTACCCTGTGCCAACCTGGGGCTGAATCAGCACTCAAAAGCGAGATCTCTCGCGAGCATCCTGACCTACGTTTCGCTTACTCTCGGCCCGGATTTGTGACTTTCAAGCATGAGAATGGAGAGGCTTTTAAAGCCGACTTCATTTTGCGCTCCGTATTTGCTCGAGCTTACGGACTTTCCTTTGGCAAGGTTTCGGAAGGCGATTTAGAAAAAGGCCTCGAATTCGTTAAGCGGCTGACGACGGCGGGAGCTCGCGTATGCTGGCACGTAACCGAGAGAGACCTCTTTGTCCCAGGAGACGAACCCCTTGGATATCAAAGAGGCGCCTGGATCGCGCGAGCGCGACAAGCCTTTCTGGACGCTCTTCCCGCTAAAGAACGGCACCAGCTCGACGATCAGTCCGCACCGAAGACAGGGGATAAGGTCCTTGATCTCATCGCGGTCGAAGAGAACGAATGGTGGTTTGGACTTCATCAACATAACGCCAGACACTCTTCATTCCCAGGGGGCCGACCTCAAATCACACTTCCTGCCGATGCACCTTCGCGCGCATACCTAAAAATAGAAGAAGCGATCCGGCTTTCTGGGTTCGACGTGCGTGCTAATGATACCGCTGTCGAGATCGGCAGTGCTCCCGGGGGAGCGAGCTTCGCACTGCTGGAGCGCGGACTTAACGTCATCGGCATTGATCCCGGAGCGATGGACCCGCGCATCCTCGCTCACCCAAAGTACAAACACTTCGATCGCCCCGTAAATCGCGTCGCTCGAGAGGAGCTTCCGGAGCATGTCCATTGGCTGCTGCTCGACATGAACGTAGCTCCGAGCGTTACCCTATTTGCAGTCGATCGCTTGGCCCACAGACTTCAGAACTCGCTGCTTGGCGTTTTCCTGACGATC
>CAZGCK010000105.1:8185-12637 GCA_964524175.1 uncultured Bacteriovoracaceae bacterium | reverse complement strand
AGGGGTGATCATCCTATTGACTCGATCAACATCAACAGACTGAGGGGCCAGTTTGAGTCAGATAAACCCACCTAACGCCAGCGCCAACTGCACCCACCGATGACCCGGTTCAACCAACCGTGGCGCACCCATGAGGTCCGTGATCGGGGCGCGCACGATTCGGCCTTCGCGATAAACCACGGCCTGATCCCAACTTCCTTCGAGCACCATGCGCGCTACCTCGACGCCCATCGAAGCGGTCATAAAGCGATCTGTCGTGGTGGGATAAGCGCTACGCTGCAAATGACCCAAGACCACGTGTCGCGACTCCCAATCAGTCTGCTTCTCGATCCATCGCGAGAGTAGATAAGCTGCGCCGCCGAAACGCTCCGCCTGCGGACTTCCTGCGACTGAAAACGCGATCGAGGCGTCCTCACCGCTCGCTCGCGCGCCTTCCGAAATAACGACCATCAAGCCACGCTGCTTGCCCTGCTTGCGGCGAATAAAGGTCAACAACTCAGTCCTAGAAAACGGGCGTTCTGGGATTAGGATGACATCCGCGTAAGAGGCTACTCCCCCACCTAGCGCGATCCAACCTGCTGTGCGCCCCATGGCTTCGACCACCAGAACACGGCGGTGGGCGTGAGCCGTGGCACGGAGACGATCCACCGATTCCGCGACGACGCTACAGGCGGTATCAAAACCAAAAGTCACCTCCGTGCCAGAGAGATCGTTATCGATCGTCTTAGGCACTCCGATCATAGGAATCGCGCCCCCAAATGATCTAAGAGCCGAAAAGGTGCCGTCCCCTCCTGCCACGATTAGGCCGGAGACTCCGAGCGCTTTGTACTTACTCAAAAACTCCTCTTCTCGGCCTTTTGTGCCAGATCGATTAGAAGTACCCAGCAGCGTCCCAGCTTGGCTATGAATGCCTTCAACATCCTTGAGCTGAATCGGCTGAGTGCGATTCTCAAAGATACCTTCAAAACCGTCTTGAATGCCTAAGAGTTCATGCCCCGCTTCAAGTAGCGTTCTACAAGACGCTTCAAGAATACCGTTGAGCCCAGGAGCATCACCACCGCCAGTCAGGATACCGATCTGCATAGCCTGAGTGTTAGCACACTCCACCTGCTACAGCCCAGCAAG
Source organism: uncultured Bacteriovoracaceae bacterium (assembly GCA_964524175.1). Lineage (GTDB taxonomy): Bacteria > Bdellovibrionota > UBA1018 > UBA1018 > UBA1018 > CAZGCK01. Next base: position 11,512 of record CAZGCK010000105.1, on the reverse strand, counting down.
CTCTACCAGGAATGCAGAGAATCCAAGTAGTCCCCGGCCTTATCTCGAAGCGCTTGATACTTAGAGTAATCACGCTCCCACTCCTGAGTGCTCTTTGTGAGCGCTTTGAACTCTGACTCCCACCAGGCAGGCTTTGACGTGAGCTTCTCCATCCATTGAATGTACTCCGCATCAAATGAGGATTCTCTCCAGAGTTTAAGCCGGATACTTGCGACGGGACCATGTTCGGTCGCACCTCTTTCTCCCGGCCTGGCGGGGTAAAAGAGCGTACCGTCGCCGTTGCCTGAGAAATCCCAAAGACTCTTCCATGGATCCCGCCCGGGGGCCGCCCCATAGGCAAAATTCATCGAGTAGTAGAGAAACGCATCGGCTCCCACACGCTTGGAGACCCAACCGATCGAACGCACCCAGGAAGAGGGGCGCTCGATCATAAAATCCGGGCGGCGCGAATCGTAAAGCGCATCACAACCATGGCTCATGCAGCTGACGTAGAGCCAGAATTCCTTTCCCTGCTTTTGCAGCGTTTTGTATCGGGCGGCATCCGGGAACCCACGAGCATCGAAGTGATCCATCACCGGCACGTAGATATCCACGTAGGGATCCAGCTCCACACGCGGAACCGTTGTCACCATAATCTTAAGATCGGGCGCGTAGGTCTTCGCAACCTTGGCTAACTTCAGAACGCTCGCCATTTCTTCAGGCTTGGGTTCGTCCCAGAGATAAACGAACGCCTTTTTCTGGCGCTTAAGGGAGACAAGGGCGTTTTGAACGGCTTTGAAGTAGGTGACCGTATCCGGATTGTCGATATCCGCTCCTGGGATTGTAGGAAAATCGAAGTAGAGACCTTTAGGCAGATTTTTTAGCTGTGTTTGCTTGAACGACTGAGAGGGACTTGGAGCGTTCTCGAGATCCAGCGTCGGACGATCCGATTTTGAGCGAAATGGCGGCTTAGCAATAAACGACTTGGTGGTCGTGAATCGATGACGTCGCATTTCGGCGACATACTTGTCGCGCAAGACATCTTCTCCCTCATGCCAAGCACCATAGTGCGCGAGCAAAAGGTTCCAACTCGAGATCTCAGAGTACGCCGGAAGTGAAGGGACTTCAGGCATAGTCATCTTCCAGATGTTCAGTTGAATCAAAAATTTTGTCGTCCCTACCCTCAAAGCTATCTCATGCTTGCCCGGCTTTGCATTCTTCAAAATTTCGAGCTCGCCCCAAATCCAGCCATCTTCGCAGATCTGGCTCTGAAGCGGAGGCAGCGGATCATAGAGCTTGCCTAGAGGAGCTTTGGGGTAGGAGGGCTGAACGACGTCAATTGTCGGCATCGCAAATAGACGAACTACAGCCTCCTTGCCGGAGACGCCCCAAGGCTGGCAGCCTTTAAGGGCGCTGACTTTGAGAACAAAATTGATGGTCTCTCCGCGCGAGCCTTTCAATCCAAGCTCGCGCGCAAGCTTTGGAACGACAGAGCCCACGGGCTTCTCGCCCCCGGCTGACGCCTCAATCATCGGCGTGTCCGCACCCAGCGCCGAACTCATGCCCAATAAGCCCACTCCGCATGCGACCCACATTAAAGAGAAAAGCTTCATTGATTCCTCAAGGATCTATCGCTCGATGCCTTAGCTTCACCCAAAGGGGACGCACCAGACGATATCGAGTCAGCAGTACCGTTCATGGTGCCGTAGATTTTTGAAGCACTCAAAACGAGCGCAAAAAGCAGATATGGAAAGAAAGTATAAGTATGAGACAAGAAACTCATCGCCACTGAGTACCCCAGGAGCGCAGCAATGATCTCAGGATGAGCTCTGCGCATCCTCCACGCTCTCTTGAGAGTACTTAGAAACACAGCCAAGATCAGCATCAATCCCGTAAACCCTGTCTCAGCCATCGCCAGAACCCAAGTCGAGTGCGCTGTACGCTGACCCCACTCATAAGTCAGCGACCCACCCGCGAACTGCTCAAAGAGTTTAGGAAAGTTAGAAAAGCCCACACCCATGATCGGATGATGAATCGCCATGCGAGCCCCAGCGATCAAAAAACTAAATCGAGAAGCAGTAGAGCCCTCGATGTCACTCGCGTCGCGCGTCGCACTCAGAATTGACAAAACCACCAAGAACAAAGGAGACACCATGGTTGCAAGCGCCATCACTTTCTTTGGATTTTTCGCCCGAAAAACCCAGACCACGAGAAGCGAAAGCCCTGCGGCGAGCACAGCTCCCCTGGACTGAGCCAACCAAAGGCCAGCCAAAAAAACAGGAACAGCGCCCAGTGCGACGATCAACGATAAACGATCTCTCTCCTCCCCCCGCGAGCGCCTGAGCGCGGGCACCACTGCAAACGGCAACACCTGAACCACAAGCGCAGCGAGGTCATTGGAGTTGCCCGTCAGCCCCACTCCTTCCATGCGATGCTTTGAAGCGTCAAATCCAATCTGCGTAACCGTCATCATGAACGCATGCACAATCACTCCAGCAATGGAGAGCACCCAAACTCGCTGCAAGAGCGCCAGATCCTCCCGCGTTTCTGGAACATTGGACATGAGCAAAAACAGAATCGCCGCGATCATCATGGTGTTCATGAATTCGGAGAGGCCTTGCTCAAACGGCAGCGATGTCAGCGCGGACAAGAGCACCCATAGCGCAAAAAAGAAAAAGAACCGGATCGGCCAATTAAAAAGAAATCCTAGCCGTCTCCTGCGGACTCCGTGAAACAACCACGAACCGATCACGATCAAGCCCAATGACTTGGGGATGATTGCCATCTCCGCAATTTTTGTCGCCTCCCAAGGCCTGAGCAAGCTGCATGCGATCAAGAGGCTTAGACCGATGACGGGCTCAACGAGCGAAGCGACCAAACAAGCGGAGAACGAGAAAGCAAAGACTGCGTTGCTCAAGCCCCAGTACATCGAGAAAAACCCGCTCATACCCATGATCACGAAGGCAATGAAGCTAAAGACCTTAGGCGAAAGCGGAGCCTGCGCCTTGCGCGATCCATACTGATCATAGAACCGCTTCAACAAAAGCAAAGCAATCACTAAGAAAGTAGCTTGAATCAAAGGAAAAAACTCAATCGACCTAACTTGAATCAACGCCTCTTTGGCTGCCTGCTCGGCTTGGGTCTCCACTCGGGGGCCGCCTCTTCAGCTCTGGGCCGTCCCGGCCTTATCGTTTGCACCTTGATCAACGTCGCTTAAGTCATCGTCTGATTCTTCTTCTGACTCTTCGGAAGCCTCATCTAAATCGGCCGACCGATCCATAGAAGGGGCAGGCCTATTCACTGAGAGCATCGTGGGCAAGCCACCCAAAAAGGTAGTCTCTAAGAGCT
>CAZGCK010000105.1:0-8175 GCA_964524175.1 uncultured Bacteriovoracaceae bacterium | reverse complement strand
CCCCTCATGAATACCGACGTCGAAGTCGCCATCTGCGGAGTCATCGCAGAGGCTCTCTTGAACTCGAAGAATCCGATGATCATCCCAGAGAGCACAAACCCCATCAGAAGCCCTCCCACCATAAAATTGATGGTTTTAGGAAAGAACCGAGCCATCGGCCGTATGGGGCGCTCGATGATCTCCAGATAAGGCAAATCGTTCTTATCTCCTTCGAGACTCAAGGTGATGTCAAGGTAGCGAATCTTCTTGAGCAGTTCTTCGCCCGCTTCAGATTTCTTCAAGTGCGGAGCCGCCGCAAGCAGCCCTGCATCCTGCCCTGAAGCCTCGTTTCCAGCCTTGGCGATCATCTGGCGAAGCGCGGCTTCCTTTTGCTTCATCGCCGCCACAGTGGGATGCGAGGACGAGAACTGGGCCTCAAGGGCCGAGAGTTTGGACAGGAGAGCTCGAAGCTCTTCTTTGAGCACTTGCGATCCAGCGCTCGCCCCTGGAGCCGCCTGAGCGCTGATCGAGACGCCAAGGGTCTCCACTTGCTTGCGTAGAGAATCCCGGTACGCCATCAAACTCTTGCGTCTTTCATTAAAAAAGGTCGTGACCACTTGATCCAAGACATCCATCGCAAGCAGCATCGCCATATCAGCCGTATTGCCCGTGGCGGAGATCTGAAAGGTAGTGGAGCTGGCTGGAAAATAGTCGACACCCTTCTTGAGGGCGTCGCGTTCGATCATGTGCTCTGAGGTGCCTTTTGGAAACTTGAAGACACCAAACTTCTCACCCTCCTGCTCCCAGAACTCATCTGTCAGAGCCAACCTAAAAAGAGCAAGCTTCTGCGACTGCATTTCCGTGCCCTCTTTGCTCCCGACGATGGACTCGCCCAGGAGCGGGACATCAAAGTATGTGGCTTGCACATTGAGAAGCGCTGTCGACTTAAATTTCTTGGGCAAGACTTGGGAGACGCCCACGCCCAATGCCGCACAAACGCAGACGCACACAACAGCCTTAGCCCAATGCTTCTTCGCAATCGCCAGGAGCTCCTGAAGACTGACAATCTCTTCGTTCATTTGCCCACCGAATTGTGGACAGAGCCAGCGAGCCGGATCTTCCACTGCGACAGCTGCGCCTTGATCGATTGAATCGACTCGCGATTGAGCGATCGCTCCGAAGTCACGAGAACTGAAGCATCCGAGTTGCGGGCGATGACCACGGGATCGATGTTCTTCTTGTTGCTGAGAGAAAGCGCACAAGTATCGATGAGAATGAGATCGTAATTCGCTTTGATCATGTTGAGCGAGCTTCCGATCTGAAAGTCCGTAATCGCGGGCTCGGGTCCATCATTGGCAAGCGGCGAGATGAAATCGATCATTCTTGCCGCACTGGTGCGACCATCCAACAAGGGAACGTTTTGAAACTGCTCATGGTAGATCCGCTTGAGCGAAAGCGAACCCTCTTTAGTAACCAATGAGGTGTTGACCACCAGGACCCTCTTACCCAAAAGAGCTGCATAACCCAACGCCGTAGCCGCGACAAAGAACGTCTTGCCCTCTTGCGGAAACTCGCTCAGGACCGTGACCACCTTGAGTTGATCCCGATCGACGATCGCGATCAGTCCGCCGAGCAATCGCTTAAACTCGCTGTAGCGAATATAATCAAAAAACGGCCCGCTCCCTGGGGCATGCGAATTCTGCGATGGCAGGCTATCCGGAGATGGAGTGACGTCCGACTTATGCCTCATAGAAGCAAGATCACCAGGAGCACGGTATTGATCACACCCACGATTCCGCCAAACAACGAAACACCTCGCTCAACCGCTGTCGGCCGCTCCGGGTGAACAATCAGCAGATCTCCCGACTGAAGCGAAGAAATCTCCTTCTGATTTGCTAGATCCAAAACACTCGAGACTCGGCCTTCGGGAGTGTTGCGAATCAACTCGACGTTTCCTAGATTCGCTTGCCCGGTCGGGCCTCCCGCTCGCACGAGATAATCGTAGAAATCAGATTTTCGCGCAAATCTGTACTCGCCCGGAACGCGAACCTCACCCATCATCTGGATGTAAGCTTTCTCGACATCGGACGGAGCTTCGGAATAGTCGCGATCGCTTTGAAAAAAAAGGATGTCCCCACCGCGCCAGGACGGCAACTTGTCCTGACCTGAGCCTGAGTAATAATCCGCAAGCTTGAGCGTCACGGACTCTTTGCCTTGCTGAAGCCTGACGTACCGAACCGACGCCGATTTAGAAAGGCCCCCTGCCATCGAAAGCGCTTCGTCCATACTGGTGTTCTGCTGCACGAGAAAGCGAGCAGGCTTCTCAACAAGGCCCCGGACATCGATCCAGTACTTTTCTTCTACGACCGTAACGCCGAGCTTGGGCGGGGTCTTAAAAAACTTTGCATAAGCATCGTTGATGCGAGCCCGAAGATCATCACGAGTGAGTCCTTCGGTCTGAACTGTCGTATTGTAGGGAAGCTTGAGGTTGCCGGCGAAGTCGATCCTGTACTTGCCATTGAGATTTTGGTCCTCGACGCTCGAGATGGCGATCTCAAAACCAGGCGCCACTTCGTTGACGCCTCGTCCCCGAGCCTGCGAGATCTGAGGTGCCACGCCAGTTGCGTCGGCTGCACCTTCTTTGCCAGACTTCACGGGCGACGAACTGCAAGCCGAAAAGAAGGCCATACTTAGAACAATCAGCATGAACCGAAGTAGCACAAGTCCCTTGATCGAAAGATAATTTTGGAGAAGATGAGAGCAAATTTCTTTAGCCAGCGAGTCCGATGGTCGAATCACTTTGGACGTCTTCTGAGCCTTTCTAGCCAATTCAGAATGAATAATTGGCCACAGCTTGCCAGAACGATCCCCTGCCCAGGTGGCTTGATACATACAAAAAGTGTAAACGAGATTGATAAGCCGCGCTAGCTTTGATGGTTAGAACCCGTGCTGAACCTATAGAGATTTGCATAGGCGCGAGCCATGCCCTCGACTGAGTATTGATCTCGCAGGACCGACGCATCACGCCACTTTGCCTCAAAGAAAGCGTCCGGACCCTTCTCGATCTCGGCGATGACTTGCTCGACGCTACGGGCACCTTGCTCAGGCGACTCAAGCGAATAGAGCGAGCTTGAGTTCGCTAGCATTCGATGCCCTGGGATATCCGAAAGTATAAGAGGCAAGCCAGATCCCGAGGCCTCGATCGACGCAAGCGGCATCCCTTCGAACTCCGAAGACGACAAGAATAGATCAGCCGCACGAAGCCAAAGTTCTGGACTGAGCGATGGCCCCAAATAGTGCACGCGATCCGGATCGGGGGCAGCTTGCATCAGTTGGGTTAGCCGCTGCTTTTGCCCTGCTTCGGTTTCAAGACCGACAAACAGAAGCACGGACTTTTGACGGACCCCAGGATTCAAGACCGACCAAAGTTTCATCGCCTGGTCCTGCCCTTTGCGACCATGAAGGCGCGCCATGTACAGAATCCAATGCGCCTGCTTCTGAGACTGAAGAATCGCGCGCGCGGAAACCGTCTCCGGCAGGCTGGCAATCGCTGCATCGCGAGCTTGCGCTTTTGCGACGTAGAGTTTGCTGATCTGCGAGCCCGGCTCCGCAAAACGCACTCCGTTGGGAATAAAGTGAATCACCCCATCTGAAATCCCAAGCGCTCGATAGGTTTCTTGGGTGTCGGGCGAGACCACGGCCACTTGATCCGCAAAGCGAGTGAAGAACTTCTCATACATCTGGTAGCGAGGGTTTCGCGAGAGATGCACAAAAGAGTGCTGTGTATGCACGAGCCTTACGCGACCCATGCATCCGACCTTTGCAAACGCCCCATAGATCAACGCACCTAGATCATGCGTGTGAATCACAGAGATCTCCTGGCTCGTCACTTTGACAACTGTCTTGAACGAAAACCCAGGCGATTTGGTAAAATAGGTTACCGGGATCCCAACAGCCTCAAATGCGGCGCCCAGATGGCTCGCTGGCTCTGCATACTGCGCATGCTCAAAAACAAAAACTTGGGGCTGCCACTGCCCCTGCGCCTGGAGACTGGTCGACAGATTGAGGATCATGCGCTCTAGCCCGCCAAGACCCAGATACTGAGTCAGCATGAGCACGCCCGGCTTCTGGGGCGAACTCAAGAACGCTGCGCGACCCCAAGCGCTCATGAGAACAAAATAGAGGACAAAAAACACGCTTCCCATAACGAAAAACCAAGCCATGGGAGACGAGAAAAAATTATTCGCAATCAAGCAAAGCACCGCGAGTCCCAGCGCGACCACCATCGAGCGAATCGCTGGCCTCACCGGCAAAAACGATTCCCAGGCCCAGCCCGAGTCCGCGCGGATGTAGAGAATCGCATAAGCCCTCATCAGCAACTTAGCGGCAACCCCTCCAACAAGAGCTCCCATCGGGCCAAACGCCCTGATCAAAGCGTAGCAAAGCCCCAGAGAAAGCACTGAAAACGCCAGGAAGTTAGAAAAAATCCACCGTGACTGCCCCCTCGCCCGCGGGATCGAATCATAGGGGATAATCAGCGCCAAATACCCCACCGCATAGACACGAAGGTACTGCTCGGCACCGGCAAACTTGCTCGTAAACAAGAGCAGGATAATGGGTTGCGCGAAAACGACCATTCCCACCACAGCAGGGATCAAAAGAAAACTGAGTTCTTCAACAGATTTTAAATAAAGACGAGCGGCCTTGCTCTTTTGCTCGCTTTTAAATGCAGCCGAAAGCTCCGGAATCAAAACGCGCGTGACCGAGTGCTCAAGAATCGTAAGCGGCGGGACCACCAAACATCCGATCGCATAAAAGGCAAAGTCAGCGGGACTGAGAAAACTCGAAACCAGAACCTGGTCCGAATAATTGACGAAGACCCCAAAGACATACGCCAGCGAAACCGGAAACGCATACCCCATGATCTTTTGCACGGGAGCCTCAACGGCTACGGCTCCTTTGAGCAAGGACTTCTCAGCAAGCCCGTAACCCAGAGCCGTTTTAGCGAGTTGAACTAAAGTATGAGCCGCAAAAATAGCTACAATGCTCCGAGTTAAAACTGCCGTCAAAAGAATGGCTAGCGTTCGAGCAAGCTCCCACCCCGAAGAAAACAGCGCACCCTGCCATACCTTCCCCAGTGCAATCGAACTGTCTTCAAAGAAGGTCGAAGCGAGAGCCCCAAAGAGAGCAAAACTAAAAAGCACTGTTTGGGACGTGCCCCAACCGAGGTAGTCTTCGAGGAAGTTTTGGAGTCCGAGACAGGCAACCAAGAATACAGCGGAGACGCCCAGAATAACCCGCCCTGAAACCTGTATGAGACGCCTCCCCCGATCGCCGTGCCCAGCCCAATAGGACAGGCCATTGGTCACGCCTGTCATGAATGCAAACGTGGGAAAAATCATGAGGTAGAGGAAAAAAATCTTGAAGCGCCCAATCTCATCCGGCTCAAGCAATCGCACCAGTACCAGCGGCATGAGCATGTTCACCGCCGAGGAGAGAGTCGAAAGAACCGAGATGGGCCAGTGGGATCGCACAGTCAAAATCTTAAGCGTGAACGGACTGTTTAACAACACGGGGTTCTGCTAAACTGGCGCCATGTGCGGAATCGTCGGTTACGTTGGAAACAGGGTCGCTCTAGATGTCTTGATTCAGGGACTGCGCAGACTTGAGTACCGAGGCTATGACTCAGCCGGGATCGCACTCTTTCGCAGCGGAAAGCTTGAAATCAAAAAATCGCAAGGCAAGCTCGAGAATGTCGAGAAGCTCTTCGACGACGATCGCCGCAAGTACAAGGACGCGCTCTGTGGAATCGGTCATACTCGTTGGGCGACCCATGGCAAGCCAACCACTCAAAATGCCCACCCTCACCGTGTGGGCCATGTAGCGCTCGTTCACAATGGCATCATCGAGAACTACCAGCACATCAAAGAAGAACTGATCGCTCGCGGCCACAAACCTCAGTCCGAGACCGATAGCGAGCTCCTTGGATTTTTGATCTTTGAGGAGATGGAAAAAGGCATGTCGCTCGCTGAAGCGACTCGTTTGAGCTTCTTGAAGCTCGAGGGTCAATGCGGCGTCGTGGTTGTTTCTGAGCGAGAGCCCGATGTGATTGTGGGAGTTCGCAACGGATCTCCGCTAGTTGTGGCTCGCGACTCCGAAGGCGGCGTGGTTTTCGCGAGTGATGCGCAACCCATTCTTGAATACTCAAAAGACGTCATCTTTCTCGAAAACGGAGATGTCGCAATCGGGACTAAAACCAGCCTTAAGATCATTCAGCTGGCCGACGGTACCGAAGTCACCCGACCTACGACGCACCTGGAGCTGACTGCGCAGACGATGGATAAGAACGGTTATCCGCACTACATGCTCAAAGAAATCCACGAACAACCAGATGCGCTCGTCGACACTCTGAACGGCCTTGTGGATCGCTCATCGGGCAAGCCTTTTCAGTTTGCCGAACAGCCATCCGTGCAGCTCTTGCGAGACGCAAGCGACATCGTGTTGATCGCGTGCGGGACCTCTTTTCACGCGGCAATGGTTGCTAAATATTGGTTCGAGCAGTTCGCAAAAATCTACGTACAGGTCGAGCTAGCCAGTGAGTTTAGATATCGCAAGCCAGTTTTGAACCCTAAGACCCTTGTGATTGGCATTTCTCAATCGGGCGAAACAGCAGACACGCTAGCGGTTGTGCGCACCCTCAAGGGTCAGCAAAAAACTCTTGCGATCACGAACGTGCGCGGCAGTACGCTCGGGCGTGAAGCCGATGGGGTTCTATACACCTCGGCCGGACCTGAGATCGGCGTAGCCGCAACGAAAACGTTTAGCGTGCAGATGATGGCGCTGCTTCTATGCGCGGGGTTCATGGCATCTGAGCGCAAGACGATGACTCAGGAAGCCCTCTCAAAACTCTTTGAAGAGCTCGTGAAGATTCCCCACCACCTCAAGGACGACTTGGACCCCCAGGGCAAGCTTCAAAAAGAAGTGAAGCGCGCTGCGAAAGGACTGCTCGACTCAAAGGGCTATTTTTTTATTGGAAGAGGTTATTCGTATCCTCTCGCCCTAGAAGGCGCGTTGAAGCTCAAAGAAATCGCTTACGATCACGCTGAAGGTTACGCGGCCGGAGAGCTCAAGCACGGACCGATCGCGATGCTGGATAAACGAATGACAGTGGTCGTGCTCGCCCCCCGCGATGCCTGGCGCGAGAAAACGGTTTCGAACCTAGAAGAAGTCAAAGCCCGTAGCGCACGCATCTTGGGCGTAGGCGAGGCGCAGGACACGAATCTCGAGAAGCTCTGCGACTTCTGGATTCCGATCACTAATTTTTCGAAGCGTCAGTTCGATGAGGCGCTCTTGCCGTTCTTGATGGTGCCGGTGATCCAGCTTCTCAGTTATGAGATCGCGCTCTTGCGTGGCACAGATGTGGACAAGCCTCGCAATCTCGCTAAGAGTGTGACGGTAGAGTGATGGCATCCACCCCTGTTGCGCGAAAACCCAAATCTCTGTTGGGCAAGGCGTTCTGGGTGATGCGATACCGGCCTGCTGCTTTTTTTGGGAGCCTGCGTGGCTACTTTCTCTTTGAGCGCACGCGTTTTTTAAAACGATTCTTTGGACCGGACCCTAAGCAGGTGAAGCTTGGCGTAAACGTGCGCCTGCAAAAGCTGTGGGCGCTTCATGCAGAGAAACCCTCCGCGCAGATCGACGTGGGCGATCACTCGGTGATCTACGAGAAAGCAGACATCGGCGCGTACGGCGCGGGTCGCATCGATATCGGCGAATGCGCAGTCCTAGGAGACATCCGCATCGCGAGCCGCTACGGGATCAAAATCGGAAAGAGGTTTATCTCGAGCTGGAACGTGTTTATCCAAGACTTCGACCCCCACCCCATCTCGCCTGAAGAACGCGCGCAGCAGATTCAGGCGATTTGCGCGTCGTTCAGGCCGCGGTACGCGCCGGTGCCGCATGCAGAAACTTCTTCGTGGGCATTTCCTGGTGATCCGATCGAGATTGGTGATGACGTGTGGATCGGGGCCAACTGCACAGTTTTGAAGGGCGCGCGCATCGGCAACGGCTGCATTGTTGCGACAGGTGCCGTCGTCCTTGCCGGCACCTATCCTGATCGAAGCATCATCGGAGGAAATCCGGCGAAGGTCGTGAAGACGCTGGGGTGAGCTACATCATGGGCTCGAGGAGCAAAGT
>CAZGCK010000104.1:4730-12687 GCA_964524175.1 uncultured Bacteriovoracaceae bacterium | reverse complement strand
TATCGTACCCGCGCTAGCGACGGGAAACACGGTCGTATTCAAGCCGTCTGAGAAGGCGCCGATCGTGGGACAGCTGATGGCTGAGTGTTTTGTTGAGGCCGGGTTTCCGGAAGGGGTTTTTAATCTTCTCCAAGGTGAGAAAGAAGTGGGTCGGCGCCTTTGCGTTCATGAAAGCGTGGATGGAGTGTTGTTTACGGGTTCATACGAAGTGGGTACGCGGATCAAACAGGATACCCTGCAACAGCATTGGAAGCTTCTGGCCCTCGAAATGGGTGGCAAGAATGCAGCGCTCATTTGGGACGACGCGGACCTCGATCACGCGATTCATGAGACATTGGTAGGCGCATTCGTTACGGCGGGACAGCGCTGCAGCGCTACGAGCCGGATCATTATTCATGAAGGGTTGCTCGATGCTTTCCTGTCGCGCTTTCATGAGCGCGCGAAAGCGTTTACAATTGGGCATCCGCTCGACAATCCATTCATGGGTCCGTTAGTTGAGGCGGCTTCCGTGGACCGCTACATGAAGTTCTTGGGCATCGCGAGCCGCGAAGGCTGTGAACTCGTGATGCGCGGTAAAGCGCTCGAGTTCGATAAGCCCGGCAACTACGTTGCGCCTTCGATTTGTCTCGTAAAGGACCGAGGAGTCGAAGCCGCGCGCAAGAGCGTCTACCAACAGACGGAGCTTTTTGCTCCCAATGTCGCGATTATCCCTTCTCATGACCTCGAAGAGGCGATCGCTCTCTGCAACGTGACTCAATATGGTCTCGTAGCCAGTGTCTTCACGAAGAATAAGGCTACTTATGACAAGTGTTGGGATGGAATCGAAGCGGGATTGATTAATTGGAATCGATCGACCGTAGGTGCGAGCTCGCGTCTGCCGTTTGGAGGTCTCAAGAAAAGCGGCAATCATTTTCCGACTGCGCTTCCTTCAACTCACTACTGTACCTATCCGGTCTCGTCGCTTGAGACCGCAGAGACTAAGCCTGTTGCGCCGACGATGCCTGGCCTTAATTGGAAGTGAGCAGCGGACTTTCGCGGTTGGTTTCGCAATAGACAGACGAAAAAAAACCCGGCAGGTAACACCTTGCCGGGTTAGGATCTTTTTTTAATTAGAAAAACCTAAGACTATTCTTGCATCTTCGAAACGTTCGAAGCTTGCGGGCCTTTTGGGCCGTCGATCAGTTCGAAAGCCACTTTCTGGCCTTCTGCAAGAGTCTTGAATCCTTCTCCTTGGATCGCGGTGTAGTGAACAAACACGTCGCGCGAATCGTTTTCAGCCTGAATGAAACCATAACCTTTGCTGTCATTGAACCACTTCACGGAACCGGTTGCCATCCGAACACCCCCTGGAAAGAAAAGAGCAACTAATGTTTTGAAGTAATCTCGGTTTTTAATGGAGGTCAAATTTATTTTGAGTTTAGTACGACCGCACTGCGTTTAACGCAAAGAGGCGCAAGACCTTCGTCTTGCGCCTCATCGCTATTTAACGTTGAACTACTTAGTGACTAGCGTGCAAATCCACCGGAGCCGTAGAATCCGCCGACATTTGCGAATCCACCGTTGAAGCCTGAGCCTCCGCTGAATCCAGGATTGAAGCCGCTATTGAAGCCAGGCATTCCGTTGTAACCGTAGCCGAGGCCCTGCTGTTGGCCACCGCCGCTCATCATCTGCTGTAGCTGCACCATTCTTTGGTAGCGCTGCATGTCGACTTGCTGTGCGTCAGGGATGATCCGCGCGGCACTCTGCATTGCTGAGTAGGCGCTGGAGCAGGACTCGGCACTAGCGAATGGTCCAGAGCATGACTCTTGGAGATCGTCTTGGATGCCGCCCAACAAGCTCTGCATCGTAGGACCGAGGAGCATGTTGTTTTGGAAACCCATCGCGCCCACAGCTTGTGCTTTGCCGAGCTCGATCTGGCGCTGGTAGTTCGCCAAGGTGTCTTGCGTGCTGTCTTTGAGGCAGCTGAGCTCCTGAGCTTCGGCGATGACTGCAGAAGCTTCGTCGTATCCGCCTGTAGGGCCGTCGAACAAAGCTTCTTCGTCGCCGTAGCGAGAGCGCTTAGGCTTGTAGCGCGAGTAGCGCACAGCAATCGTGCGATACACTTGGGCGATCTTATCGCAACCGTCTTCGTGAGCGGATGCCCACTCGTTGAGGAGGCCGCGGACTTCGTCGAGCTCCTCGAGAGGCTTGGTTGCTGCTAGCTTTTGGAGCAAGCGAAGCTCGGCTTCGTCAAAGCTCTTCAGGGCGCGAGCCTTTGCAGCCTCGGTCCACTCCGTGAGGCGATTAGCCGAGTCACGACCGATGGCGATGTCGTCGAAAGATTTGAAGCAATGGGTGATGTTGTACTTGTCTTGCTCTTTAACGAGATCGCGTTTGCTTTCTTTAGCTCTTTGAGAAGCTTCAGTCCGTGTAGCGGCGCTTTCGTGAGCGATGATGTTGCCTGGGTCAAAGTGATCGCACTTGATCCCTTTGTCTTCATTCGCGTTTGGATCGACCGTCATGAAGGTAGCAGTCACGTCGCCCGTGAGTTTCATCTTGGCGAGGTCGCCGTAACCGTTCTCCTTGGAGAGGTAAGTGCAAGTTTCAGTGGAGCACTTAGCCTTGGAGTCACGAAACTCCTTCATGCAGGCAGCGCCTTTGCCATCGGCAGTGTCAGAGATTCTGAAAGCAACTGACTGCTTGCCGTTGGTGTCTGTGCACGACAGATTTTTTTCAACGTTGATGAAGTCTCGGCACTTGAGAGGGATGCTGCCGCGCAGGGCGACGATATGGTTGTCGGTGCCTTTGCCGAACTCAGCAATGTTGAAGTCTAAGAACAAAACATTAGACTTAAGTTCGTCGACGGTCTTGTCCGTGAGCGGGCCCTTGGGTTTGGTGTACAAGTTGAGGGCTGGGGCAGGCTCCTGCTTGGCTTCAGCTGGCTTCGCTTCGGCCTTAGTTGAGCTTTCGCCAAGCTTAGCATCTACCTTAGCAAGGAGTTCGGCCTCCATTGCCGCCCATTTGTCGGATTCGGCAGTTTTGGCAGCTTTTGCGGCTTCTTCGGCTGCGATGCGCTTGGTTTTGTCTGCAGCGGATTCACCAGCAGGCTTCTTAGGCTTAGCCGTTGACTTGGGCGTGGCGACTGCAAGAGGTTTAGCCTTCGCTTCGTCTTCTTGCTCCTTCTTCCACTTTTGATATTGTGCAAAGTCGGCTTTGTTCAGTAAGCGGGTTTGCTTAAACTTGGGATTGTGCTTCACGAGGTCTTGCCCGGAGTCCACCAGCGGCCCAGCGTCTTGCCCAGAGGCCACCAGCGGCACAAAATTGAGCGATAGGGCCAGAATCCCCACGGCCACAAATCTTTTTCTGCGAATCATACACTACTCCTCATCGCACGAGCATCGGCCCGCACTATTCCACTTCTACTGGTAGCGCGTAGGTACTCCGACCCACGCGTACGATTTCTCACTCTGGTAGGTACTGAAGCAAGGCGTGGGCCAAAGTGATACCAGTTTAATCGGGTATTTAAGGCTTATATAATCAATGGGTTATGGGTGTGTCAGGAGGGTGGGCTTAAAGTGGGGTTCTAGCAGGGTGTTACCAGGGCGACACGGCTGTCTAAAGTTTAGGCACTCAACGGGGTCCTAAAAGGTTGCCGCCCCAAAGGTCCTGGCTCCCTTTTTAGGGTGCTGGGCGTTAAGTAATGAATAATAAAGGCTTTAGAAAGCAAAAAGGGCGCATCCTTGCGCCCTTTTCTCAAAAATGGGTTCTTCGGGAGTTATCCCTAAAGCCTTAGTTGAGGTGATTGCCAGCAGGCAAAGCTTTGACAGCGTCGCGAGCTTTCTTGAGCATTGCAGCCTGTTCCGCGGTCAGCTTGGTCTCGTCAGTGATGAGGGTAGGCTTCTGGCGGGTCTTGAACTTGACGAGCTGATTGCCTTTAGCGCCGTGTTTAACGATTGCTCGGGTGACTGGCTTGGTCTCAGCAACTGGGTTGCCTGCAGCGGTCAAACCGCCGGTAGCTACGCCGAAGGCGTCAATGTCCGTGTAGAAGACATCAGATTGCTTCGCAGAAAAGAATGAAGAGGTAGTAACCGCGGTTGCTACGATGTTCTCTCTATTGTGACCTTCGTAGGTACGATAGGCAGGATCATATCCGCCCCAAACGTCTTCAACCAATACGTCGATTCCGACAAGAGCGCGAGTCGCATAGAAGTCGTCAGAGTAGATCTGGCGATCAAACAAGCAGGGAGCGTAGGCCAAGCAAGCATTTGCGAAGGTATCAAAAGTCACGCAGCAATTGAACGAAGGGTTGTTTTCAATAACGTTCCAAATTCCGGCTGAATCTGTGGTTTCGAGGGATCTCTCGAGGAGAATCCACTCGCCACCGTCGTAGCAGGTCGGATCACCAGGAAAGCGCGTGCAGAGCTGGAGGTCCAGGAAGTAGTCGAAGTCTCCAACAAGGCTGCTGACGCCGAATGCATTGAATTGGTCGAGCGAGGTGTCGTAGACGCTTCTGAGGTCTGCGAAGAGTTCATATTCCGTGGTCGCGTAGGTCGTTGGAGGGACGTAGACGCCTCCACCGGTGCTGTTCACTTCACAAGCTGAGTAGAAAGTGGCTGAAGCTATCAGGACGAGGGCAGAGGCCGCTTTTTTAATAGAAAACATGGGTAATCCTCATGGCAGGGGTTTTGGGGGTTCCTAGACCGGCCGAGTAAATTGATCAAAACAGGCTCATCAAGTTACTAAAACGATCTAGTTTGGTTCGAGGGGTGATTATCGACTTAGACACAACGCGTCAAACTAAAAGTAGATGAAACTGCTCTCTCCATGAGAGATGAGAACTGGGTGCGATGACCGTTCAGTTGGCAATGACTTTGACTTCTAAGTCCTTAAAAATTAAACGAAAATTTCTACGCCCTTTGGTTTCAAAAAAGAAAATTACCCACTTCAAAGAAGGCAAATTTTTGCATCTAAGTTTATGAAAGGACTGCTTACTTTTTTACATTTTGGGCAGTTCCAAAATGGGTTGCGCGCTGAATAGGCGCCTGATAAGGTCGCCCGCAGTACAAAAAGGGAACAATCAACTATGGTATTCGAGAAGATCAGCGCCCCGGGTTTTAATGATTTCGAACAAGTCGTGTTTTGTAACGACTCTCAGTTGGGTTTGAAGGCAATCATCTCTCTTCATTCAACTGTCCTGGGCCCCGCTACTGGGGGTTGCCGGATGTGGAATTACGTATCCGAAACTGAAGCGCTCAACGATGTGCTCAGACTTTCAAAAGGTATGACCTACAAGGCTGCGATCTCGGGTCTCGAGTGGGGTGGAGGCAAGGCTGTCATCATCGGCGATCCTCGCACGCAAAAGAATCCTGCCATGCTCCAACGCTACGGTGAGTTTGTGAACCGATTGAATGGCAACTACATCACAGCAAAAGATGTCGGAATCGGATCCGAAGATCTCAAAATCGTTAAATCCAAGACTCCCTACGTCCTCGGCATTGATGGCGAGCCTCAGTCAAGCGGCGATCCCTCGCCAGCCACGGCATGGGGCGTTTACCACGGAATGCGTGCAACCGCTCAGCACACCTTCAAGACTACAAGCCTCAAAGGCCTCAAGATCGCACTTCAGGGATTGGGTAGCGTTTCTTACTACCTGCTCGAGCACCTCGTTGCGGACGGAGCTGAAGTCATCGGCTGCGACATCGATCAAACCGTTATTGATCGCGCGACCCAGAAGTACGGCATTGAAACCGTTCGTCCTGAGTCGATCTACGATGTTCCATGCGATATCTTCTCGCCAAGCGCGTTGGGTTCTTCGATCAGTGCAGACACTCTGCCTCGGATCAAAGCCAAGGTCGTCGCAGGTGCCGCGAACAATCAGCTCGCGACCCCCGAGCAAGGCTACGAGTTAATGCAACGTGGTATGACTTACGCGCCTGACTACGCCATTAATGCAGGCGGACTGATGAACATCTATCACGAGCAGCACGGCCAAGGCGGATACAATCGCAAGCGCGCTTTCGAACATGTGGCTCAGATTGGCGCGACAATCACTCAAATCCTTGAGCGTGCGTCAGCCGAGAATCTCCCCGCTCACTTGGTCGCGGATCGCATGGCTGAAGAACGCATAGCTAAGAAGGCAGCTCAGCGCTAAACTTCAGTCCGTGAGGACAAATGGCTCTATTTAAATCGCCTGATCCATTGGGATTGCAACGAGTTGTCGCGCCTCAGGGCGTGCTGCCTCAACAAGCGGAGAAGGTTGACCCTTCTCTGCCAATTGCCCAAGATGAACTTCTCATCGAGGTCGAGAGCCTCAACATCGACTCGGCGAGCTTTCATCAGATCTCGGATGTGTGTGGCGGCGACGTTGCCCAGATCGAGAAGCACATCCTGGAGCTCGTTGCTCGTCGAGGCAAACAGCACAATCCGGTCACCGGATCGGGCGGCATGCTGATTGGCAAGGTTGCGGCTGTGGGGCCAGCGTATCCGGTCGCTCAGAAGCCAGTGGCGGTAGGAGATCGGATCGCGACGCTTGTATCCCTTTCGCTCACGCCGCTTGAGATACGTAAGATCAAGAAGATTCATCCTAAGATCGACCGAGTCGATATCGAAGGGCATGCAATCCTCTTTGCTTCGGGAATTTTTGCGAAGTTGCCTGAAGATCTGCCGGAAACCGTTGCTTTAGCGACACTCGATGTAGCAGGAGCCCCGGCGCAAACCCGCCAGCTCGTGCAAGAGAATCAAACCGTTGTTGTTGTCGGCGGTGGCGGCAAATCTGGAGTGCTCTGCCTCTTTGAAGCAAAGCGTAAAAGGGGTGTACAGACTATCGCAGTGGATTACTCGGATGCAGCAATCGCTCGACTCAGCGCGCTTTCTTTTGTGGATGAAGTGATCCAGGTTGATGCTCGCCAAAGTGTGACTGTGATGGAAAAAGTCTGGAACGCTACCAAAGGCCGGATGGCAGATGTGGTGATCAACGTCGCTAATATTCCTGAAACGGAAATGTCCTGTATCTTGAGCTGCAAGCCTAAGGGCATCGTCTACTTTTTTAGCATGGCGACGAGCTTCACGCGTGCCGCTCTCGGCGCGGAAGGTGTCGGCGCAGACGTAGACCTTCGCATCGGAAATGGCTATACTGAGGGCCACGCAGAACTCGCCCTATCGATTCTACGCGAGAGCCCTGAGCTCAAGCGTCTCTTCATGGAGCAGTACGCGACTTAAATCGGAGTCCCATGGCCCATCTTGCTTTGAATACCCAGACCATCGATACCTGCCGAGCGCTGGCCGATACCATCTCCAAGCCCGTTGAGAAGATGATCGCTGATCACACGACCGTGGCGATCGAGCGCGCGACTCTTCGCTTACTGGGCGTTGAAGGAGCGGTTCAGCAAGCGGGCCAGGCGTTTCCTGAAGTGAATCTCATAGTTGAAGACTTACGCCGCGAAGGAGTTCTCGGCAAAGGAGTACTTCATTGGTTCGTCAACGGGATGATCCAGAAAAAGATGACCGCGACGGAGCTTGCGCAAGCAGCGGCCTCTCGCAAAGTAAAACTACATGACATGCCTCGGGCCAGCGACGCAGAAGTCCGAGCTAAAGCCCGTGAGCTTTGCCAAAATGCACGCGACAATTTGGTTCAGCAGCGCACGAAACGGGATGCGATTCGTGCAGAGACGAGCGATCCGTTCGACCCAACCGGCAAGAATGGACCTTTGCTGTACGTGATCGTCGCGACCGGAAACATATTTGAAGATGCTGTTCAAGCACGTGCCGCCGCTCAGGCGGGGGCGGACGCGATCGCGGTGATCCGGAGCACGGCGCAGTCGCTCCTCGACTTTGTTCCGCATGGAGCGACGACAGAAGGTTTTGGCGGAACGTACGCGACACAGGCTAACTTTAGGATCATGCGCGACGCGCTCGATGACGAGAGTCGCAAGTTGGGGCGCTATCTGCGCTTAACCAACTATTGTTCGGGGCTCTGCAT
>CAZGCK010000104.1:745-4720 GCA_964524175.1 uncultured Bacteriovoracaceae bacterium | reverse complement strand
CGCAGCCCTTGGCGCGATGGAGCGACTCGACTTTCTGCTCAACGACGCGATGTACGGGATTCTATTCCGCGATATCAACATGAAGCGCACGTTGATCGACCAGCATTTTTCGCGAAGGATTATCGCGCTCTCGAAGATCGTCATCCACACCGGCGAAGACAACTACCTCACTACTGCGGACGCGATTCAGAACGGGCACCAAGTCTTAGCCTCGCAGTTCATCAATGAGCGCTTCGCTCTCAATGCGCGGATGACGCAAAATCTGATGGGTTTGGGTCACGCGCAGGAAATGAATCCTGAGCACCCCAATGTTTTTCTGCTCGAAATCGCGCGGGCTCAAATGACGCGAGATATTTTTCCGCAGTCGCCGATCAAATTCATGCCGCCAACGCGCTATAAGTGCGGGGACATATTCTACAGCCATCTGATGGACGCGATGTTTAATTTTGTAGGGGTGCTGACAGGGCAGACGATTCAGCTTCTTGGCATGGCCACGGAAGCGATGCACACCCCTCTCCTCCAAGACCGATGGATGAGCATCAAGAACGCCAAGTACATCTTTAACGGAGCAAAGGATCTGGGTGCGGATATTTCGTTTAAGCGAGACGGAATTATCGAGAATTGGGCGGAGAAAGTGCTCCAGGATACGCTTCAGCATCTCGAAATGATCGATCGCAAAGGCCTCTTCAAAGCGATTGAAGAACGTGCTTTTGCCGAAGTCAGTCGCACCGAAACGGGTGGCAAGGGCCTCGATGGGGTCATTGCGCGAGATAAGAATTACTTCAACCCATTCTTTGAGTTGCTATGAAGAACCCATCTACCCAACAAGTCGCACAAGCTAATCTCAAAGCGCTCAAGCCCTACGGCGACATCATGGACGACGGGACAATACAGCTCGCGTTCACGTTGCCTGTGCCTGTTTCGCCAGAGGCGCGCGAGGCAGCGGTTCAGCTCGTACAGAAGATGGGTTTTGATCAGATCAAGGTTGCGACGGTTGAAGAGGCCGCGCAGGGTTTTTCGTTTTTTGTCGTATATGGCAACATTAGACACACCGTCGATTACACCAAGATCAAGGTTCTCAAGGTTGAAGCCAAGAAGCGCTCCCGAGAGGAGATCGATCAGATCATCCAGGAGAAGATTGGGCGCAAACTCATCGTTCTTGGGGCTTGTACGGGATTTGACGCTCATACAGTTGGTATCGATGCGATCATCAACATGAAGGGTTTTGCCGGCGATTATGGTCTTGAACGTTATCAGTGGCTGGATGCGCGCAACCTCGGCTCGCAGGTTCTCAATGATGATCTGCTAAAGCTTGCCGTTCGTGAGAACGCTGACGCCATCTTGGTCTCTAAGGTCGTCACTCAGCACAACATCCATTTGCGAGATATGAAGGACCTCATGGCGCGCGCTGAGAAGATGGGTCTGAGAGAAAAGCTGATTTTCGTGGCTGGAGGGCCTCGGGTAACTCATCCGATGGCACTTGAAACGGGGTTCGATGCTGGTTTTGGTGTCGGAACCAAGCCCTCCGACGTAGCGAGCTACATTGTTGAGGAGTATCTCCGGCGGCAACAAGGCGGCAATGTGGCGAGTGCGAAGAAAGTTGTCAAGAAAACCACAAAGACTACTGCTTCAGTGGCGAAAAAATCAGGGACTAAGAAGCCTACCTCCAAGAAGTCTCCGGCAAGAAAGAAGGCGCGTAAATGAAGAGCTCCAGCAAAGGTGCTGCGCCATTTGAGTTGATCGGCCGAGATGAAGAGCTGGGTCGCGTGAGAGCTTGTTTGAAAGCCAAGCGCAATGTCTTGATCGAAGGCCCTGTCGGCGTTGGTAAGACCCACCTTGCGTTGGCCGTCACCCAAGAGTTGGGATCTCCAGTTTTTCGTGTAGATGGCGACAGTCGCTATTCTGAGCAAAAGCTCTCTGGTTGGTTTGATCCTCCGACCGTAATCAAGAAGGGTTTCAGTGCGGACGCCTTCATGCCAGGCCCATTGGTCGAGGCCATGCGCGAAGGCGGTGTGCTTTTCATCAATGAGCTCAATCGTCTGCCGGAAGGCGTGCAAAACGTTCTATTGCCAGCGATTGATGAGCGAATGATCACTGTTCCGCGGCTCGGGGTGATTCGCGCGGCACCGGGTTTTTTGGTGATCGCAACGCAGAATCCAAAAGAGTTTGTCGCGACCTCACATCTCAGCGAGGCCGTCCTCGATCGGTTCGAGCTTGTGGTTCTGGGCTACCAGTCTGAAGAAGAAGAGCTCTCAATCGTTTCACGGCGAGTGGGTGATGGCGGTCTCAAGGGAGATCTTAAAAATCTCGCAGTCGCTGCGACACGGATTACACGCCTAACCCGGGGGCACCCACGGGTTCGCCGGGGTGCCTCGGTCCGAGCGGCGATGAGTATCGCAGAGATTGGTGCCGTTCTGCTCAAAGAGGGACGGAGTCTTCAAGACGCGTTTATCGAGGCCGTGCTGATGGCACTTCCTACACGTATAGAGATCGAGCGCGAGGGAGATGCAGAGGGCTCACATAGAGATGAAGTCGAGTCCCTGCTTCAAGAGTGGGCTCGAGAGGTGCTCGATGGCCTGGGTTCTGCGACAGTAAAAAAAAAGACTTAAGCCAGGCCGCGGCGCCTCCGCCGCCAGGCCAGTCTTCGTTTCGTAGCATTTTCAGCAAAGCGCACGAGCAGAAGCGAATGGCTCCGCCGGTTTTTTTACCTCCGGAAGCGTTCGGTAACTCCGCGGTCGGCCTTGATGAGAATGATATCGCTCTGGAGTTGACGAGTGCGAGCGCGTGGGACGTGGCTACGCGCTACCATGAGTTTAAGGCAATGCCTTCGATGAAGCAGCATGTGCGTGCACTCAGAAAGCTCTCTGCTGAAGCCATCCTCGAGCGAGCGCGGGCGATTCTTGGATCAGTTGTGCATCCATCGGAGACCCACGTATCAACCTGGCACGATCTCCCGGCTGCGGCTGACCAACCGGATCTTGATCTGGACGAGACCCTCGAGTCGTCGCCAATGGCTTTAGCTGCTGCGGTGGGCTCTGCCGAGGCAAAGGACTTTGTGATCACTGATAACGATATCTGGATGAGCTATAGCACTCATCGTCGTCAGGCAGTCGTGTTGACGGTGGATACAAGCCTTTCTATGACGGGAGAGAAGCTAGCACTGACGGCTGTGGCTTTAGCAGTGGTGCTTCTCCAGTTTCCTGATGATCCGGTTGGAATTATCGCGTTTGAAAATGAAGCTAAGATTCTCAAGCGCCCAGATGAGCGGATTTCATTGCAGATGTTGGTAGAGCGCTTCCTGGATGTCCCCGCCCAGGGCTATACTCACTTAGAAGACGGGATGAAAAGCGCTTTGGCGCTCACGCGCACAGCGGGCGCGGGGGCTTCGGGTCGACCGCCCTCTACGGTTCTCCTTACAGACGGTAAATATACAGCGGGTCGTGATCCGGGGTATTTGGCCCCGCGGTTTCCTCATCTCGTTGTTTTAAAGATGGGTAAAGAACGTGCGAGCCTGGAACTCTGCCGTGAATTGGCAAAAAAAGGAAATGGCGCGCTGCGCGAGGTAGATCAGCTCGAGTCACTTCCTTCGATCATGTACGGCGTTGTCAAAGACCTCTTGCGCGGCCGTTCTATCGCGTGAGATGGAGAATTTATGCGTGATGACTACAAACTGGTGGGACCCACCGCTCGAATCGAAGTCGAAGTTGAGAAAGAAGTGGCTGAGAAGTTAGCCGCGATGGAAAAATATTCGGGACTTTCGCGTTCCGAGATGACCAATACCGCATTGAAGCGGTTTATCACCCATCACAGCGATTTCATGCCGCCTGCAGGCGAGAAGAAGAAGTAGCTGAGGTCGCCTTTTACTGAACGGCCCTCTCTTTTGGGGCTGTAAGAGTATCATTGCCGGGTGTAGCCGGTGTTGAATCGGTATTTGGCGCAATCATGATCTTAGTTGGGCTGCTTACGTAGATCGTC
>CAZGCK010000104.1:0-662 GCA_964524175.1 uncultured Bacteriovoracaceae bacterium | reverse complement strand
TGAACCGTGTTGAGGTCGTACAAGTCAATGCGAGCATCCGAAAGCGATAAGCCAAAATAGGCTTTGCAGTCGCTTGGGATGTCCCCGCTCACTTTTAATTGCAGGCTTCGGTTTTTGAGAAAGTCTCGAAGAATCTCAGCCTCAGCATGTGTGTCGTAAGAGAGGACGATCTTCTGCTTATCTGAAAGACGCGCGGTCTTCTCTCTGTAGTACTCGAACTCCATCACCTGTGAAGAGTAGCTGATCGGGCGGATCACGGGCTTTGGCGGGGCGTTGATTCGAGTGTCGATGTCAGTAGGACTGCCTATGAGTGGAGCGCCCGGTGCCAGTTTGATTTTGCTAGTGCTGGAGTTTATTGGGCTGCAGCGGCTAGCAATCCCAGCGAGGGCGACGCAGCCAATGGCGATAAATAGCTTTTGTTGAATCGATGGTCCGAGTTTCCCGCGCATAGTAGGTCGGGCTAGTCCAAGACTTATGCCATTAAAGAGGGTTCAGAGTGGCCCCAAAGGAAATAAGGAGTTAATGAGCGAGGCATGAATTCGTAGGGTGAAACAAGTAAAGGCCTTGGTGAAAGGTTAGACACTCGTTCAGCCCCAAGTCACCTTTGAGCCTCTTTCCTTTTTTTGTATGAGCTAGAGTTTTTGGAAGTGGAAACGGGAGTT
>CAZGCK010000103.1:0-13180 GCA_964524175.1 uncultured Bacteriovoracaceae bacterium | reverse complement strand
GCGAGCCGGATGGACAATCCGATCTTTCGCGCCATGGTTTGGCCAGGAATGGTTTTGCAGAATCTGACGACACGCGTGCCTGATGATAGTCAGCTTGAAGTAGCGTTGGCTTCGCTGCGAGCAGTGCTGAGATTGGAGAAAGGGATCGCTTCTCCCGTTGAGCTGCGGATGGTGGCCGGGGGTGGGGCGCCTATGGCAGCGTCCGCAAACAAGTCTCTTGTCGAGGAAGAAGAGATTGAGATTGAACGGTTGTCCGAGCTCGCGATTGTTCAAGCTTCTGTTGCTGAATTTCCTGAGTAGAGCTCGGCCTTCGTCAAGTCTCTGACGGTTTCGACATTTTAACTGGTTTCGCAAAATGCCGATAAGTAGTGCGGATGTCTGCGAATCATCAGCTCACCTATTTAGCCGCGATCGTCCTCGCGACTTTCGCGCACTCTCGTCTGATCTTCGCGATCTGCACGACCGACCAAATCACAGACGCCTATATTGAAGCCGTTGCCGATCTACCCCGAGCGAGCCGTTTGGCTCTGGCTCCATCCCTTTCAAAGGAACAAAAACAGCTTCTCAAGTTGAACACTGAGCTGTTCGAGAAAATTGATGAGCAAGAGATCGTTTCGCTTATTAGCTCTGATGGGAAGGTGCGTTCTGGTGTCTTTGTGCGCAATGCAAAGGGTGTTGATATTGATTCGAACGGAAACATTATGTTGTCCACCCAGAATGGGAGCTTTGTCAGCGTACCGGCCACTCAGAGCTTGGTTATTGTCCCAAGACGGACGCCCGTGCCTGGTCTTGAGGCGATCATGCCCGAGCATCTGGTGCACCTCACGAGCACGAGCGGAAAAACCTATCGCGGGAGGATCTTAGGTACTGGTACATCTGGAAACATCAAGTTCCTGCTTGAGGGCGAGAATACGCCTGTTACCCTCAGAAAAAGTCACTTTGATTTTGGTGCTCCCGATACGCTCCGGCTGACCAATTTGCATGAAATTCCGTCGAAGGCTTCCGTCGTTAAGCCTGCCAAGCCTTCTGGTCAGGTTGTTGCGAAAGGTACAGCAGCGCAACCTAAAATAAGATTACTCGACAGGTTACTAGGTCGCGATCCCGCGGCAGCAGCGGCGCAGGCCAAGATAAAAATTCAAAATATATTCAAAAATGATCCCTCGCATACTGCTGTTTCTGGAAAGACCCTCCATAAAATTGTCGCTCATCCAGACCACAGGAATAAAGTTCTCATTCAGTACGCGGATGCCGACAGAATAGTGGCCGTCAAAACAGGAAAGTTATTTGAAAACGTGAGCCCCGCTAGCCTCCCTAAAGGAAAGACATATACCTGGGTGATCACGGACCAGGGTGAGACTGTTTTTGGGATGGTAGAAAATAGCTGGGAGTACGGAGTTAAGCACATACATCTAGCCAATGGCCGCAAGATCGTAGCTGCAGGAGAGTTATTGGTGGATAAGGCAGGTGATTATGTTTTCAATCTAGAAAGCGGCACCTTTACCTTAAAATTAATCAGAGACAGTCAGGTAAAGATTAGGGATCTGGAGCGTAAAGTAGAAAGCGTATTCAGTTCCGAATTCGGGAAGCCAGGCAAGTATACTCCGAAGTCTCTCATGGTCCAAGCTGCTCCGACTGCTGATTATGTGAAAGGGCTTTGCAAGCTACAGGAGTTCTTGAAACTGAATTCAAGGCTCTGTGGGGCTAAAAAATGAGAGCAATCTATGGGCTAGCGATAGCGGTTCTTTTGCTCCCAAGTTGGGTTTGTTCCGCCTCCCAGTCTTTTGTTCTTGAGCGCGGAACCGTAAGCTTCGATTTGCCCACGAACTGGAAAGCAAAAAATGATCTGCTTGGGGTTCCTTTGACGCTCATTGGTCCGATGACTTTGGGTGGGCGATCGGTAATTCACATCGTGCCGGTGGGCGTTTCCGGCTTAAGTTTTGATCCTGAGAAGCTCAAACTCAAAGAGCATGAGTATCGTTCAGGACGCCTAGCGTGGCTGGGCCAGTTTGGTGGAACCGCAGTTCGATTTTTGGCCTATGCACCGGAGACTTGGACGGGCGCTAGTGAGGTCCACAAAGTTGGATATCGATATTTGCTGAACAAGATCGAATTTATAGAGCAGTCCTATACTGTTCTCTGCAAGGGCGATCTCTATATGGTGCAAAGCCTGATTCGAGCGAGCAGCGAGAAAATCGATGCGGTTGAGGTAGAATCCATATTGAAGAGCTTTAAATGCGAAAAGGGGGCTTCTTAACTTGAATAGACGCCCCGTTCTTGCATTCATGATCTTGAGCGTCGGATGGATGCACCTCTCTGCCTTTGCGGACGCTCGTGCAGGAATCTCAGCTCTTTCTGAGCACTTAACTGGTTTGAAAGATGCGTGCGGGATCGATCTCAAAAACGAAGATTGCCTTTACAAAACCTCGGTAGGACAAAAATGTGCGGGACATGAGTCGGCGATAGCGGCCTCTGCCTCCGCACAAAAGGCCGCTGCTGAACCATCAGCTGAGCCGTCGAAAAGTACAAATCTAGAAGTGGATTGCAAGGCCCTCTTGAGCGAAACGGCTAGTCTGTTGGAGTCAGTCGAGTCGCGCGAGGGTTTACGATGTCTCGCAGACCTAGGGGTGCCGGTGAGGTCAGGCGATATTCATTATCTTCTAGAGGCAGCGAAGGCCGCTGAGGGAGAATGTACTCAGCGTGAGATCGACGAGGTTCAATCCAAGGGCAAATGCAATCTCGACCCTGAGGCCATCGCGAGAGATGTCGCAAAAGTGGCTGCAGGAGTAATTGTCAAAGTTCGCGTAGGCAAAGGTGAGACCCCTGTGGGGCAGTGTTTTGAGCAGATTTTTGCCGGTGCGGTCGATTGGCTCAAGAAGAACGTCTACGAAACGATCAAGACGGTTGGAGATCTCGCAGTGCGAGGAGCTAAATATGTAGGAAGCGTCAACTTTGCTGAGGCTGGAATCCATTTGTTCGAAAACCGCGCTGTCATCTTTTCAAATGCGGCAAAGTCGACGGTGAATGCAGGAAAACGCGCTGCTCAAAGTTTGTTTAGTTTTGGGTCGCAAGCCACAGATAAGCTCGCGGCCACTGCGCATTTTGTCTCGACAGCGACGGACGATGTTCTGGAGGACCCAAAAAACGCGCTCGTAAAGGCTCAGCAGTCGATCAGTGAAAATGGAGTTAAAGCGGTTAAGTGGGTCGATACCTTGGTTGCTGGAGACTATGGCTGCAGAGATTGGGGTCCTGGCAACCCTCCGGTCTGCACTAAACCCCCTAAAGGGTGGGAGTGCACTTCCTGCGAGGTTTTGACCGAGCGTTATTGCAAGACGATCGGCTACTACGGGACAGAAATTGCTGCGATTATTCTTACCGCTGGTGCCGGAGGGCTCGTCGAGGGTGCTAAGCTTTCAGCCCAAGCTGCAAGTGCAGCTGGCAAAGCCTCAAAGGTGCAGAGAGCTTTGTCAATGTTGGGAAAGGTGGATTCAGCCCAGGCGAAGGCTTTGAATCACGCGTTTAGCGCCGTCGAGAAGTTAGCGACTCCAGCAGTCAAAGTTCATGGCCTGTTACTGAAGACTCCTCTTTTAGGTAGGTTTATCAAAAAGGCAAAAAACGCTGCGGTAGGTTTGGCCGATAATACCGTCGGAGCTGCTTTTAGGGCGGGAGAGAAAGTCGGTCTGACGGATAAGGGAAAGGCTTTGAAACAAGCTCACGCTGTTGATGCCCTGAGAGAAAAGGGCTTCTCTCAAGCAAGTCGAAAGATAGCAACAGAAGCTGAACAGGCGGGTGGCGCCGCCGCTGAGGTCGACGCTGCCGTGGATGCGGCCCGAGACCTTCAAACCGAACAAAGAGCACTTCGTGACGCGCTTGTTGCGGCTGAAGGCCAAGTCCCCCAAGGGGCCGAGGCTTTGGGGGCCGGACTGATAAAAAGCGATCCGGCAGCCTTTCAAAGATTCAAAGAACGTTTGACAGGTTGCGAGCTAAGACGGTGAATTTGTCCTTTACTTGCGCTTCCTAGCCCCCCTGCGCTAGATACCAGAAGATGTTCGATAAACTCGAGTCGGTAGAAGGCCGGTTCCATGAGATTGAGAGCCGGTTGGCAGACCCTGAGATTGCAGGAAAGCCTGCCGAGTTCCGCCGCCTTTCGCAAGAGCATGCTCAATTAGGTGAGCTCGTTGCCGAGTACCGCGTTTACAAGAAGCTCAAGCAGGAGATCGACTCTAATAAAGAGCTCGTTTATGAGAAGGACGCCGAGATTTCGGACATGGCCAAGGACGAGCTCAAGCGCCTTGAGCCAGAACTCGAAGCGTGTACCCGAAAACTTCAGATCTTGCTTCTTCCCAAAGACCCCAATGACCACAAAAACGTGATGTTCGAAGTGCGCGCTGGAGCGGGGGGTGAGGAAGCTGCGCTTTTCGTGGCCGAGCTTTTCCGCCTCTATCAGCGCTACTGTGAGCGGCAAGGGTGGCGCGTTGACGTGCTCTCGGTTAATCCGACAGGTCTTGGAGGGATGCGCGAAATTATCGCTGAGGTCCAGGGCACCCAGGTTTTTCAGAGACTCAAGTTTGAAGGCGGGGTTCATCGCGTGCAGCGTGTCCCGGCGACTGAAGCGCAAGGCAGGATTCACACCTCGACCGTGACCGTTGCCGTGATGCCAGAGGCTGAAGAAGTCGATGTCAGCATCAACCCCATTGATCTGCGAATCGACGTATTTAGATCCGGTGGCGCCGGTGGCCAGGGCGTCAATACGACCGACTCCGCGGTGCGCATCACGCACAATCCCTCGGGACTCGTGGTGGTTTGTCAGGATGAGCGCTCTCAGCTCAAGAATAAAGACAAGGCGATGAAGATCCTTCGCTCTCGTTTGCTTGACCTGGAGCTTGAAAAAGCGGCCAAGTCTCAATCGGATACTCGCCGTGCAATGGTTGGTACTGGAGATCGCAGTGAGCGCATTCGGACCTACAACTTTCCGCAAGGAAGGCTAACAGATCATCGCATCGGACTTACGCTTTATCAGCTGCCTGAAGTGATGGAGGGCAAGATTGACGAGATCATCGATGGCCTCCAAGCCAACTACCAGATGGAAGCGCTCAAAGCTCAAGGGATGGGCGGGTCTTAGTGGCCACTTGGCGAGATCGACCTCTGAGTTTTCAAGCGGCTCTCAAGGCGGCGAAGGAAATCCTCAGCGCGAGCACTCAGTTGGTCGAGAGAGGTTCGATCGAAGCTGAAGCTGAGCAAATCGTGCTCGAAGCTTATCACTCGAGTCAGGGCAAAGTTCTCACGCGGATGGAGCTCTATAGTCGATATCAAGATCGATTTCCTGAAGATGCGGCGGACCGAGTGCTCATTTGGGCTGGAGCGCGCGCTGAGGGCAAGCTTTTGCAGCACCTGACCGGGGTGCAGGTCTTTCTCGATCATCGATATGAGGTTGGGCCTGATGTCCTGGTGCCGCGCCCTGAAACAGAGGGACTCTTCGTTGTCGCGCTCGGTGAGTTAAGAAAAGATGCGATGGCGGGACGACCGCCCAAGCTCGGTCTCGAGATCGGCATTGGGAGCGGAATTCTATCGACTGAGTTGTTGATCGAGTTCGAAAGTTTGCGAATGGTCGCCACCGAGCTGCAGCCAGATGCCGCCAAGCGCGCTCTGAGCAATGCGCGAAGGATCCTCAAAAACGGGATTGAGCGTCTGGATATTCTGCCTGCGACAGATCCGCTTCAAGTCCTAGAGCCATTCAAGTCGCGAGTTGAGCCAAATAGCGCGGATTTTCTCATCAGTAATCCGCCTTATCTGGCTGAATCTGACCCGATCGAAGAAGGGGTGCGTATGTATGAGCCGCACTCCGCGCTGTTTGCCCCTGCCTCGGATGCTATTCATTTTTATCGAGCTGTCGCGATGGGCGCTCGCGAGTTTCTCAAGACGGGGGGCTACGTCTTCATGGAGCTTGCGCCAGAGCGAGCTGATGCGGTGCTGAGTCTATTTTTAGTTCAGGGCTGGAAAGCGAAGATACTGCCGGATCTCAACGAGCGAGCTCGGGTTTTAGTCGCAAATTAGGGTCTGACTCTCATTCGCTTCCTAGAAATTAATTGAAGACAGGCCCTGGAGATCGGGATAAAAATTCTGCATGGATAAGATGCGCATTCGGGGTGGCAAGACTCTCAGTGGAACGGTGCAGGCAAGCGGCTCTAAAAACGCCGCACTCCCGATTCTGATTTCTTCTCTTCTTTCTGAGGGGGCTTGCAATTTTTCGCGTGTCCCAAACCTGCAAGACATTCGGACTACGCTCAAGCTGCTTGAGCAGATGGGTGTAAAGGTTCAGAACGATTTGCAAAAAAATCGAGTCTGTCTTGAGGCGAAGACGGTTTCTCAATTTGAGGCGCCCTATGATTTGGTCCGGACGATGCGCGCTTCGGTGGTTGTGCTGGGACCATTGCTGGCGAGATTTGGCAAAGCCAAGGTTAGCTTGCCTGGGGGCTGCGCGATCGGAGCGCGCCCGATCAATTATCATCTCACAGGACTCGAAAAACTAGGCGCGCAGATCGAGCTTGAGGGAGGCTACGTGATAGCCTCCGCGAAGAGACTCCAGGGCGCGCGCGTAGCATTTGAGTTTCCGAGCGTTGGAGCCACCGAGAATGTCATGATGGCTGCCGCTCTCGCGAAGGGCGAGTCCATCCTCGAAAACTGCGCGCGCGAGCCAGAGATCATCGACTTGGCCGGCGCGCTGAGGGCGATGGGTGCGGAGATCGAAGGTGAAGGCACTGAAGAGATCCGCATTCAAGGAAAGGATAAGCTGGGAGGCTGCGATTATCCCATCATGGGCGACCGGATCGAGGCAGGAACTTTCTTGGCTGGAGCCTTGATGACAGGTGGAGCCGTGCGCGTCGAAGGATTGGCATCCACGCATCTTGAGGCCGTGCTCGTGAAGTTTGAAGAAGCAGGGGCCAAGATTGTGCGCGGCGACCAGTTTATCGAGCTTCAATCGCAGGGCAGAGCCAAAGCGCTGGATATCACCACTCAGCCTTTTCCTGGGTTTCCTACCGACATGCAGGCGCAGTTCATGGCGATCATGGCAGTCGCGGACGGAGCCTCAGTCGTGACTGAAACTATATTTGAGAATCGATTCATGCACGTTCCCGAGCTTGCGCGTCTCGGAGCCGATATTACCGTTCGAGGCAATACAGCTATGATTCGCGGTCAGGCCAAGTTGATTGGAGCTCCGCTAATGGCGACAGATCTCAGAGCGAGCGCAAGTCTTATCCTGGGCGGTTTGGCGGCGCAGGGAGAAACGGTGGTCAATCGCATTTACCATCTCGATCGTGGCTACGAGCGCATGGAAGAAAAACTTTCTACACTAGGAGCGGACATCGAGAGGATTTCTTAAGATATGATTGCTCAAGACGACTGCATCTTTTGTAAGATTATCGGTGGGGTTATTCCTTCTCCCAAGCTTTACGAGGATGAGGAGTTTATTTGCATTCGAGATATCAGGCCTCAAGCGAAGATCCATTTGCTTGTCCTCCCCAAAAAACACGTAGAGTCACTGGCTACGTTATTTCCCGGTGGCGGCGAGAATAATGCCGCGATGATTGGACGGCTTTTCGAAGTCGGCACAAAAATAGCGAGGGCCAATGGCCTGCTTCCCGGAGGATTCAGATCCGTGATCAATACTGGCAAAGAGGGTGGGCAAACAGTGTTTCACCTTCACCTTCACATCTTGGGTGGGCAGTCGTTGCAAGAGGAGTTTGGGTAGGAGCTCGTTCTTAGGGTAAGGCTCTTGACAATTTAGCGTTTGGTCACCCAAATAGGGCGAACCATGAAAAAAGTATTAATAGTCGATGACGACACCGAGAATCTCTCGCTCGTCTCGGATATGATTCAATCCGAGTTTCAGCCCATCCAGGCTTCTAGTGGTCGAGATGGCCTGTTGGCCGCCGTGCGGGAGCAGCCAGATCTCATATTGTTGGACGTAAACATGCCAGAAATGGACGGCTTTGAGGTCTGCAAGCGACTGAGAGAGCAACCTGGAACTCGGCAAGTCCCGATCATCATGCTCACGACCGCTTCTAGCCTGGACCATCGAGTGAAGGGCTTGGATATCGGCGCGGATGATTACATCACCAAGCCTTTTCAGGTTCGCGAGCTCGTTGCGCGCATTCATGCTCGCTTGCGTCGCAACCAGATCGATCGCGATGCTTCCTTGACTCTGACATTAGGAAATCTAAAGCTGGATTCTAAATCTTTTCAAGTTTGGGTCAACGATGAAGGCGTGAAGCTCACTCGCATCGAGTTTGAGCTTTTGCGATATTTTCTCGAACATCCTGATCAAGTGGTTGATCGCCAGAAACTGTTAGGTGATTTGTGGCCGGATGCTGTGGTTACTAATAGGACTGTTGATACCCATATCGCCAATCTTCGAAAAAAAGTGCGAGGGTTTACTTACCCACTCGAGACGATTTACGGTTCAGGCTACATTCTCAAGACGCTAGGTAACGTCAAAATAAGTCACTAGGATACGCATTAGGCTTTGTGATCGAGGATCGTGCCCTTACGGCACTTGCCCGTCTTTTTCTGCTGACGAGCGGAGATTTGATAAGACGTGCTGGCAAGCCATCTCATAACGGTCGCCCGCTGCGTCTGTAACAGATTCATCAGCTGCAGAAGCGCGTAGGTGATTCCTGCTGGCTGATCTGCTGGAGGCGAATGAGATCGAAGCGGAATGACTTTGGCCAATGCAGTCTCTTTGTGGTCATCCTGCGATTGGTCATCGTCTGTGGACGCTTCGCCTGCAGAAGCTTCGCCATCTTTTTTGCGCTTCTTTTTTCCGAAACGTTGAAAAGCAGGATGATCTCCAGCTGTCTTGTTGGAGGTAACCTGCTTGGTTGAAACAGAGATCGGTGCAATGAACTGAGCAAGGGCGGCGCTGACTCGTGGTAACACGTGTCCCTTTTACTTCCTGCCGAGCGAGCCACGGGTTTGGCATATCCCACCACCTGCGCCCAGGTGGCCCTGAATACACTATCCGCGGTTCACTAAACGTATCGGTTTGTTTTAAAAAAACTTTAGAGAATATTTTTAAAAGTGGAACCCCTTAATTTGACTAAACAAATCAAGTAATGGGAAGTTGGCATTGACCCATGGCTTAAGCCAGTGCTACCACTTGGTTTCTCATTTTTTAGGAAGCCAGAAGTATGAACGATTTGTTTGAAAAGTGCCGGAACTTCGACGACGCCAAACGAGTCCAGGCCGCCGGGATTTATCCATATTTTCGTCCCATCGAAGCGACCATTGGTTCTTCAGTTGTCACCCATGGCAAGCGTCGAGTGATGATCGGTTCTAACAACTACTTGGGTCTGACTCACGATCCAAGAGTCCAAGAAGCTGCAAAACGAGCTATCGATAATTTTGGCACGGGCTGTACTGGGTCGCGTTTTCTCAACGGAAACCTCGCTTTGCACGAAGAGCTTGAGACACGCCTCGCTCAGTTTTTGGGCAAAGAAGCATGCTTGGTTTTCAGCACTGGATTTCTTTCTAACCAAGGCGCGCTCTCGAGTTTGATCGGCCGCAAAGATGTCATTTACAGCGACCGCGAGAACCATGCTTCGATCATGGAAGGGAGCCGCGTTGCGATTGGCGACACGATCAAGTTTCGTCACAACAACATGGTCGATCTCGAGCGAGTCCTGGCCTCGACAAGAGACAAGTACGAAGGCGCGCTTCTCGTAGCCGATGGCGTATTCTCTATGTCCGGAGACATCTTTAATCTGCCCAAAGCGCTCGAGCTCGGCAAAAAATACAATTGCCGCGTTTACGTCGATGATGCTCACGCATTGGGCGTTTTAGGACCTAAGGGGCAAGGCACCGAGTGGCACTTTGGCCTGCCTAACTCTGCTGACGTAGTGATGGGCACGTTCTCGAAGTCGTTTGCCTCGATCGGTGGATTTGTTGCGGGATCCGAAGATGTGATCCACTACATCAAGCACAAGTCGCGTCCTTTCATCTTTAGCGCGGCGATGCCACCTGCTGCAGCGGGCACGGTGCTCGAGTGTCTCAAGATTATCGAATCTGAACCCGAGCATCTCGCGAATCTCTGGAAAAACGCTCGCCGCATGAACACCGAGATCAATCGGATGGGCTTCAATACTCTTCATAGTCAGACTCCCATCATTCCATTGCTGATTGGCGAAGATGATGTGGCGTTCATGTTCACTCAGAAGCTTTATGACCTAGGGGTATTTGCTACTCCAGTCATCAAGCCTGCTGTGCCCGATGGCTGTGCGCTGATTCGCACTAGTTATATGGCGACCCATACTCCCGCGGACCTTGATTACGTCCTCGAAACACTCGAGAAACTGGGACGGGAGTTTGGCATCATCGGCGGGACGGAGAAGCAGAACGAGCTTGCCGCTGTTGCTGAGAATTTCTTTGGCATCAAGGCCACTGCTTAATGTCTCAGTTCGAACTGAAGCCGGTTGTGTCGAAGGCGGATTGGAACGCCTTTATTGAGTTGCCGTTTCAGATTTACGCTCGCGACCCTCATTGGGTTCCTCCGCTTAGAATCGCAGTTCGCGACCTCTTGGATGTAGCGAAGAACCCGTTCTTCAAACATGCCTTTATGCATCCCATCTTGGCCTACAAAGACGGCAAATGCGTAGGCCGGATCGTGGGCATTGTGGACGAAGTTCACAATGACTATCAGAAAGAGACGACGGCGTTCTTTGGTTTTCTTGAGATGATCGAGGACCAAAAGCTATGCAATGCGCTTCTCGACGAGGTGGCGCGTTGGGCAAAGTCCAAGGGCATGAACATGCTTCGCGGGCCGGTGAATCCGAGCACCAACCATGAGTGCGGGATGTTGGTTCAAGGGTTTGATGATCCCCCGACGGTAATGATGACCTACAATCCGCCCTATTACGGCGCGATGGTAGAGGTTTGGGGCCTCAAGAAAAGCAAAGACATGTTCGCTTTCAATATTGATGGGCGCAAAGCTAAGTTTGCCGAGCGCCTCATTGCCCACGCCGAGCGCTTGAAGCTCGGGGGTCGCGTTAAGTTTCGCGAAATCAATGTTAAAAACTTCGATGGCGAAGTGAACAAGATCCTCGAGATTTATAACGATGCCTGGGAGAAAAACTGGGGCTTCGTGCCGATGAACCCTGAAGAGTTCCGTCACATGGCCAAGGACATGAAAATGATCCTGGATCCTGCTCTCGTTCTGGTTGCAGAGGTCGCGGGCGACGTCGCGGGATTTGCCTTAACTTTGCCAGACGTCAATCAAGCCATGCATCAAGTTAAAGATGGACGTCTTTTGCCTTTCGGAATTTTTAAACTCCTTTGGAATCTCAAAGGGCCGGGCCGCCGTAGGACAATCAACCGGTGCCGGATCATCACACTGGGTATCAAGAAAAAATATCGCGAGGCTGGAATAGGCCCTTTGTTGTACACGGAATATTTTAAGCGCGGACCCGCTCTAGGTTACCCTGTGGGAGAAGCATCTTGGATCCTTGAGGACAACTTGCAGATGGTGAAGGCGCTTAAGCTGATGGGTAGCGAGCTCACTAAAGTTTATCGGATTTACGATCGGGCGTTGTAGCAAATCAAACGGCCCCAGAGCGGTGCGCCCTGAGGCCGTCGTTAAAATGAAAATGCTACTCAGCGATTACTGAAGGCGCCTACAGGTTGCGCCACCTCGGCTGCAGAGGCCTCTATCCAGGCCGTAGTATTCTGCGTGGTATTCGCAATAAGCGCGAGCTTCGAGGACCGCTTGTTCACGAGTCTCACCAAAGCTCTGGAAGGGGCCGCCTTCGATGGGAGGTGCGATCGAGCAGCTCCATGGGCCGTTCACGCGGTGGCTCCAGCCATAGGATGGACGTGGTTGAGGTTGTGGCTCTGGCTCTGGCTGCGGTTCTGGTTGGTATCCGCCGCCGTCACCAGGGTTGTCGACCACAGGAGGAGCTTGATTGTGAGCAAGAGCATCGAATGCCAGCTGACGCTGATTGAACCAACGGAGCTGATTGGATCCGTACAGACTCACACGAATGACGCCGTTCGAGTACATCTCGGTTACAATGCCCTTGACCGCTGTCCAAGGGTCAAATTCTGTGTAGACCTGCCATTAACGCTCGTGAATTCAAAGTGAGATAGTCTAAAATCGCTCGTCTGTGAGAAGGCTTTTGTTTTAGATATTTGAATTATTTTAGTCAGGTATAAGATTCCAGAACTACAATAGGTTTTGGCTTTATCTGATTGATCTTCCCGCTCTACACTCACGTCATGCGCATTCTCGGGGTCGACCCCGGTTCACGCCTCCTCGGCTACGGCTGCATTGACGTGATCGGCAAGCAGCTTCACCATGTCACCCACGGCACCCTCCGACTTGCCAACACGGGGGGCAAAGCGGTGATCCCACTCGAGGATCGCCTCCATGCGATCTACGAAGGCCTTCGGGCTGTGATTCTTGAGTTCTCGCCTACTGCCTTTGCCATCGAAAAAGTCTTCTTTGCCAAGGATGCGCTCTCAGCACTGAAGCTAGGCCAGGCAAGAGGGGTCGCGATCTTCACAGCTCGCCATCATGGGCTCAGCATTGTCGAGTACAGCGCGAGCGAGGTGAAGCAATCCGTGGTGGGTCATGGGGGTGCAGATAAAGAGCAAGTCGCAAAAATGGTGACCCTGCTCACGGGGCAGAATACGTTTGCGACGCTCGATGCATCGGATGCGCTGGCAATCGCGATCTGCCATGCTCACTCGTCGAACACGTTAGGTGGCAGGGGCTCGGCTTTTGGACATGCGCTGCAGGCGGCTTCGGGCCGTAGAAGCAAGAAGGGCTCTTCGCTTGCTGAGTC
Source organism: uncultured Bacteriovoracaceae bacterium (assembly GCA_964524175.1). GTDB lineage: Bacteria > Bdellovibrionota > UBA1018 > UBA1018 > UBA1018 > CAZGCK01. Next base: position 347 of record CAZGCK010000103.1, on the reverse strand, counting down.
GCTTGGGATCACGCCCGAGAGCGTAGCGGGCCGCAAACGGATCAAGTTAGAGCGTTAAAAATACATTCCAAGATTCAGCGCTGCTTTAGGCGAGAAGTTCAGAGCACCTAAATAGAGCGCGTTCGAGCTTCCAAAAAAATCTCCCTGGATTTCAAACCCAGCTTGCCCACCCAAAAAGAACTGGCCAGTTATATCGTGCGCAAAACCCAGAACGAGATTTCCGGACATGAGCTGGGAGGGGTATTCGACAAAATTAAAGCTGAGACCTGGCTCGATATAAACGCGCGTGACGTCCACGCTAAAGTACCTGCGATAGTACGGCGTGATCATGGTATGTCGATCGGTAC
>CAZGCK010000102.1:1576-13217 GCA_964524175.1 uncultured Bacteriovoracaceae bacterium | reverse complement strand
GGAGTGGTGTCTTGCGAACGGACAAGTGATTTAGATGCTGCATTTAGTGACGGGTGGGTCGGGATATCTGGGCAGCGCTTTTGTAGAGAAGCTACTCAAGAGAGGTGATCGGGTCAGGGTTTTTGATCTGATCAGGAGCTCGGATTTTGGGTCTGAGGTCGAGTTCATTCAAGGCGATATTCGCGACAAAACGGCGGTCAGTCGCAGCACGCAAGGGGTGGACTACGTCTTTCACAACGTGGCTCAGGTGCCGCTCGCTAAGGACAAAGAGCTTTTTCTAAGCGTCAATCGAGACGGGACTGAAAACATCTTGGATGCTTCCTTGCAAGCGAAGGTCAAGAAGGTGGTCTACACTTCGTCGAGCGCGGTTTACGGAATTCCTCGGAGCAACCCAGTCACCACTCAGATGGTGCCGGAGCCTATGGAAGCCTATGGCCGCGCCAAATATGACGGCGAAAAACTTTGTCACGTCTATGCTGCCAAGGGTCTGGACGTGAGTATCCTCAGGCCTCGCACGATTTTGGGACATGGGCGGCTAGGGATTTTTCAGATCCTGTTTGAATGGATTTCTCAGGGCTACAATATTCCGGTGCTTGGAAACGGGGACAACGTCTATCAATTTGTTCACTCGGACGATTTTGTCAGGGCGGCCATAGCGGCAGCCGAAAAACCCGGATGCTCTGTTTTTAATTGCGGAGCAGAACGATTTGGAACTATGCGTGAGAGTCTTCAGTCTCTTTGCGATTATGCCAAAACTGGATCCAAGGTGGTGGGGCTGCCTCAGTGGCCTGTAGAAGTCGGCATGAAGCTCACCAGCTCACTCGGTCTGTCGCCGCTGGGCCCCTATCACGCACTCATGTACGGGCGATCGATGTATTTCGATATCGGGGATTTGAAGCGGGACCTGGGTTGGTCCCCCAAATATTCTAATGTCGAAATGTTGATTGAAAGCTATGACTGGTATCTCGCCCATCGCTCACAGTTGACCTCTGATGACTCTCATAGTCATCATCGTTCAGCCGTTAAGCAAGGCGTCTTATCGCTGGTGAAGCGACTTCTTTAGGAATTAAAAAATGACTGGCTTACTTTTCCTGTCTCTCGTTGGAGTGGTGCTCGCCTATCTCGCTGCCTCGAAACCAGCGCGAACCCGAGTCTGTGCATTTGTCGACAAGAAGCCTGCTTTGTTTTTCGCGCTTTGGGCAATTTGGCTTTGCTTGCCCTACTGGATTGCCGGCGATCGCTCCTATGTGCGAGTGCACGACAATGGCGATTCGCTCATCGCCTACCGGCACTTCATTCATTTTTTGGACAAGGTTCCTCAGTGGCTCAACATCGGGATGGGCGTGGACTTGTGGACCTCCAACGAGTTCATGGTGCTCGATCCCTTTTACCTGTTTCATGGATTGCGCCTGCCGATCTGGGTGACTTTGCTCTCTGTGCTCTTTTTGCAGCGTTTTTTGGGTAGCTACTTTCTTTACAAGCTTCTCACTCGTGAGCTCAAGATCGAGATCCTGCCAGCAGTCATCGTAGCTATGGGCTACGTGCTTTTTTACAACTTCAAGTGGGGATCGCGCATGATCTTCGCGGACGGGTTGCTTTTGCCGGCGTTTCCGATGGCGATCTGGTGGTGCTATCAGACTGCCAAGTCGTTCTCTCCCAAGAACGTCGCTGCTCTGGTGGGCACCGGAGTATTGCTTGCGGGTGTCTCGGTTCTAGTGATTGGTGTCTATGGCTTGATTCCAGTTGCGATTCTTCCGTTTCTTCTCAAAAAAGGAGAGGTAGATCGTAAAAAATACCTGGCCGCAGTCGCGATCTTCGTTGCAGCTTGTGTTGCGACTTGGCTTCCGCTTCTCTATCGGACCATCCAGGGATCCGTGGACTCCCATCGCTTTCAGTGGACGCAGCCTATTTTAACGGCGCAAATACTAAAAGACGCGATGATCATGGACTTCAATCTCGTCCAGGTTTTTTGGCTCGTCTATCTGTTGTTTGCGATCGCTGTGATACTGAGCTTGTGGCTTCGGCAGTCTTTTTGGCCTCTGGCATTGGCAGTGGTGGTGACCACGTTTCCCAGTGTGGCGCAGATTCTGGCGGGCGTGCTTTCGGAGTACATTCCTCCGCTTCGGTGGATCTACATTGCCCGGGTTCGACTGGCTTCGTTCAATCCGTTTTTCATTTGGGTGTTTGTCGCCCTTGCTTTGAATGCTTTGGTTCGCTCGGACCGTTTTGAGCGGCTAACCGGAGCGTTCAAGCGCATACCCGAAGTCGTGTGCCTCCTTCTGCTTCTCGTCGTGCTCGAGCGCGCCTATTCCGTGAACCACTTCATGATGTTTACGATGGCGGGCGGGATGAACTTCAAAACTTATTACCGCGATGAACGGCTGCAAGAGTTCGCGGCCACGCGCAAGCACAACCCAAATACACGTTGTGTAACGAGTCTTCTGCGAAACAATGCTATGGAAATGGCCTATGGGCTCGAGACGGCGGATGGGTACTTCAATAACTATCCGTCTCATTATTTTGAATATTGGAAACTATTGCTCGAGCCACTTCGAAATAAGAACACAGCCGAGATTCTCGATTATTTTGGTAACTTCGGTCATCGCATCTATTACTATGCGCCTAATGGTAAGGATTCTATGCCGCCGTCGGAGCGCACCTACTCGCTCAATATGTTGGCGGCTATTGGCGTGAATTGTCTCATCACAGACTTTGAAATCGTCGATGCGGACTATAAGCTGTTTCAGAGGATCCCCAATAACTATGATCAGTCAGGTCGGTATATTGGGTTCAAATTCTTGTGGAACTACCTCAAAGGATTCACGCCCTTTCATGCCTATGACATTTACCTAAATGAGATGGCTCTGCCGCGATTCTACATAGCGCCTTCTGCCGAAGTGCTGGCAACTGAGCATGATGTCTTGATTAAAATGCGCGATGTCTCTCCTCCAGATCTGCGGAACAAAGTTTACTTTGATCGTGCGATGGCCCCACCTCATATTCCCTCGGGAGATGCTAAGCAATTCGAGCGAAGCGTCGATGTTGAGTATTATAGCCAGGATGAAGTCGTGTTAGCGGCACGGAGCAATCAAGAGGGTGTACTGGTGCACAACACTAACTTCAGTAAGTTCTGGCAGGTGGAAATAGACGGTCAACGAGCAGAGCTTTATCGAGTGAACTTTGTCGTTCAGGGAGTGCTAGTACCGGCCGGCAAACACCAGATTCGCTTTAAATATGTGCCACCAGACTTGATGAGTCGCTTGTAGAAGTCAAGAAGGCGGCATTCGGCTTGAATCAAAGTTTCCTATGAAACACCAAACGTATCTGATGGCGCTCCTGCTTCTGTTCGTTTCACAGTTATTCCCTTTGAGTTTAGAGGCTTTGGCTGGCGTACCAGGCAGCCCGGTTTCGTGGATGGGCTATCACGGCAAGTATTGCCAGTGGCAGCAGATCAGCAAGAAAGATCGATATATCGATTTCGATCCGCTACCTACGCCCTGCGCATTGGTGACGCAAATGATTGACGGCTTGGAGGTGACATCCTTTTCTAATTCGTTAGGTTTGCTGCCAGGAATTAGGTTTAGGACAGGGGATTCGGGGGGAGTATTTGAAGTCTGCGCAATGACTAATGCCGGTAATAATACCGACGGATCGATGTTTGGAGTCGACTTGGAGCTAGAGAGCGGAACTGTGCTCACTCGCTCATCAATCGGCAAACCCAACAGCGGACCTGGTCATTATGCATTTTTTCCCTTCACGCTTTGCGGACTGCTAAAGCTAGGGAGTAGAGTTTCTACATCAATTCTAATCCGAGGCATGGGTCGTGAGTCGGGAAAAAATTTACAGGTAGGTGACGGAGAACACGATGCGGATCTGAACGCGATCACTTGGATCGTGAAGCAAGTTAGTTAAGTAGTTGTTTGCGCAGGTGCTCGAATTAACCTAACTAACGCTTCAAAGCAGGTGTACTTCCCAGGTGGTTCGTCGATTTTATGCAAATTGAAGAAAGGCACCGAAGGGTAGCGGTGGTGAGCCCAGTGGTGGTCAAATCCAACCCGCATAAACAAGAATCGGTCTAGCCAGGTCAACCTAAAAGATCTCGTAAACGGAGCTACTTCATCAACTTCTCCCGTGATGATTTGATGCTCCAATATGGAGCGAAGCCCCTTAATTAGCTGCGCAGTCGTGACATAGGGTAGGGCCCAAAGAATAATGAAACTCCAGAGTGAGCCTCCTGCCCAAGTAAAGTATGCGAGCAACGCGAGTTGCGCCGCTAAGACTTTCACTATAGGAAACGCGCCGTCGTATTTTTCAGAAGCGGTTCGGCTTGATTGAATAAAGCCCAGGCCCTGCTTAATGAATCGGCCGCCCAATCCGCTGAACAAGACAAAGCGCACAAACTTCCAGCGGCGGATGTCTTCAAAGATGATGACTTTAGGATCCTTGTGGGTCCATAGGTATTTGTGATGCTGAAGGTGGATGAAGCGAGCGGTTTCCACAGACATCAAAAGCGGATAGGCGAATACCCAGTTGGCGACTCGGTCGTTGGTTGCTTTATCTTTGAAAAACAGCCAATGGACCGCCTCATGAACACAAAGATTGATTGCATGTTGCTGGATGCCTACAAAGACTACTGCGAGTGTAACTAGAAGAACCTGTACTGAAAGAGGGCTCATTTGCAAGACACGAAAGGCCCAGGGTAACGCCAAGAGTGGAAGCCAATTCAAACCGAACTGCATAAACAGCGCAGAGAGTCGACGTTCGTTAGCTAGGACCGAAGTCCCCTGTCCGATATGGGCAGGTTTTGATTCTCTATTCATGAGAGTTCAAAAGTCTAGCATAGGGACTTGTGGGCCTTCAAGATCGGCTGTAATCAAATCAAAATGTCACCCCAAGACCATATGACGACGACTCATGCGCGTGAGATGTACGGAAAATTCCCGATCGGGGAGTCTAGTCAAAGTGAACGTCGAGACAAAATGGACGCGTTGCTTATCAAGTATTTGAGCGCGCTCCCTAGGACAGCAAAAGTTTACGACATCGGTTGTGGGGTAGGGCACTTTTTAGAGCTCTGCGTGCGTCAGGGGGTTCCAGCTGAGAATCTCTCGGCCGTAGATTTGGCGCCCGAGAACATCGAGCGAATCAAGGCGAAGGGATTTCAGGGAGAGGTAGGTAATGTCCTCGAACTTCCCACCGAGAGCGAAGTTTCTGATTTTACGCTCTCCCAAGGTGTGATTCACCATACGGCGGATTCTCTTAAAGCATTTGGCGAGCTTGCGCGGATCACTCGTCCCGGGGGTCAAATGTACGTGAATCTTTATTATTTTTGGAACCCTTATTACTTCTTCGTTCATCGCCTGACGGTACCTTTGAGGTGGCTCTATTGGAATGCGGGACAGAAATGGATAGCGAGCCTTGCGTTTGGCGTAGCTAACATTTTTTTGCAACCGCTTGCCTATGTTGCATTTGGTCACTTCCTGGATCGAAAGCAGGCTTATTCGGTGTTCATGGATCAAGTGATGACGCCTGTGGCAGAGACGTTTACTCGAGGCAAATTGGAGCGTTATGCTCGGGTGCATGGCTGCGAGCCGGTAGAGTTTGAGCTCAATCGCTATGCGATGATGATTGCCGCTGTTTTTAGAAAAGCGGGTCAGGCGTCTTCTCAATGAGTGAGTTTACGAAAGCTCTGATTTTTCCGTTTTTCTTTCTTTTGATCGGTTTTGCTATTGCCGAGCGAAGGCAGCAGAAAGCGCTGGGTTGGATCGAGGCTTGGATTGCGATCACAGGTTTGGGCGCATTGTTTCGGTTCTGGATGGGGTTTTTTCCCAATGTGAGTGATCAGTTAGCTCGTGGGATCCTGGTGTTGCTTGGGATAGCCGCAGCGGCCTTTATCTGGCGCATGCGTGCTAGGATCTGGGCCCGGCAAAACCGGTACGCGATCCCCGTTTGGTTGCTGGGTGTTTTCGTGCTCGTACGCAACTTGTTTCCTCAAGTCGATGTGGACAGCATCGCCTATCATCATAACGCGATCCTTTGGTTTCGATACCGCGAACTCCTGCCGTCCGTACTTCAAGATCCCGCGCTAACGGATCTAAGGTTTAGGATGATCGGAATTGAGGAGTTTCTCATGCTACCTGGGGTGGGCAAGGAGCTCATGCTCTACGGAGGCGTTTTGGGGGGCGTGCTAAAGTGGATGACTTGTCTGTCTGTTTTGGCCGTCTTTCCGATTCAATGGGCGATTCCGCGTGCGCTTTCTTTGTTCTTCATCTTGATCGATGACCACTTCTTTTTCTCTGGGACGACGACGTTCGTTTATGTCAATCCTGCTTTTATTGGCATAGTAGCGCTGGGGGTGTGGGCAACCTGGCGAGCGATTCTAGGGCGCACCCAGCTTGCACCTATGGCGATTGCCATGGGCTTTTGCGCCGCTGCGAACAAGATGTTTGGTGTCTATTTCATGCTGCTATTTCTGATCCCATCGGGGATCGTGTTGGCTTTGCGATGGAAGAACTTTAAAGCCCGCGGGAATTGGAAGCATTCACTTGTGGGTGTTGGCATCTCGGCGGTGGGTGTTTGGTCGCTTTATGGTTCTAATCTGGTCGCGACGGGTACGCCGTTTTACCCATTCCCCTTTGGGCCATTTAAAACGCATTATAAGTACGACTTTCATTTTGAGAACTTCGTTAATGAGAAACCTTTCCTTACCTATCTTAAGGAAGATCGCTACAAACTGGTGACGTATCCAGGAATTCTAGCGATGAAGCTCGTCGTGGTTACTCTCGTACCCTCGATACTTGCGAGGCTTTTCCTTGGCTGGATCCAAAAAGTGAGTCGGGCTCGTATTCATCAAGGATTTCTAAATCTATCGATTACAGTTCAGGTTCTGGCGGTGCTTTACAGCCTGCTCATGGTTGTTATGTACTACGCTGAGCAGAGGTATCATGGTCGCTATGCACGGCAGTTCTTGGGGATTTTGAGTATCGGGTTTGGCTTCGGGTTGATGGCTTTCAGGCGCTTCGTCCCGAGGGCGTGGAGCCGTTTGACATCTGCCGGAGCCGCAGTCTTTGGGATCGGCGTTGCCGTCTATCTCATCGCTACGATCGATACTCGCTACTACAACGTGGTGGGGTCGCAGCGGCCCATGTGGAGTGATATCATTCAGTTCTTGACCAAGGACCAGGCGAGCCGAGCAATAGCGTATCCTCCGTATAATCGGTTGCTCGAGCCTTTGGCTCGCGGCAATCTGCCCATGCTTGAAGAGTGCTTTAAGAAGCTTTCGGCCGGGCGCTTTGAGCTCACGCAATCTGAGCCGAATCCAGAGATTGGTGCGGCATTTTACGCGATCCCGAAAAGCTGGTCTGCAGCCTTTTTCATGCCTCTTGCGCCTCGGCTGGACCCCATTCTATCTGTGGCGACACCAGTGCCTACTCAGGGGATTCAAACCTGGATCAAAGAGGCCAACCTTCGTTATGTGATCACCCGCATCTCGGATACGGATCCCTTGAGCAATCGGGTACCTGGGTGGGACCTGCGCGAAGCTTTGCTAGGGCAGGTGAAGGACCGAACCCCGATATGCAAGGGCGATGGTTTGGCGGTTTTTAAACTAGTGGTTGAGCCTGAGTAGAGTTCTTAGAGCTACTCCGTCTCAGTCCTTCCAAACCCAGTACATGCGGCCCTCAGCTAAGTGGCTGAGCGTAGGACAAGGCGCAATCCCCATTTTGTCGCTCTTGGCATTGAACTCGTTAATGGCAAGATGCTGTCCCTTGTGAGGATTGCCCGAGAATGAATGAAGGTCGTCAAAGTAGATGAGGCTATAGTTATCGAGCTTGTGGCGGATCCCTTCGAGCGCTGTCGCGGTGCTCGTGTAGAGATCGCAGTCCATATAAACAAACGACGCGCGCTTGATCTTTGAAAAGTCAAATTTCTTGAGCGACTGGTCGTAGAAACCCACGACCAAGGTGAAGCGGTCTTCGGGCAGTCCTGCCCCGAGCATGATTTTTTTGAAGTTCTCAGGGCCGCCGACATCAAACTCGCCAGGCTTCCAGGCATGATGTTGATCTGCTTGATGCTCTGAGGGAGGAAGGCCGACAAAGGAGTCGAATAAGTACATGTGGTAGCGGTCCTTGGGGAGGGGATCGCCGTACACCGTCTTGAGTGATTCGTAGAAGCGAACCGCTGATGTGCCCTTGTAGCAGCCAAATTCGAGGTAGTCTCCCAACTCAAAGTGGTGTTTGCGATGCCACTCCTCGAGCCAGCGAAGGCCTTCGACCTCTTTCGTCTTCTTAAATAGCTTTTGGTTGATCTGCCCCAGCGCGGCCTGAATCATCAGTATCCCCTTAGTCGGTTGCGAACTTCAAAAGCCCAGGAGGGAATCAGCTTTTTGATTTTTTGCCTCAAAGGATTCGCGTAAAGTTTCTCGCCTGGTCGTTCTTGGTAAAGAGTCGTGGTGTTGCGGCCGAATCGGCGCTCTTCTTTAGGGCGGCCGTTGGTGTAGTAGTACATCGCAATTGAGTTGCGAGCGATGTCCTCGGGGCATGTGAGAGGCTCGGGATGCCCATGGAAGGAGTGGTCGTTTGTGTTGAAGATGACCAAGCGGTTGAAGATGGGGAGAACCTTTTTCTCGCATTTGGACATTTTTTCATCCCAAAGCTCGAGGTGTCCGCCGTACTCTTCTTTCCAGCCGGGATTCAAATACAGAAGCAGGTTCACTCGGCGATCGAGCTTGAGCTTTTCGCTCCAATTGAAGTCGGCGTGAACTTTTAGAAAGCCACCACGTCGAATTTGGTGCACGCCCCCGCCATTGAGATGCGGATCGGGGACGAGTCCTTCGATGCCCGTAAGTCGCTCGAGAAACTCGATAAAAATGCCTGAATTGAGCTCAGTAATGAGCTGACGAGCTTCGGGTCCAAGCAGGGCCAACGCTTCGCCGCGGTAACCCGTCTTTTTTTGAGTCATCGCATCGTGCTTCTCAGCAACACGACCGGGGACAGGAAGGGAGCGGGCTACGGGATCAACCCACTCCTTAGGCAAAAAGTCGTCGATCACTGCATGAGCGTAAGGAGCTGCGGTTTTGTAATCGTTCTTAAACCGGTCAGCTATTTTTTTGAGGTGCTCTGCATTAAAGTAAAAATCGAGTTAGAAGAAGTAGCGACCATAAATTCAGTTACACTCCAATTCAGGCTTAATCCAGGATGTTTGCGAAAGCTTCTTGAACCATGAATCCAACCCAAACTGCTCCGCGCGGGCCCGGGCTTTGGCGGAGTAGCCCGCCGGATCCATCATAAAACGCTTCACGGCTTGCCGGAGCATTTCAGAAGTAGGGTACTCAGGGATGTCGAGGCCTTCTTTGACTAAGAGAACTTGACCGGCGTCTCCGACCAGTTCTTTAGAGCCTCCTGCAGATACCGTCACGACGTGGACGCCCGAAGCCATGGCTTCGAGGACTTTGTTGGGGCAGACATCGTTGTAGAAGAGGTGAAACGCGATGTCCACGGATGCGAGCATCTTCGCGACAGCGGTAGGATCGGGTTGCTCGTACCAATGAATTTTGGCGCCGTTCTTTTCAAGCCGCTCCTTGAGATGCGCGTAGAGATCCTCTGAGCCCACTCGGCCGGCGAGGTGCCACTCCCACTGATCTCCCGCGTTCTGGCTCGCAGTGATGAACTCAGCGACATGCAGCCAGAGTTTGCGATTGATCTCGGCAAAGTCGGTGAAAATCAAGATGCGAGGCTTTTGGCCGGCTGGTGTCCGTCCTTGGGTTGAGAAGCGCTCGAGGTCCACTGCGTTGTAGAGAATTGACCAGGACTTGGGCGTGGAGCCCACCCAGCGCTTGTAAGATTCGAGCGCGAACTCGCTTTGAAAGTAAGTGTGATCGGCAATGGCGTTAAGGCGTTGAAGATAGAGGTTCTTCTTCTCCCAGCCTTTTGGGTACCACGCAGGATAGTAGACGCCGTTTTGATTGACGACGATACGGATACCTCGTCGTTTGAGGAGTGCCGCTACGGTGAGCGGAAATCTGAGTGCCGACAGGCAGAGCAAGCCGGAATAGCTAGCGCCGGTAGGCGCAAGGATCTTATCGAGCTGCCTACTCTTGGTGGCAGGGCCGCCAAGATAGCTCGGCCGGCGCGCGAGCTTGAGTGTGAGTCCGCCGGCCGGCGCGGGCTTAGCCGTGCGCCAGAGATCCCAGGCATGAGTCAAACCATGAAAGTACTCGCGCAAGGTCAGAAGTCACTTCTCCAATCGACAGACAGCCAGTTGATAGGTGGGAAACGTCCCATCCGTTTTAGCTAATGGATTCTTGCCCGTGAGCAAGAAGTAGGTATTGAGGAGATTCCAGCCCAGGTGCTTTTTCTTGCCTAAGAAATCAAACTTCTTGCCCATCAGTGCGACCCACTCGATAGGGTGGGTTTTTTTAACGCTGAGCACCTTGAAGTGCTTGCTCAGGAGCGTGGTGAACTCGGATCCAAAGAACTCCTGCACATGGTATTTGTCGAGCGGTTCCTCGGTGACGCGTATCGGGGTGCCGATGAGCACTGTCGCGCCGTTCTTGCCCACTCGGACCATCTCGCGCAGCATCGCTTCCGGATCGTCGAGGTGTTCGATGACGTCGAGGCTGATGATGAGGTTGGCAGAGTCGGCCTTGAGCTGAGTGTCGCAGACGTTCCCCATTTTAAAATGGGCTTTGTCAGGATGCTTTTGGGCGACCAGTTGATCGGCGTGGTTGAGCGCGATCTGGGAGCCATCGATTCCAAACACTTCATAGCCACGCTTGATGAGCTCGTTGGCGATGTAGCCGTCACCGCAGCCTAGATCGATCGCGACCGAGCCGGCGTCCACTTCAGCTGGGACTTGTTGCAGCGAGACGGCGTATCGCGCGTGCAGGTAAGGGTTGAACGAGATCTTGTACGAAGGCTTGAGTGTGGTCCAATGGTACGCGCCTTGTTGCTCGTACTTTTTGAAGTCTTGGACGCCTTCTTGTGTTTTTTGAGCAATCACCGGGGACTCCTTTTTCATAGATCCAACGCTGCGAGATATTGATCGACCACTTCGCGAATGGTCCAGGTATAAGTGCAGATGCGATAGCTTTCGTAATCTTTGACTAGCTTTTCGAGTAGTTCAGGGATTTGCTGGGCTCGATCAAAACCCAATCCTGCGAAACCAGCAATCTCCGAGTGACCACCGCTTTTTGCGTAAAGAACGGGGAGTCCGGTACTGATGGCTTCGATGAGCGAGTTAGAGGCAGGGTCGTGCAGGCTCGCTGTGATGTAGATGTCAGCCTCGCGTAGATGTTTGCCGAGCTCAGGAGAGGCGACGGCCGGGACGACTCGGATGTTTTTGAAAGGCGCTGGCGTGCGGCCGACGAAGGTGTACTCGAATCTCGCGAAGTCTAGCGTCTCGTCGAGGTGGCGATAGGTATCGAATCCTTTGAGCGCATTAGTCGACCAGGAGGTGGAGATCATCTTGATTTTTCGGCCCTGGATTGAGGGGGGATTTGGGTTTGGGAAGAAATACTCGGGGTCCGAGGCATTACGAACAATGATTGGATTGATTGCTTCGAATCCCAAGCGCTGAGACTCAAGCCACGAATAGGCGCATTGGTAAGCGGTCGCGGTCGCGAGCTCTTGATTGAGCCTAAAGATTT
>CAZGCK010000102.1:0-1566 GCA_964524175.1 uncultured Bacteriovoracaceae bacterium | reverse complement strand
TTCTCATCGACTTCGCGATCGCTTCCTCGGTAGAGCGAGACAGGGCCATCGATTCGGTGCACGACTTTGGGTGCGTTTTTCGATGACTGAACCACTGATCGGGCCCGGCCCACGTCAAAGAACGCCGAGTTCATGATGTGCCCATGCGAGTCGTTGAGAGAATTGTTATAGACTTGGTAGGAGCGTCGCTCTAGCTCGCGCCCGATGGCTTTGAGGACTTGGCTGCCGCCGCCGTAGGGTCCGTCGACCATTTCTCCCCAAAGTGTGATCGATTTGCGGCCCGAGAGCTTGTGGCGCATTCGCGAGAGAACGTTGAATGGTTTCATGAGCAGCGTTGAGCCTAGCGGCGGAGCTGCGGGGATGCGTCTGATGGCGCCGTCTTTAGGGAGGTTTTTTTTCAGTTCAGTGCCTGCGAGCTCTTCGTAGATCAGTTGCCAGTGTTTGCGCAACTCGTTGACAGAATGACGTGAGAAGATTCGCTGGTGATTGGGTTCGATCTGTTTGTCAAGGGAGCGCGTCTCAATGTCCTGGACGATGATGTCGATAGCTTCGGAGACGCTATTGAATAGTGCATCATGGTTCAGCGTCTCGTGTGGGACAGCGATATCGGTAGAAATGATTTTTCTTCGGCAAGCGATGGTTTCGAAGAGCGCTTGGGGTGCGCCCTCCCAGCGGCTTCCGATGACGTAGAGATCGATGAGGTTAGTGAGAAGGTTGATGCGATCGAGGCTGAGGATGTTTTTGGGATAGTCGTCGCCCGGCGTGATCTTGCCGTCAAAGGTGTAGCTGATGCCATGTTTTTCGAGTTGGTTGCGGATCCAATGTCTGCGAGGACCAGCGAGCAATACGTGGATTTTGCCGGGGCCTACGCGTTTTTGCACGCCGAGGAGTATCGCAATTAGGATGTCAGCGCCTTTTTGAGGTTTAAAGCGCGAGAGGTCGGCGCCCAAGCTATCGCGTTGGAAGGAGCCGATGATGTATTTATTTTTGAATTTTTCTTTTGGAAGGTCAATCTCCTGTCTCAGCGAGGTGATGCGTGGATCATCTTGTGGGACAGGAAAGAAGGTTTCAAGATCTCCAATGTAGGGAATCTGTTTGACCACCGGAACTCTAAAGGCCCTCAGGCAATCTGCCGCCTCTTGGCTTTGAGCCACACAAACCCAGCGTCGGCATTCATTGTAAAAGTCTGGCACTGACTCGAAGAGCGCCGTTGGAATGCTAGTAAAGTGGGCCACCACTGCTTTTTCGCCCGCGATCTTGTAGCGGACTCGCGGGTCGATAATCAGCTGCTCGGCATTTACTGAGTGAAGGACTTCGGCCTCATCAGGAGTGGGGACGAAATCGACTACCCCAGTCAAAGCTTCCTTGGTTAGACGAAGGTCCAGGTCGAGCGCCCATCCCTGTGCATCACCGCCCACCAGGTGGACTTTGACCTTTTGCCCCTTCTGCATTGTGGGATGAGATGTATCAGAGAGGCGCACGGAAGGGAACCAGGGTGGGGGGGGGCTATGAGTTTGACGCTGCACTATGGGGTAAGTTGCGATTGGGTGTGAGACAATGACGCCG
>CAZGCK010000101.1:4621-13453 GCA_964524175.1 uncultured Bacteriovoracaceae bacterium | reverse complement strand
GTAGTTTACGAAATAACTTCAGTCAAGATTTATCTTTAAATAACGATTATGTATTTCACAATGAAGAACGAGCCCCGAGTGAAACATTTGGACATTTTTGTCGGGTTTAGAGTGCGGCTTTTTGAGAAAAGCGTGAAGAGGCCCGAAAGCAAATCATCAGGGCTCCCAGCTTGAGCGGGGATCCTGAGCCACACATTTGAGGGCAAGCTTGAATCCGACGAACGCGCGACTCCCCAGCGCGGTTTATTGATAGACCGCGAGAGAAATCAGCTGAACTTGAAGATCAAATTAATAAATACAGGAAGCTGAGCTGCAAAGATGAGCCAAAAGCTTTCTCATCGAAACCATTGACGGGCTCAGCGGCAAATCATTCACTGCATTCTCAAGCAATGCTGCCAAGCGAAGCCCCGCAATGAGCAGCTGCTCCTGCACTACGCTTTTATTCAAAAGGTAGTATTTACTGCCTAAAGAAGGCTGCCCAAAAGCATAAACATTTTTATGACGTGATTGACTTTCAAAAACCCACGATAGGTAGTTGTAATTTGGAAACACTTTAGGTGATTCGCGAGAGAGCAGATTTTCAGTCAATACGAGATGGGCCGTATCAGACGCCGAGTTTGTCCCAAGATCCTTGAGCAAGTCGTCAATGAGGTAATAGTCCCATACCATGTGCAAATGAAGCGGCTTACCGTTCTGATCCATTTCCAATTTTCTATACTTCACTGGGACAAGATTGCCCCCACGGTCGACCTTGCGCCCAACATGAAGTGGCTGATGAATATCTCCGACGATGTGAACTAAAGCTTTTAATGCAACGGCCTTTTCCTCGCGGCTCGCCTGTGCCGAGCGCAGAAGGTCTTCATACTTGATCAGGGCCTGAATTGCGTCTCCATCCGAGCGAACTGGAGTCGTGACATAATTACAATCTTCATCGAAATCAGCGAAGTGATAAGGAAACGTAAATTTCCATTCAGGCTGATTTCTGACATCATCCAACCAAGTCGATTGGTTTACGATCGTCTCACTCGGCTCAAGCAATACAGCTATTTTGAACTTTGATTCGGCTGATAGATTTCTCCAAGCTATTTCTGCGACAGTTCGATGCCCCACTTCGCGCCATGCATAGGCTGGAAAACTCAAACCAAGACCCACACTGACGGCAAATAAAAAACACGCTCTCAATAACGCCACAGAAGCCCCCTCCCCTTTTTTGTTTCATTAGATCTAAACAAAGCGCGAAGCAAGCTACGGGATCAATTAAAACTGCTCCCTCAGCCTGTTGATGTTGACCCAAAGAGTGGGAATAATGCTCGCTAGAAAGCTATCGGAAGTGCCCAAAACCAATAGGGACACGCGCAGAGTAAGAGCCTTTCGCTGGGAAGTTTCTTGAACTTCTCGCCTGCAGTAACAGGATTCTAAGCTAAACCGGCGCCAACGCTCAGCAATTGCTCTTGTTCCTAGCTCCTATCAACACGCTGTGGGGCCAGTTTCTTGATTGCACGACCTCTTCTGACATACCCAACCATTTTATTCCTCATTAATGGTTGATATTTTAAGTCGGCAATAATAAATACATTGTGTTCAATAAATTAGGCCTACCGACCCCACATGAACAGATTTGCTTAACTTAATATGAAGACAAGAATCGAAAATTTTACCAACGCTTGGATTGCTTCACTGCTTCTGACGGTTACCTGCCTCACGGGTTGCGAAAGTCCAGCTGGTCCTTCTCCTGATACCGATGATCCCGGGGTCGCAGCTAAACCCGTGAGCCTTCAATTGAGTGAGTCCTCGATTGATTTTGGCCAGGTGCCGATGACCAATGAAGCGACCTATACGATCAACGTCGTCAATGTGGGTGCTGAGCACGCCGAGCTAACAGGATTTGAGATCACAGAAGGCTCTGTCGCCAGTTTCGTTTCGGTTGACAAGGATCCGATGATTTTAGCTGCGGGAGAGTCTAGGGATATTAGTTTCAAGTTCACGCCCAGCTCCGTTGCGACCTTCAACGCGATCGCTAAGATCCAGACTCCAGATGGCAAGCAGACTTGGAAAGTCGATCTCACTGGCCAATCGACGCCCTGCTTTTATTTGGAGCAAGCCGCGGTGAGCTTCTTGGAAACGACTCCCGCTTGCGGATTCAAAACCTTGACAAACAAGCTCTTCAACAAATGCAATTACATGATTCACGTCAATACAGCCGGCATCAGCTCCAACTCTCCTTACGCTGCATTTGAGGTCACGCCTGAACTGAGGGCAGGCACAATTCAGCCTGGTACTGAAATCGAGTTGACGGTTAAGTTCGATCCCTCGACCTTGGGCGATTACCTCGAAACCTGGACACTGCGATCCCATCCGATCCAAGTAGGAGGCGTGGCTGAGTCTGTTCAATTTGATTTGAGAGCAAAAAGTTCGGCAACTATTTCTCAAACTGATTCATTCACTATCTCGCAGGCCGATATGTTTATGTCCTCGAGGCATCCAGGCAACTTACCTTATCAGCTCGACTTTCTCATTGTTCTAGACACGAGAGCCCAAGCCATGTCCACGCTCTTTGCAATTCAGATGGGGACGCTGCTTACCCAGCTTGCAAACGATGGGTATGACCTTCACGTGGGGTTTTTGGCACCTTATCGGGCACAATTTCAATGTCAGCCTGGGTCTACAAGAATTGGAGGCGCCCTTTGGCCAACAGATAACTCCTCTCCACGGATTTTGACTCCGTCTATGCAAGACTTTTCAAGTCTCGTCTATTCGAGGCTCACAACTATAGATCGGTGCACTAATTACACTGACGCCCACCATGGACTAGAAGCGGCAACTTACGCTCTGAGTTCAGTGGGCACCCTCGATACAGATCAGTTTATCCGATCGGATGCTAAGCTCATATTAATGTTCTTATCTCCCTGGAATGATCTTGGAAGGGAGAGCCCGCAAGCGCATGCCAATCAAATTCGACTCAGCAAACCCAATTCAGATCTGATTTCAGCTTTTTCTGCTACGGATATTAACGGCCCCTACGCGCTCGGAAGTCGATATCGAGATACTGTATCCGCTCTAGGCGGCCTCAACCAACCCATTGACCAATTGGACATTGCCACGCTGAAGACCTTCGTCACTCAAAATTCTGCCCCGGTGACCACCACTACGAATACGAAAATTCAACTCACTCATTCTCCCATCGCTTCAAGTATAGTTGTCCAAGTCAACGATGCAGTGAATACGAGCTGGACTTACGATGGAGCCATCAACAGCGTGATATTTTCCTCCCCCCTCACTGCAGGAGCGACGGTTGAGGTTCAATACGACGTGGGCTGCGAGTGACCCAGTGCTGATGGATTCTCTGCAGAATCCTTATGTCGCTTGATATGGGGAAGAGCAGGCATATCAAAAGCATTGCCCGAGTACTTCTCTCTGGCCATTTCTGGGATCAGTAGCGGTTCATCGAATGAACTGTAGGTCTTAAGAAAGCCTGCATCCAGTTTCGCATGCCCAGGAAGAGACGAATTTTGAATCATCGAGATGAGATGTTGCGAAGCGCGAACTTCGAATCGCCCAAGGGCGCGCGTAGATTCTATTCTGGGCGAAGCTCCGAGAGAACCCCCGACATAAATGCTGCAAAAACAGCAAAACCCTACACGAAGGCTGTATACAATTTCATTCATTCAGTCCTGAATCGGGTGACTGACTGTCGAGCCGGCAAATCCTGGAGAATCCAGCTTAACGAGTCCTCACGAGGCGGAACCCGACACCGATGCTAGGGTTACGGGGGCCGAACCCGTTACGCTGGGCAGAACGCGCGAATCGCGCATCAGTATTCCAGGAGCCGCCGCGAATCACGCGGGAAGAGCGCTCATCAAAGGGACCTTCCGGATTCACTGCGGGCGCCGTAGCATAGTCCGCCTTGAAATCCCAAACCCATTGCCAAACGTTGCCAATCATCTCCAGGCCCAGAGCATTGAGGTGTTCGCGTTTGCCTACGTCCTGAGTCCGGTTGCCCGAGTTCTCTAAAAACCAGGCAAACTGCCTGAGCCTCGAGGCGTCGTTATCTCCATAGAAATAAGCCGTCTTCTTTCGGCCTGCTTCCCGAGCCGCGTACTCCCACTCCGCTTCCGTAGGCAGGCGATACCCTCGGCAGCTGTACACACTTCCTGATGGGATTTTCAGCGCCGAAAGCGGGCAATCAAGATTCCCTGATTGAGCGGAGGTTCCTGAGCTGCACTGATTCAAGGCCAGCTGATAACACTCCGGCAGGCCCTCCTTCTTGGATACCTCATTGGCAAACACCAGCGAAGTCCACCAGCTGACGCTTTCTACCGGACGATTGTCTCCCTTAAAGTTCGAAGGACTCTCAGTTCCCGTCACCTTCAACCACTGAACCTGAGTGACAGGCGTGGTCTGCATCTCAAAGGCGCGAGTCAAGGTCACTCTGTGAAGCGTCTCGTCTCTGCCTCGGTCCTTGTCGGCCAGAAGTCCTGCTTGAGTTCCTTCCGGGCTTCCCATGTCAAAATTTCCTGGACTCAACACTGAAAAACTCATCCCCAGGCGATTGGTCACGATCCCGCCGCTCACTGCGTTCACCTGGGCCTCGAGCAATCCCGCCATCTGCTGGTACACAGTGATAAAGAAGTCCCGGGAAACGCCTTGGGCGCTCAGGCGCGAAATCAGCCCACTGAGCTCCGCGCTCTTGGATGCCTGGGCTTTTAGCGAAGTCAGATCCGTGCCCAGCTCCGCCACCGCACGCTTGAGATCGACGTCTTTTTCAAAGCGGTCCACCAAGTAGCGGATCGGCTCGATCCGGCCGCTCACATCCTGGACTCCGGCCTTTTGCATGGCTTGAACAAATCTCGACTGGTCCTCGTCAAAAACCACGGCGAGCTTGTCATTGCTCCGGTACGTCGCCAATATTTCGGCCAGGTCGTTCTGCGCAAAGAGCGTGGGATTGCCTTCGACATACTCCCGGATCTGATCCGCTTTGCGCAGCATCCCCACGCTGTGGCAGGACATGCACGAAATGCCATTGATGATCGTGGCATCCGAACGGGTCGAGTCCTGCACGATCTGAGTCGGAGCCACGTCCAGCCTCTTATGAGCGGCGTCGTAGAGCTGGTACGCCTGCAAGCCATTGGGCAGGCTGCAGATCGTCTCGCCTCCGGCATGCTGAAACTGCGCAGGGCCGTTGCCTGGGCCCAGAGGCCTTGAAAACAGATCCGACGTGCCCGTACCTTCGGCAAAGTCGTAGCTCTTCCAACAGGCGCCAAAGCGCGTCCGGTGCCGCTCGATCATGCGGTTGTTCTTGGAAACACCTGATTTGTAGAAACCTGCGCGCAGCACCAGGCGCCTTTGAATGTCCTCGGCCACGTTGATGCCAAAGAGCTGCTCAAACGCCAGGTCCGTTTCCGGAATGTTCAAAAACTTGTGATAAAAAGGAGGCTTCGACGCCGCAAACGCGAACCAGTCGCCTCGGATCGAGGGAAACTGGGTCTGGACTTGCTCGTTAAGGTCAAGAGTCAACTTATCGCTGGCAAAGGTCTTGTAAGGATTGGCCTCAGCCAGCTCATCCCAGAGCTTGGGATCCCAACCCAAAGCGCTCAGATCAATGCGGTAGATCAGCTTACGATCGTCGATCGGCTGGAGTGGAAAAATCTCCTCTTGAAAGCTCAAACTATTGGCGAGCTTGGTGAGTGCGTCCCTGAAGATCTGAAGATCCTGATCTGAATCACCCGCTGCCGGCATGTGAGCCAGCGAGAGATAGCGGATCTCAGGCCGCTTGGCTTTAGGGATGGCCTTGAGGTCTACGGCCATGGCGTTCACCAAATACGAGTACGAAGCAGTCGAAAAACGCGAGGTCTCAACTCGAGGGGCAAGAGCACCTTTGCGGATCCAAGATAGGATCGTGGCTTTTTGATTGGGAGACAGCTTTGTTCCGTCATCCGGCATCTCGTCGTTCAAGACCCTTTGGTAGATCGAGGATTTGGCGGGATCATTGAGATCGACGTAGTCAGGGTTAGCCCTGAGTCGCTCCAGATCCAGAACAAAGTCAAAGCCGCCTTGGACCTTTTTGCCCGGCTCTCCGTGGCATTGGTAGCAGCGGTTTTTGAACAGGGTTTGAACCTGAGTAGCCAACTGCTGGGCCGAAGGGTCGGCCGAGGCCGTGCTCAGGGGCAAAAGAGAAAGTCCGAGGAGCAGAGAAATCAGTGACCGCATGAGAGGGCCTCCAAAAAGTTTGGAGAGATCCTTATCATAACTGATTTAGTTTGTTTATTATTATTTTAGTAATGATTCCAATAATATGATTCCAGGGATGTGATCGAATTTTGGACGCAGCTGTGCTTTGAGACTGCCTGTGCAGGCTGCAAGTCCCCGGTCGGGCTGCGACCGGCAGGATCGAAAAATCGGGCTGCTGAGCGCTTGCGAGAGCCGCTCGTGGGGCTCTGTCGCGGATTTGGGTTTGAAGGGCTTTGAGTTCAGCAGCTTGCAGAGTTGACCAACTCCAGAATTTTTGTCGATAATTATATATATATATATATATACAATTGTATATCATTTTAATGACATGTGGGCCCAATCAGGACTGGGCAGCGCGACATATTCGCAAGCATGCAGTTACGTCGGTAGAAGCTTGGGAGGTCGTTTTTGAGGATAAAGGCGTTGTTCCGATCTCGGCCTTGGATCAGATCACATGGCCGCCTTATCGTCGATGGTGGACGATCGCGAAAACGAAGCAAGGGCGCACTCTGTTTGTGGTGTGGGATCACCACCGACAGTTGCGCAACTTGATTACGGCTTTTGAACCGGATGCGGAAAGGATTGCGATTTATGAAAGGCAAATGAGCCTGAGAAGTCTTGGGAAAATGCAGCCCGATTTTACGATAGTCCCGAGAGCCTCGCTGTACTTGCGGCGGGAAAGCCCTTGGATGGGGTAGAGCGGCGTAAACTTTTAGGGCCTGGACGCAAGAAGCTTGTGGCGATTCGTATGCCTGAAGATGACATTGAATCCCTCAAAGAAATCGCAAAAAGGCACAATAGAAAGTACCAGCAGCTTGTTGTTCTCGCCGTTGAACTTTACTTGGATCGCTATCAGTCGACAGTCGTAAAGAAGAAAGCTGGCTGAGACTATTTGAGCAGTATCTTTGGGACTTGGCAGTGTGGAGGACGTTTTCTGCGCCTAGGTAAAAATGGTGGACCTTGGCGGCTACATATCGAAACTTCTTTATTCAGAACCCGTGGTTTGACCCGAGCGAGCTGGGCTTCCTGAGCGTCGTCGCCTAACCCCGCGCCGAAGACCCCGAAGACGGCTACGCGGCCTTCTTAGCCGCCTTCTCAAGCAGCTCATGGATCAACGTCTGGTAAGGCTTGTCCTGCTTTGAAGCGAGCTTCCTGAGCGCCGAGAGGAGCTTCGGGTCAATCCGAATGGCGATGAGCTGTTTTGCGTTCCCCGTCGCGGGACGACCTACCCGCCTAGCCCGCTTCAATTCCTCATCAGTTGACTCAGGAATGTCGGAGAAGTCGATCTCACGATCCGGCATATGCTTTACGCTCTTTGCGGTTTGATTGCCTCGCGCTGATGATGCGGATTGTTTCTTTGCCATTCTTCACCTTCCTTACCGTGTAAACGATCAATAGAACCCGGCCCACAACGGATCGACCCAGGCGTTTGAAGCGGGGTTCGCCGTGGGAGTGGGCCAAGTCTTCCCAGTTCAGGGCATCGGCGTCGCCGAACACCGTGGACGCTTCCTCGAACGGGACCCCATGCTTTTCGTAGTTCGTAATCGCCTTTTGGGTGTCCCAAGAGAACATATTAACGTATATACACTAATTCAAGTGTGATGGCAAATGGGTAGAAGAGCACACGCGAGAGATGACTAAACAGTGGACGCTTCGACATCAAATGGTTGACAAGAGTTTTTTATTGTGTGCGAGTTTAACAGAAGATACCATTTTTAAGAATGAAAATTCGCCCTTCTATCCTAGCCGTTCTTGTTCTCCTACCTTCAACAGAATTGTTTGCATCCGACACGATTGATTACTCGTCTGGTTTCGATTGCCTCCATGCAGTTGATGAGAGCGGTGCTGTTCCAGCGGGGGAGACAAGGTTTAGCCCATCGGGTATCGGGATGTTTCAAGCTAAAAGAGCTGGCAAAGATGGGATATATATTCTGACAAACAAGATGGCGTACTTCTACCCCGTTTCAGGCAAAGCGGCTAAAGATACCTTCGGAAGAATGTATTACGCGATTACTTTGAAGATTCATTCAGCCAGTGACAAAGTGGTGAGTTTTTCTTACTACCCAAATGAAAAACTGGATTCGCGTTTTAGTTTCAATGAAAAAACTGAAAAGCCTGAAACCCCTTCAGAGGTCCTGGATAATTCTACTAGGGATCAACTAGCAGCACAGCTCGAAGGCGCGTTGGCTAAATCAGATAGATATTGGTCTACCGTTTACTCTCGCCAGGCAAGTCAAACCGATGACCCAAAAATGGCTGAGTTTGGCAAAGCAAACGGCCGAGGTATCGTGAACGCATTAGATTCCTGCTTGAAAGCAAAAGTGGATTTTAAGACGAAAGACGCTGGCGCGAAGACGCCTACGTTTAGAGAAGCGATTGTCACTCTCAGAAATAAAATTGCTAAAGAACTTGGATTGAATCCTGTCGCTTCCGGTGAAGGTAAGAAGGAAAGCACGGCCTCTGGCGCAGGGCCTTAAATTCTTCGATCTCGAAATATTGGGCGGAGGTGAAGCAAATGGCTTTGTTTCGTAAAACGCCCGACTTCAAAGTTCCTTGCTGTCGCCATGAACATCGACCGCCAGGGGTAACGTCACGCTCATCCCT
>CAZGCK010000101.1:0-4611 GCA_964524175.1 uncultured Bacteriovoracaceae bacterium | reverse complement strand
TCCCTAGTCTCATCGCCTGAACGCGCTGTAACTCGTGAAGGGCCCTGAAGAGACTCCTTTCAAGGGTTGTCTCGTATCGGTGCAGAGTATTGAAGTTTTCGGCCTGGTCGATGAAATTGCGCCCAAGCATTGGCCCAGCCCCGTCTTTGAGAGCCCGGACTTCATCGGCCTTCTTGACCGCTTCCTCGTGCTTTTGCTTGTCGAGAATCCTTTTTTTTGGATTGTGGTGGACGACTTCGCCAATAGGTCGGCGAGCACACTCTTGATTTTCACTTGGGCATGGACTTCATCCTCGGCGCGGATCAAGTCGGCCTCATACTGCTTCCACGCGAAGATCGCCGTTTCGATTTTTCCTGCCCGGCGTAGTCGCCAGATCAAAGAGACAATTCTGTCGATGAGAATGAGTTCCAGCTCGCCCTTGGGTTGAAGCTCTGCCCGAAGGTTTTGCCCTAGGTCTTCTAAGCTCTTGCCCTCCTCCCACGGTAAAAGACTTTGGGGAGCAAGCAGCCCATGCTTGACGGCATTTTTTGCGACAACCGTTTTGCCTTCCTAGGTTTTCGGGCCGGTGCTCTTCGCTGCATTGAGTTGGTTTGCTTTCATCTTCTTAAGCGAACTCATGGCGTCATTCCTCTCTCTTCTTTTCCCATTGAATATACTGATCCACGACCGTGCAGACCAGGTCGGTCGCCAACGAACTGCTGGAGAGCCCTTGGGTGCCGCTCAAGACGTTTGGTCAAACCCTCAAATCCTGGATCGAGCCCATCGTTCGCATGTGGCGATTTACAAAGAACAACGGGATCACAGAGGGGTTCCACACGAAGATGGAGATGATTTCAAGACGTGCCTATGGCTTTAGGAATTTCAAAAACTATCGACTCAGAGTGATTGCACTGTGTGGGTGGGATGGAGTATTTGCGATCAGAAATTGATTCTCTGCAAAATCCTCATGCCCCTCGATATGGGGAAGAGCCGTGGGGATCTATCGCGGATTTGGGATTGAATTGTTTTGGATTTAAAATGGTGGACCTGAACGGAGTCGAACCGATGACATCGTGCTTGCAAAGCACGCGCTCTACCAACTGAGCTACAGGCCCACGAAACATGAGTCTTAAGGGTTCTCTGGAAAAATCGCAACTCTTTAAAGGGAATAAATTTGATGCCTTAAGCTGACTCACAATAGACCCTTAGTCATGACCGAAAAACTCTCTCAAGGATTCGACAACCGGTCTCGGCTGCGCCGTTTTCCTAAATATTATCGCGGATAACCCCCACCTGATTGATTAGGTCAATAGCTCAATTCGAGGCCGGGACAAGAGCTAGCTGATCCCGCCCTAGCGTGATAGCTCGTATCGTCAATATGTATCAACCTCACCCTGTTGGTGTGCTTTCCTCTACTCAGCTGATCGAAGGCGTGGATCCCGCGTTCGTAGCCCAAGGCCTTTATCGCGCTAGAAAAAATACCATCCAGGTTCTCGATGAATTTCGGGGATCCTTGCTTGAAGGCATGACCGAAAATGATGCGCGGATCTTGGCCCTGGACATCTTCAAGGCGCACGGAGTGATTAAGCATTGGCATAAACCTTATATTCGCTTTGGCGCAGGCACCCGACTCACCTTTCATGATCCTTTGCAGCCCGATTACCGCCTTCGTGCCGGCGACCCCTACTACGCAGACTTCGGTCCGGTCTGGTCAGACCCCGAGCTTGGACTCGAGTACGAGGGCGACTACGGGGACAGCTTTGTCTTTGAAGGCTCTCACCCTGAAGCTGAGAAGTGCGCCAAGATCGCGCGCCAGCTTTTCTTTGAAGCTCAAGCGAAGTGGAAAAATGAGCATCTCAGCGGCGAAGAGATCTACCGTTTCTTACAAAAAAGAGCGGATGAAACCGGATACAAGCTACTCGAAAGCGTAGCTGGCCATCGAATCGGAGACTTCCCTCATCACAAGCACTCGAAACAAAATTTGTCTCAAGTGCAATTCGAGCCCAAAGAATCGCTTTGGATTTTGGAAGTGATGTTGCTTGATCCTCTCGATCGCTTTGGAGCGTTTTTCGAGGATTTACTTTAGCTCCGCTTTTTCTCTCTTTTCTTGTCTTCGCTCGCCTCGGGCGCCCTATATCTTTATTCAAAAATTACAAATACTTAGAACAATACAATTCCTGATTAAAAATGTTTACACAACAATTATGTAAATGTATCTTACCCCCACCCTAAAGCCTGTATTGAGGTGGTCCCGTGGCCCGAACCTTGTTTGCCCTGAAAATCGCTTTCGCGCTTCATCCTATCGCACGGGCGCCCCATTTTGGAATAGAGAGATGATTCAAGCTTACGACGTTGCCATTATTGGAGGAGGTCCCGCTGGCGCCACTGCTGCGCATGTCTTGGCGCGCTCAGGACGCTCCGTGCTGCTTGTCAATCGAGTTAAGGACCAAACGATGCGGATCGGTGAATTTGTTCCCGCTGCTGCACGCCCTCTCTTAAAGCATCTCGGCATCTTGCACGTCATCGATCAAGGACCCCATCTTGTTTCTTACGGCAACTGCTCGGCATGGGGATCACCCCTAATCAGAACGACTGACTTCATTGACGACCCCAACGGCTTGGGATGGCACCTCGACCGCGTTCGTTTCGACGACGATCTTCGAGAGTCAGCGCGCGACGCCGGCGCACACTTGATCTCCGCTGTGGCAGAAGATTTAGTCCGCACCCATGAAGGGTGGTCCTTCAAAGCTTCAGATCTCGAACTTCGTTCAAAGTGGATCATCGATGCCACCGGCAGAGCCGGCACTATCGCAAGAAAGTATGGAGCTATTCGCACGCGAGACGATGACCTCACCGCTGCCTACACTTGGATTGAGGCAGAAGACCGTGACACTCGCACCTTGATCGAGTCCACTCCGGTGGGTTGGTGGTCTACGTCTCGCCTTCCTGGCGAAGCTCGAATCATCGCTTTTCACTCGGATGCTGAACAAGTCGCGGAAATGGCCCATTCACCGGGCGAATGGGGTCGCCAACTCCGAAAAACTGTTCATCTTCGCAAGACGTTGAGAAGCATCCCTTTGACAACAAAACTTCACTGCACCGAAGCCTCTGGCGCTCGGCTCGATCGTTTCTTTGGTGACCAGTGGCTAGCGGCCGGCGACGCAGCGATGTCCTTTGATCCGCTTTCGTCGCAAGGAATTTTCAACGCGCTCTACTCTGGGATGAAGGCCGGGGAGGCCGTCGATCGCGCGCTTCAAGGCGATAGCGAGGCAATGCTGACTTACGCAAGTCAACTCGACAAGACTCGAGAGATCTATAAGATCAGGCGCCAGATGCACTATGCCTCCGAGATGCGCTGGGCAGATCAGCCCTTTTGGCAAAAGAGAGTCTTTTCTAAGACTGGGCATGCCGATGTGGCCTCTTGAAATTGTCCTCCATGCCAATCGCTAGAAGCGCGAGCGTGAAGCAATGGCTTGCATCCGGGTCTTTAGATCAACCTCAACTGGCTCAGGGACTCTCTTCTAATACTCCCCGGTCTCGGTGGTCACCGCTTCGATCGTGGATCTGACAGTCTCGCTGTCGAGAAATCCCGCGATCATTCAAGGTTTGACTCTCCAGTCCACTCGTCAGTGCCGAGCTCCTATTCTGGCTAAGCGAAAGATCGAGCCTCCCTGCGATCGAGACATCGATGCTGGCCCAAGATGAGGTGGCCGCCAAGCATACCATCGAACAATAAAGGGCAAAAAATCTAACAGACTTTTTCATGTTCCTACTTTCAGGCCGCACTTCAGCCACCACTGGGAACTTGTGCAGTGGAGATGCCAAGAAGATCGCCGCATTTTAGCTCGCAAATTTGAGCCTGAAATCGCAACTACATCTGTCACATTTGACGCAGGAGAGTCTGCCTGACTCAGTCCCTCCGAAGTTCGGTAGTGTTTTCTTGCAAATTCTTGCTATCTTCTTGGCCATGCAACGAGAGGCCAGACCCTTTGATCTGATCGTATTTGGCGGGACTGGGTGCACTGGCCGTTTGGCAGCTCGATACCTCGCCCGGCGCAAACAGCGGGGTTTTAAATGGGCGATTGCTGGACGAAACGCAGAGAAGCTCGCCCCTCTAGTGGCGGAGCTCTCGACATTGCCTCACCCACCTTCTGCGAGCCTGATCATAGATCACTCTGACTGGGACTCTGTGAGAAATGCTGTCTCCCAAACCCAGATCGCACTGAGTTTCGCGGGACCCTTTGGACGCTACGGTGAAAGCGTCGTAGCTGCATGTACAGAGTTTGGAACTCACTACCTCGACATCACAGGCGAGACTTTCTGGGTGAACCGAATGATCGAGAAGTACGAGAGCACAGCACAGCGAACGGGAGCTATTCTCATCCCGTTTTCTGGCTTTGATTCTGTGCCAGCGGACTTAGGCGCTTGGCGTGTCACCGAAGAGGCTAGAAGACTGTTTCCGAATCGAAGAGTCACGCAGGTTTTGAATCTTTATTCAATGAGAGGAGGCGTCAATGGAGGTACTTTTCAAACCCTCTTGGATCAGATCGAACTGAGCCGATATTTTCGCTTCATCTCGTGGGGTCTGGTTGGACAGAATGCGGTAAGTTCTCATCAAATCCAAGGCATCTG
>CAZGCK010000100.1:0-14022 GCA_964524175.1 uncultured Bacteriovoracaceae bacterium | reverse complement strand
ACTCACGCTTGAATCCATCGACGGAAGGCTTGAGTTTGCTAAAAGGTTCTTCGGCGAAGTGGCAGATGAAGAGTTTCTAGAAGTATTGCGCAATGGCCTCGAAGCGCGTGTTGGGCGCACTGCCGCCAGCATCTACCAAGAGTCGATTTCAGACAAAAACAGCCTCCTCGCAGTGCTCACCGCTCAACTCGAGCCAAAACTCAAAGTTGCCCTCGAAAACTTAGAAAGAGATCTTCAAACCCAACTCACCCTGAACAAACCGTTTTGCATCGCCGCCGAACCTCGGTTCTCAAAGGTCGAACGCGATTCGACCGGCCACTCCCGCTGGCAGGCCAACTCGGGCGACGGCAAGGACTGGGAGATCTTCTCCCCTGAGAACTTGTACCTAGACAAGTGGCGGCTGTACGCGGACCTCGCCTCGTACAGACTCGAATCCACAAGCCTCTTCTTCGCGACTCAAGGAAACATTAGGACCGAAATTCAAGTCGACTGCTTCAGACCCACGGGCACCCCACCTCCAAGCACAGAGGAGATTTGGGAGATCATTGGTCCAACCCTTAGACTCGTTCTGGCAACCGAAAAGACGCTCCCTGCTCCTGCTGCCAAGCCTAAACAACCTAAAATCCGACGCACACGTCCACGCGTGACATCTCGAAATCGCTCCCATGAAGTCCCGCCCCCTCTGAAAATCGACCCCAACTGGGGCAACCCAGCCCGGCCCCGAAGGCGTTGACTTTAAGTAGTGTGGACCCTGACAACGCGGGATGATAGGCATTTGTAGCAGGAGCAACATCAGTGTCCGAGCGCCAACAACAACTTCAGGAAGCTTGGTTCCTCAAAACCAACGACCCTATCACTCAACAGGCCATTTGGTTACGCTTCACTACACTGCGAAGCGCTAATGGATTTAAAAAAATCGCAGAAGTCTGGGCCATTGTCTTTCAACGTGGCGCAAATCGTGACGTTACGAAACGCGTTTTCAAGCAAACGTTTGATTCGAACGCCTTCTCAGGGGCCGCGAACGGGACACTTTCGCTAGGAACCTGCGAGCTCTCACGCAACCATGCCCGCGGATCGATTCACCTCAAGGGACAGTCGATCGAATGGGATCTCGCAATCACCCCGGGCCACGAAGCTTCGTTCGAATTGGTCCCACCCGTCCTGAGCCGCAGCGAAACCCTTGTGGGTGGATACCATGCTGAAACCTGGGGCGAGGATTTGCGGTTTTCCGGAAAAGTCACATTGAGCGGAGTAGGCGCGGCGCCTGAGGTGGTCGAGTTCAAGAACGCGGCCGGCATGATCGGCCACCACTCTGGACGCAAAGCCGGTCACTCGTGGGTCTGGGGGCACTGCAATCTTTTTGTGGATGCCTCGGGAAGGCCCGCGCCATTTTTGTTTGAAGGACTGGCCGCTAGAGCTCGATGGATGGGCACCCTTCCTTCGCCTCAGTACAAAGCATTCTATTTTCACTATGAAGGAAAGCCCTACGCATTCAATACCGCTTGGGACTCGCTTCGATCCATCTCCAAACACACGCTGACGGACTGGGAGTTTCAGGCCGAGCGCGGTGATATTGGATTTCGCGGCAAGTGCAAGGCCGAGCATCGAGATTTTGCAGGTCTCACCTACGAGGACACCAATGGAGCGCTTCTCTACTGCGCCAACTCAAAACTCGCGCAACTCGAAATTCATGTGTTCCGCAAAGGCAAGCTCGAGAATGCCTTTTATGGAAATGGAACCGCTGCGTTCGAGATCGTGACTCGAGAAAAGAATCCTTACGTTCAGCTTCTGGCCTAGCGAGCATCGCCTAGCGCCATCGCTGAGGCTTTGGAGGCGCACGCAGCGACTCAACCCAAAATTTGCCGCCCGAAGGAAATTGCCAAACCTGACCTCCCAGAGCGAGGGTAAATAGCAGGGACCAAAAAGCCCATCTGAGAATCGGGGATTCAAAATCCACCCTCGCCTCCGCTCACAGCTCCCCAGCTCAGGCCCATCCCAATCGCTAGGAGCGCAAAGAGCGCGGGCGCCACGCACATAAACAGCGGCTTCAATGATCTTGTCGCTAAGAGAGAGAGCTCGCGCTCAACGAGTGCAGCCAACTCCCCAGAAAGTCCCGCAAGCGCCGACTCTACGCGATCGGTGCAAGGACTTCCTTCCATCAGACTCACCTGAACAGCCCGCCGCAAACTATCTCCGGTCTCCTCAAGAGCTCCTTCTGCTGGGCATCGCGAATTCGAATGAAAAGAAGTCCCAGAGGCTAACCACACAGAAGCGCCCCAGCGCGCTGCAAGTCCCGGCGCGTCTGCCTTCAACAGCTCACAAGCCCGGACCCAAGCCAGATCGGCGGGACTTCCCGAGCGGACCAATGCCAAGAACCGCTCACCAGCGCACTGAGAAGCTAGCATCCAACTGCGAGCCTCTCCCCGAAGCCCTGCCCATCGAGCCTCTTCCGCCATCTTGAGCATCCAAAGCGCGCCTGAACCCGCGAGCATCAAACTCCCAGAGCAACTCGCAAACCAAATCCAAGGCCGCGCGGATACCGATGGCAGAAGCAAGTAAAGTGCGGTTCCAAAAACTGGCACAAGCGCAGCGCAAACCAGTGCCTGAGACAGAGATTGAGAAGCCCGAGCACGCGCTTCTCCCAAGCCCCGGTCATGTTGCTCGGCCAATGCCCTGAGCCTTCTCAGCGTGGGCAGCAAGGCGCCCCCTCGCGCTCTCAACTCCTGAAGACTATCAAACGCAAGCGCGCCCCAAGGTGCGGGCAAAGATCGAAGCTTCTGCCAACGTTCGCTCGGAGGCACCAGACCGGCACCCAACATCTCTTCGATCTCTCGCAATATCCTTCCGACACGCCGGAGATTCTCTCTTTCTAGTCCGATCCCGCCGCGAAGCCCACCGATGTGAAATGGGAAAACGAGCGCTCGAAACCCTAAAAAAAGACTCAATAAACAAAGACTCCAAAGCAACATCTTGAACGCTTTGAGCAAGGAGCGGGCCCCCAATTGCTGAATGTTCGCAAGGACTTCCCCCAGGGGTCAGGATCGAAAAAAAGCGTTGAGACCCTGATTCCGGACTCATCGGCAAACCCACGAGGAGGCCGATACAGAATAATTTGACGCACCATGACAAGGCAATGCGTCATTGAAACCATTCAGGATATCTATCTCTCAAATTCCGGAATTTGACACCTAGCGACATCCCCGCATACGAACGCTTCCACTTGTTCAAACTCAAGGGGGAAATTCATGTTTCTAGCGAATCGCCGCTTTAAGACTAGTTGTATCATTTTTGCTCTCATCGCTTCTCAGCTCGCTCAAGCAACGCCTACATCGCTCCGCACCATCCTCAACTCGCGCGCGGGTCGATTGATCTTTGCTGAGTTGATTGAAGGCTCTTTGGCAAGCCGAGAAATCATCGGCAGTAACGTCGCCAATCCAAGCCGCCGCATCGAACGCTTGATCGAGGTCCTGGAGAGCTCCCGCATGGAGCCCACCGCAAAAAAACTCGAAGAGCGTCTGACCCGCATCTATGAAAGCGCCTCGAAAAGGAACTCAAAGAAAGCCAAGGAGCTATTCGAAACCAAAGCGGGAGAAGTGGGTCCGCTGAATCTGGCAGAAGCAGATCGCAGAATGATCCGGGATCTCGTGAGCAAAGAGTTCACCGATGACTTCTTGCTCGAGCTCACCCCTGAAGACTTGGTAGGTGAATTTAGAGAGTCTGCGATTCGAAGCGAGATTGCGGCGCTCACTCCTCAGGAAAAAGCTCTCGTCTACTGGGAAACCCAAAAAAACGGAGCGAGCATTCGCTCCGTCCAATCGTTTGAGATCGAGCACTTTGAGATCCCCTTGGAGCTCGTAACCGAAGACTTTGCGACCCGAATCGCACCTGAGCTCCGCAACTCGCTCATCTTCGAGAAAGACGGACGCAAACACGTACGCTGGCTCATCAATCCCGAAGACACGAAGCACTACAAGAAACTCGAAAAATATTTAGCGTCAAAGGGCGCCGACACCAAACACTACAAGCGCTTCATAGCTCGCCAAACGGCATCACGCAGCTATGTGATGTTTGATCCGCTCGCTCAAGAACATATCGTTTTCTCGGCGAAAGTGTCGACCAACAAAACGGGCGGCAACTGGACCGACAAAGTGCAGCCGTTTGAAGATGCGTACGAAGCTCGTCGCGCGACGGACTTCATCCAAACCCAGCAAGCTCAGCGCAAGTTCACCAATATCGTCGCGATGGACGAGCCAGCGATGCTGGGAATCCAGGATGCCGACCAGGCGATGCTCGTGCGCGTGCTGGGCGAGCTACCCGATGGCGACGTGACTTACCTGCCAGGATTCTCCGCCATGCACGAAGATCTCGGGGTTCGGATCGCCAAATCCAACGGATACGACGATCCCTCGGTCTTCTGGAACGAGCACTACAACAAACCCCTGGGCCGCGCTCTGGCTGAGTTGGCTGCGCGCACGGGCTTGACCTACGACTCTCCCCACTCGCAGAACTTCTTGATCGAGATGGTGGGCATTAATCCGACAGGCCGGATTGTTCTGCGCGACTTCGGCGATACCTACGCAATGGCAGAATTCTTTGAAGCGACTGGGAACACATCGTTCTTGAAGCGTTGGGATAATGGCAACATCATGCGCAAATCCCTTGAGGCTTCGATAGGCATTTTACACGGAAACAAAATGCCCAGCTGGATGAGCAATGCCTCCTACAAGGATTGGGGTGTCGACTTCTACCATGCTTTTGAGGCTGAGTTCGCAGTGCAAACAGGAGTGCCTCAATCATTGCTCAACGAAACTGCTATGACCCGAAACGGATACTACTTTTCGAAGTCCTACTCGACCAAGCATCCTCGGTGGAAGGCTTTCTTCGAACGACTGGGCAGGAACGTAGCTACCGACAATACGGCCGCGCCTCAGGGAGCAAGCAGCCAAAGACCAACCCGTCGCGTTCCGCGATCGATGTAACACGAGCTTGCACCGTGAGCGGCCTCGGTCGCCACTCACGGTGCACACCGTGTTTTTTTACCTGGGAGGTAGGATCGTCAGCAAATTCCAGGTGCCATCTGTCCTTCGTGCAGCAAAATCAATCGCTCCATCATCCCCGTGATCCCAAAAGTTCACAGGCACGTAGGTGACCCCGTATTCTCCACCCGGCAAATCGATCTTTTGCCAAGACCCGCCTCGATAGCACTCAACGTAATCAGCCTGCGAAGACTCTTCGAGTTCCATGCCGTAGTAGACGCAAGGAACTTGGCCTTCTAACGGAGCCCAAACCTTCCGGTACTCGCCTGAAGGGCCATGATACCCGGAACGGATCACGTGGCCATCGGCGCCTAACTCTCCGGTAAAAATCCTAGAGTGCTGCCCCACCGACACGATGTCAGTATTGCCGTCACCATTGAAGTCCAAGAGTGCTGAACCAATCATGTGGTACCCGTCAGTGCCATGTCCCGAGAAAGGCACCTGAAAGGGCAGACCAAACGCCTGAGTGCGGTCGATCGCCACCCCCTGAGGAGTTATCTCGACCAATGAGCTGAGGCCCTGGGATAGGTCGTTCTCTCCGTAGGACGCAAAGTAACACATGGGTTTCTGATTGATCCAAGCGCAGTCTACCGCGCGACCGATCAGGGAGATCCCAAGCTCCTGCGCGCGCAGTGTCCCGTGATCGTTAAAGACGATCATTTGCGGCAAGCTGTGAATGAAGTTTCTAGACCAGTTGCCCTGCGCAACGATGATCGAAGGGTACTCTCCTGTTGGCGAGAGCGAGAAAACCTTGAAGCTGAGGATGCGCTTTCGTTCATTTGCGAGACTGTTCACAACATAAGTAAATTGAGTTTGAGTCTTGCTCAATTGGATCGAGATCTCGTTGCCACGGGCGTTCGTTGGATCGTTCGTGATGGGGTCAACAATTCCGTCTCCGTCAAAATCAGCCTCATGGCGACTCGGGATTTGCTCGGCAGGAAATCCCGTCTGTTTGAGCACGATCGAATAATCGCCGCCATTCACACCTGGGATCACAGGATCCACGGGATCCACGGGATCTACCATCCCCGGCATTTCGGGCTCATTACCATTGCAACCCGTCAAAGCAATAAGGACAGCTGTAAGAAAAATGAGATATTTGTTCACGACTGGGCCCTTTCCTTGACTGGGCATAGATACCAATCATGACTAAAATTGTCAATTAACCCAATATTCAGTGAGAGGGACTTCACCGCCGACCGTAAGCTCTGGAATTCTTAGGGTTGGTTGAGCATCCGTTACGGGAGCGCCCTGCCCGTCCTTGCCGCAAGTACCGGTAGAAAAACCCAAATCATTGCCCACTCGATCAACAATGGAAAGTGCGCGAGGTCCGTTGCCTACCAGAGTCGCACCTCGAATCGGATCGCCCAGCTCACCATTGTGAATGAGATAGCCTTCGGTAACAGCGAACACAAAATCGCCGGTCACGGTGTTG
This sequence comes from uncultured Bacteriovoracaceae bacterium, assembly GCA_964524175.1. Classification (GTDB taxonomy): domain Bacteria; phylum Bdellovibrionota; class UBA1018; order UBA1018; family UBA1018; genus CAZGCK01. The sequence continues at coordinate 7,551 of CAZGCK010000100.1, read as the reverse complement.
ACCTGCCCTCCACCCATCGCTTTGACGTAGATACCCTGCTTCGTGTCCTTCAAGATGCTCGCGGGATCATCCTTGCCTGGAGCGATATAGGTGTTGGTCATACGCACGATAGGCTTATGGCGAAAAGACTCTCGCCTGCCATTGCCAGTTGCCATGAGGTCAAACTTCATCGCCGAGAGTCGATCGACGAGATAACCTTTGAGAACTCCGTTTTCGATCAGCGTGTTTTTCTTAGAAGGAGTACCCTCGTCATCGAACGCATAGCTACCCCGCTTGCCAGGCATCGTACCGTCATCAAGCACCGAAATCAGCGGAGAGGCGACCTGCTGGTTGAGCTTGCCTTGATAAACAGAAAGTCCGTTGCACGCTAAGTCCGCTTCAAGCCCGTGCCCCACGGCTTCGTGGATCATCGTGCCTCCCGCCTCGCCAGCGATCACGACAGGCATCGTACCCGAAGGCGCAGGCTTGGCACTCAGTAGGACTTTGACCCGACGTGCGGCTTCGCGACCGATCGACTCCGGAGTGCGCTCGTCAAAGAACTCCATCCCCACATAACCGCCGTCGCTCTCAGCCGCAGTTTCGATTCGCCCGTCTTTACCTTGCCCCACGACCTGCACAAAGGATTGAAGATAGTACTTTGAATCGGGCGAAACGAGGCCATCGCTATTCAACACTAGAATCTTGCGATACGTATCCAAAAGGACGGCTGTCACCTGACGCGCATCGGGAAGCTCCTCACGCGCTCCCTGGTCTGCTCTGCGAGCCAACTCGATTTTTGCCGAGGTGGGCAGTGCACGCGCAGGGCGAGTCACAACATACTTAGCCATGGCATCGTCGCTCTGACGCCCTTTGCGCCACTCGATGTCCTTCGAAAAGCGCTTTCCTTGCGGACCAGCCGTCACAGCTTCTGCCAAAGTTTGCGCCATAGCCATCAGCGCGGCCTGAGTAAGATCCGTCGTGTATCCATAGACGGACTTGCCGTCAAAAATCACGCGTAACCCCACTCCGCGATCGATCCCGTCCATGATCCGGTCGATTTTGCCGCCTTCGTAAAAAATCCGAGTCGATGCGGTTTCTTCAAAAAAAAGCTCGGCCAGCGCTCCGCCCCTTCCAAGAGCGGCTGCCAAAATCTCTTCGACGGAGAGAGTTTCGCCTGGGTCGATTCCAAAGGCTTTAAGTTCGCGGCTAATCAAGCTCATAAACTAGATCTCCTAACGAGCGAAGCACTCGTGTGGTTTCTTCGCAAAAATCTGGTGGGATACGCAGATCGAGATCGCGGTGCGCGTCGCCCTTCGTAAACGGAAGGGTCGAATAGGCCACAATGCCTTCATGTGCCTCGAGGATGAAGTAAACGAAGGCAGAATCTTCCTTGCGAGTGCGTATGGTTTTTTTGACGCTAAATGGGGGCAATGAAGAGTCCTCTCCTCCATTCATACCTCAGACAACATCCAGTTGCCCATCTCCAAGAGTGCTTCTATCCTAGAGAGTATGCGTTTACAGATCAGGGTGGCAGGATGCCGCCTCGTCCGTCAGGGGAAATGGAATTCTACCTTAATCGCGACGGCCTTAGCCGCCGTCTTCGCGACAGGATGCGCCAGCACTCGCAACAGCGCGGCACCTCCTAAGGTCGAGAAAACGGACGAAATCAAGGAAGAGTCCGAAGCCAATCGAGCTCAGCTAGCTGAGTTCCGGAACCTACTCAACAACTTGACTCAGCGTATGGAGTCCATGGAGACCCGGCTTAATTCTCTGAACGAGAAGACTTCTGCGACGAAATCGAGCCTAGATACCTTGCTTGCAAACGGTAAGGGCCAGCTAGTGGGGGTGCAAAAACACCCAGGCGATGTAGGCGCACGTCCCGCAGCAAATCCAGCGCCCAGCGATCCAGAAGCCGGATTTCTGAACGATGAAGCCATTCAGGGGTATCGCAAAGCGATCATCCTCCTCGAAGCACAAAAATTCGCAGAAGCTGCGCTCGTTTTTTCGGCCTTTCTCGAAAAATATCCAGACCATCCCCTCGCAGGCAACGCTCAGTACTTTGTAGGCCACGCTTATCTCAAGCGGAAAGAATACAAAATCGCTGCCAATGAATACCAACGCGTTCTGACTTCTTACGATCGCAGTAGTCGCGTTGCCGACACGCTTCGTGAAATCGCCGAAGCTGAAGATCACCTAAAGATGCCCGAACAAGCAGCACGACATCGCCAACTTCTGACCTCGCTGTTTCCCCAGTCGCCGGCCTCATCGTTGAGCAAAGCAGCTGAGCCTGCTCCAGCCACTGAAGAGGCCCCTGTGCATGATCCTGCTGCACCAGAACCAAGCAAGGCTGATCCCGTTCCTGCGCCTGCAGCCAAGGTCGAAGCATTGCCGACAGCCCCCATCACGGCGACCAAGACCTCCTCGACCTCTGCAGCTCACCACTTGGAGAGCGCTAAGGAAGACCAATGAAAATTAAGAATTGCCTGGCTTTACCTCTTATCTTCTTCTTCCCTGCGGCAGCTCACTCGGCCTCAACGCAAAAATATACGCTCACGGCAGGCAGCTCCGGGCAGGACATCGCGAAGAGCTTGTTTGGAGATGAGAAATACTGGCCTGCTTCTTCCAAAGACCTTCCCTCCATCCACCTGATTGAGGCCGGGGCCATCCTTTCGTATGTGCCCGGAACAGACACTTCGTTGCCCAGTCTCTCCCTCACGCGCGCGCATTCAGACACGATCGCGATGAGAGCAGGCTCAGCGCCTTCCGGAAAGAAGCCTCGATCCATGGAGTGGAAGGATTTGCCCATTCAGTCATGGGAACGCGCAAGTCTCATTATCCCAAAAAACATCGACGCCTTGGGTTTTGATCAAAGCGCCTCGAAAATCAGATTCAACCACACAAAAGGCTTCGAGCTTCACACACTATCCACCGGAGAACGACTAGAGTTTCTCGGGCAGATCACTGGGAGCCGCAGCCCTGCCGAGTATGTCAGCATCGGAGACACCGTTTACATCCGCGCTGACGCCGAAATTCAAGTGGGAGAGACCTACGCGATCACCGATGAGCCGCTGAAACTCAACCCCAGCAAATCTTCTCGCACCGGTTTGGCGTACTCTATTCTTGGAAAAGTGAAGATTATCGGAGTGAGAGACAATCTGTTCGTTGGAATGATCGTTGCTGGCTACGGCCTCATCTACCGAGGCACATCGATCATCGCGAGCCCAGCTACCGCAAAAGAGCTCGAGCCCATCGCAGGTCCTTCTGAGATCGAAGGCGTCATCTCCCTGGATAAAACAAACACCATTCATTCGAGTGCTCAGCACAAACTGGTTTTCATCGATAAAGGCACGGAGGACGGAGTCAAGCCGGGCATGGTCTTTCGCGTCTACGAACACATCGACCCCTCGACCGAACGAGAGATCAGCGCCTCTGATTTTATCATTCAGGCTGACATTCAAGTCGTGCAGACTTCTGCTACCTATAGCAGCGGCATCGTCATCAGTAGTCTCTCAGCTATCTCTGAAAACTCGACCGCCACTCTCTTGACGGACGTGTCTGACCTCAACATCAAGAGAGGCATCCGCGAGAAGAGCGTCGGGGACCCGACGGGCGACACCGAGCTGGATGACCTGGACAAACTCGAAGGTGGCGGATCACTAGGCAAGGAAGAGCAAAAAGAGCTGGAGCAACTTGAGAATTGGAAAGGCAACCCGCCCAAGGATGAAACGATACCAGGCGAACCACCCCCGCCGCCTCCTAGCGAGGGATCGGATATGCCGCCCCCTCCTCCGATTGATGACATGACTCCGCCTCCGCCACTTGAAAGCGGTACGATCTCGGACCCCCCTCCTCCTGCGCCACCAGTGGATGATGTCCCGCCGCCGCCTCCGCTAGAACCAGTGAAGGAAGACACCGCTCCGTCAAAAAGCAGTTCACCTTCTGACGATTCATCCGCAACATCGGATGACAGCAAAGCGCTCGACCAGATCATAGGTCAGTGATCGAATTTGTTAGTGACACTCGATACCTAGGTGTAAAATTTTAAGAAGTGATTTCTCCTAGGAGCCACGAGCTCGTTCACGTCCAAGCGGACCAGAATCATATGGCCACGACCTTCGCACTGACAGTGAGCTGCGAAAAGGAACAAGCGCGCCTTGCGAGCCGCTGCCTGTCGGAAGTCCACGAGAAAATATCGCGCCTCGAAAGGGAGATCAGCGAGTTTTTGCCCGAGAGCCCGGTTTATCAGCTGAACCAAGGAGCTCCTTACAGAAAAATCGCCATGACCCGAGCAGGAATCGAACTGATCGCAAGATCCGAGCGACTCAAGCGCCTGACTCAAGGATGCTTTGACTACGCAGCAAAAAGCTTAGCTCAGCCTGAATCGGGTGCGATCGGCTGGGACCCTTCGGCACTAAAAGCCTGGCGACTAGGAACCGAGGTGCACATCGGTTTTGGTGCCGTCGGCAAGGGCTATGCCCTCGACCTGGCTCGACTCATTCTTGAACAATCAGGATTTAGAAACTACCGTCTGTCGGCGGGAGGCTCGAGCCTGATCTTCTCAGGATTCTCTGGACCCGGAAACCCCTGGAGCTGGGGATGGACCTGGGAGAAAGACAGCGACGGCGACTCTCGAGGTATTCGATTCAAGCACTGGAGCGGCGAGACCATCGCGCTGGGAGTGTCGGGCACTCACGAAAAAGGGAACCACATTCTAGACTCGCGTCAACGTCCCCCGCGGCTTGGCCTGTCAGCTAAAAGCGCATTGATCGCTACAACCTCTGCTGCAGACGCGGATGCCTTATCGACTTCACTCTTTGTGTCGGGCTACGCTGCGGCATGCGATTACATGCGAGAGCTCGTCGCTTCGCCCGCTATGGCCGAAGTGGATGCCAACGGCGACTTTTCGTGGAATGGAATCTTTCAGCGGCTTTGGGGGGCACCAGGAATCGAAGTCGGCGCGCAGCCCCGAGTCTCGACTCGATTGTCCCCATTCAGATTAGCGCCTCTCCTTGCCGCCGTGACGCTCGCCCCCGGACTGACCACGCTTGCGATCGCCGAGTCCATGCCGCAAATCCAAGCAAGCCCCCCGCCCGCGACTGAAGCCCCACAGGCCGATGTGGCTGCCACGCCAACCGACTCGCCTGGTAGCGCCGAGGTTCTGCCTGAAGAAGACGCTTTGGATCTGGGTAGCATGAGCGCCAACGCCTTCTCTCCCTATTCGAACGATAGGAACCCATGGTGGGCTTTGCTTCCCTTATCTGCCTTGGCCGTCGTTTTAATTCATCTCAAGAAAGTCAGGAGGACTCCCGTGAAGAAAACTGCTGTGCAATCCCTTATCGTAGCCATCACTCTTAGCGCGCTCATCGAGAAAGCCCAGGCCGTCGACATCGAGCCACTCGCAACCGCGCTCCTTGGAGTCGTCGGCAACCCCAAGGTCGTAAAGAAAACGATCTCTGGATCAACCATCGTCTTCGCCAAAAACGCCAAAGGCAAAGCAGAAGGCACAGTCGCTTTCATTGAAAAAAACCTCTGGGGAACCAACTGCACCCACACTTGGATCATAGGGATCGGCAAGGACGGTAAAGTCACCCAGGTGCGCGCGCAAGAAATGAGCTGTCCGCACGCCTTCCCGGCCAAAGAGGCTTCGTTCCTTGATCAGTACAAAGGCAAGGGCCCGGCGGACCTCGCCAAGCTCAATGGCGATATCGAAACCAAGGCAAAAGCCACCGGAAGCTGCGAGCTAGCCACCGAAGCCGTGAAGAAAGCCGTTACCGGATACCAGAAGATCAAAGGGCAGATCTAGGTGCTCGGCATCCCCACTCGACAGATCAGGATCGTCGTCCAGTGGGCAATTTTTCTGCTCTGGATCTCCTGCATCTACGTTACCCATCATCCGATGGAGTCGTGGCTGGCCAAGCACATTCCTGTTTCCTTTATGCTGAGAGCGGACCCTCTCGTGATGACCGTCGTCTGCGGCGGCATGCGTATGGGGATCACGATCTTGGCCTTGGGAGCGCTGACACTTGTGATCAGCCTCTTACTCGGCCGCGTGTTCTGCGGCTGGGTTTGCCCGCTTGGCGCGACGTTCGATGCTTGGGGATGGATCCTCAAAAGGATGCGCGTCCCCATCGAGGGACCATCGCCTGGGTGGTTTAGGGCGAAGTACTACCTTCTGCTCGCGATCTTGGTGTTTGCGGTCATCGGAGGAGTAAGCCCATTGATGGGCTTTGACCCCATTGTGTTGATCACAAGAACTGCTGCAACGGTTTTCAATCCGTTCTGGCGCAAGAGCAACGAGGTGGCCTGGAGCGTCGGCGGTCCCGTAGGACCTCACGGCTACCTCGTCGATACGGCCACGCTTATTCTGTTTCTGGCGATCATGGCGGGCACCACCAAACTATCTCGCATCTGGTGTCGAGCAGTCTGTCCGCTAGGAGCTTACCTCGCCGTGATGTCGAGGCACTCGGCGCTCCGACGCGATACAATTGGCTGCGTTCGCTGCAACATCTGCGCTCGCAACTGCCCCACAGGCGCAATCAGCTTTGAGAATCCTGAGATCTACACCGAGAGCGAGTGCATCAAATGCTTTGCATGCTCGCAAGAGTGCCCTGTGGACGCTAACTTTTTTACTCTCAAGAACCCAATTCCTGCCGTAGCCTACGCTCACCAACCTGTTCAGCTCGAACGTCGTCAGATCATGGCGACGACCGCCGCAGTAGTCGTTGCAGCGCCAGGACTTGGATTGTCAGCCGGCGACCCTAAAAGCATGAAGAAGCTCATCCGCCCGCCGATGAGCCGCGAAGAGCGGGATTTTCTGACAAGCTGTATCCGTTGCGGTGAATGCATGAAGGCGTGCCCCACCGGTATCCTCAAACCGGCCGGACTTGAATTTGGACTCCGCGCACTTTGGTCACCCGTCATGGTCGCGACCGAGGGATTTTGCCAAAAAGGGTGCAACGCATGCTCCCAGGCCTGCCCAACCGATGCGATCATGAAGTATCCGATAGAACAAAAGTACAGCTACAAAGCAGGGACCGCTGTTTTCAACGACTCCCTCTGCATTAGTTTTACGGAGAATAAATTCTGTTCCGAATGCGTTCGCGCTTGCCCCACTGACGCGATCGAGATCACGCCCGGCTGGAAACCTGAAAACGCTACCGCCGGATCCGACACTCCAGCTCCTGCTGGGCAGACCCCCGAGCGTCCAGTGCATGTGAGTTACGAAAAATGCGTGGGCTGCGGTGCTTGCGAATTTGCATGCAATCAAATCGTGTTTGGTGAAACGGCCATGGTCACCACTTCGTTTGGCCGCGCTGCTCCAGCAAAATTATCTTAGCGAAACTTGGCGCGCGTCGCGCAATTCGTGTTCACCCTCTCTCCTTAGGCACTTCAAAAAGTTGACAATACGAAAGGTGTTTTGCATTGTTTCGGCGAAGCTCAACGCATTGCCAGTCGGTTCACTACTGACTCTTCTGAAAGGTTACGATGCACCGGACGATTCGACTCTATGTGATGTGGGTAGCCATATTAACGTTGGCAGCACAGAGCGCGATGGCTGCCCCCTCTGCTCAG
>CAZGCK010000099.1:13743-14074 GCA_964524175.1 uncultured Bacteriovoracaceae bacterium | reverse complement strand
TGGCAATGTGCGTGAAACCCCGATTGTAGAAATTTTAGATTCGCCGCGTTCACTCGCGCTGCTTGAAGGATTTCGTCGCGGCAAATTGGACGAGGATCTTTGCCAGCGCTGTCAGTACATTGAGCGATTCAAAGTTTGATTCAGAATTTAATAGTCGTGTATTAGGTTCCTTTTGGATCGCCCGGTCTCGCTTGCACCCCATGCCTAGCCCCAACTTGACACCGAGTGGGTTCATTTGTTCCTAAAAAACAGCAAAAAAACGCCAAAAACATTGTTTTTTCGTGGCACTGCGTTTGCTCATGCTCCGCCCCATCTGCTGTGGGGGTAGATT
>CAZGCK010000099.1:0-13689 GCA_964524175.1 uncultured Bacteriovoracaceae bacterium | reverse complement strand
CAGTGACCGTGTTGACTCGCAAAGATATCGAGAAGACGGGGCACAACTCCGTGGCTGATGTGCTGCGCGATACGACGGCCAGCTCGTTTGGTGGCGCGCGTGAATCTTCGGGTAGTAACGCAGCGGGTAATGCTGAAGTCAGTCTGCGCGGCTTGGGCTCTGCCAATACATTAGTTTTGTTAAACGGACAGCGTTTGCCTTCAGACGCAGTCACCGGGGCGGTCGATCTCAATATGATCCCAATGGCCGCGGTCGAACGCATCGAGGTTCTCAAAGACGGCGCGTCGGCGCTCTATGGATCGGATGCATTGGGCGGCGTGGTCAACATCATCACGCGCAAGGACTTCTCGGGTACGCAGCTGAGCGCCACTGGGACCGCACCCTTTGAGGACGGCGGCATCAAGACCGAAGTCAGCGGTGTGAATGGCCTGAACTTTGAGAAGCTCAATGTGGTCAACGTCATCCAGTACCGCAATAACAAGACGGTTTACTCGCGCGATCGGAGCTGGTCCAACAGAAACATGAGCAGGACCGGTAACCCCGGCAGCTACCGCAACTCAGGCGGCAAGTGGAAAGCAGACCCGAACTGTCCTGCAGACAAGATCGAGAGCACGCCGGCGGGAGACTTCTGTACTTTTAATACGGCTGATTTCTCGACGATGCTCCCGGCTCTTCAACAGATTGGAGCTCTGACTGAAGCCAACTACGAGGCCAGTTCATCAGTCAAGTTGATCGCACGGGCTAGCGGCACCCAGAAGAAAGTTCAGTGGTCGTACGCTCCAGCACCTGGCACGTTCACGATTCCGGGCGCCGTTGCCAATACTCTGGGCGCAGGCGGAGGCCCGCTCCCCGGCGTGACCCCAGGGCAGGATCTCAACGTGATGTACCGTCTTGCCGAGTTGGGCAATCGCGACACCGAGATCACGACCTATGGCTACAACCTTTTAGCGGGCGCCAAAATTCAGCTTCCTGCCGACTGGCAGCTCGATACGACTCTGGCTCACAACGGGGTGCACACCACAGATCGCGGAGTCAATGGCTATGCCCTGACAAATGAGCTGACTAGTCTCATCACCTCCGGCGCGTACAACCCATTTGGTGCCGCCGGACAGAAAGGCAGCCTAGATCGAGCTCGTTATATACCCGAAGAAAAAACGATGTCCCTACTCACGAGCGCTGAAGTCAAAGGCTCGGGCGAAGTAGCTACGTTCGATGCAGGGCCTCTAGCGCTGGCTGTAGGCGGAGTAGTCACTCATCAAAAGTACGAAGACATCTTTGACGAGAAGAGCGTAAATAACCAGGTTTTTGGCAATGCGGGCAGTAGTGGAGGCGGGCTGCGAAACACGCAAGCTTTGTTTGCCGAGCTTTCGGTTCCGGTGATCAAAGACCTCGAGCTGCAGCTTGCAGGCCGGTACGATCATTACAGCGATTTTGGCAGCACGACCAATCCCAAGGCTGCGCTGCTCTACCGCCCGATGCCGAGTCTCCTGTTTCGCGGATCCGTGGGCACGGGTTTTAGAGCTCCTCTGATGCAAGAGCTCTACGCCGCCACCGGAAACGGTTATCCGACATTCATCGACCAAGTAGCTTGCAATGCCGAGATCAAGGCAGGCGGTAAGACTCCATCCTGCTTGCCTCAGCAGTATCAAGTGACCAGTAGCGGAAACAAGGGCCTCAAAGAACAGACGTCGCTCTCGTACAACTTGGGCGCCGTCTTCGAGCCTAGCCGCAACTTCAACGTCGGAGCGGATTGGTTCCTGACCTCACTCTCCAACGTCGTGGGCATCGATTACACCGATGCGATGAAGGCTGCTGCAAGTGGCGTCAACCTGGCCGGCTATGGCGTGATTGTCCGCCGGGATGCGGATGGTTACATCGAGTCGATCGAAGCTCCTTTGCAGAATCTTTCTTCTCAGAAAGTGTCAGGCCTAGACATCACAGCTTCATATCGGCTGGGTGATTTCAAGCTTTCCACGGATCACGCTTTGCTCTTTTACTTCAAAGAAGAGGGTTTTCCGGGCACGGGTCTAGTCGACAAGCTGGGTGACAACGGCAGGCCACCTTGGAGAAACACCACAACCTTGAGCTATTCTCCGACAGAAAGGCATGAGGTGTCTCTCACAGGCCTGACGATCGCCGGGCAAAAGATGACGGTCAAGGAGCAGGGCAACCTGTCAGCCTACACTGCCTTTCACCTCGCGTACTCCTACAAGTCACAGAACTGGGGAACCTTTAGTCTCGGCATCAGAAACCTCTTCAACACCACTCCACCGCTCGACGAGAGCATGCCTACCGAAAAACTCAACACGAACCTCTACGACCAGCTCGGTCCTCAAGTGATCGCTGGTTACAAGGTGAACATCTAAGGAAAGGAATGCGAACGTGGAAAGCACATTGAAGTGGTACTCTCCCAAGTCCTCCTCCGGATCGATTCTCACCGCGATCATCGCGCACGGTGTGATCTACGGCGCAAGTGCGTTGATCTTGGGGCAGCAGTTGGCCAAGACCCTGCCCCTCCAAGGAGAGGTCGAGCTGGGCTACGAGGTCCTAAACGAACCACCCTCTGAGCCCGTCAAAGAAGTGAAGCGCGTGCGCGCTGCTGAGCCTGAGATGCCAGTCGTATCCAAGACCAAGGTCGATTCCCAGCCTCACGAAATGCAAGATGCCCAGAGCGATGTGATCGGCACACAGCAAGCTGCGCCGGTGCAAGCTGCCGCTGTTGGGTCGGACAGCAACGGCACGGCCGAGGCCACTCCCTTCTACAGGATCAAGCCAAAATACCCACGTGCCGCTTTGGTAGAGGGGTCCGAGGGCTGGGTCATGATGAAGATCGACATCGATGAAGCGGGTGAGGTGGAGAATGTGCGCGTGGTGGATGGTGTCAAGCGCAACCTGTTTCAGGACGAGGCCAGGCGTGCTGTCGAGAAGTGGAAGTACAAGCCGTTCTTGGATTTGGGCGGAAAGCCCATCCGCAAAGCCGATCATCTTGTCAGAGTAGAGTTTAAGTTGAGTGAAGCGTGATTTTTTAGAAAAGGAGAACCTAGTCAATGGAAAGCATGTTTAAGATCGCCGATGCGTCCGCCCACGGAATTCTGTACTTTATGGGGATTATCAGTGTTTTGAGTTTCTCGATCATGATCGAAAGGTTCTTTGTGCTGAAGAACATCGCCTCATCCAGCTCCCAGATCGCAGTGAGATTTAGAAAGCTCATAGGGAGTCAGAACTTAGAAGAGCTCGAAACTCTATCTAAGGACGATAAGTCCCTTGAGGGCCGTGCACTCGGGTATGGATTGGGTTTTGTTAAAAAACATGGAGAGAAGGGCCTCGACGAGCTCTTCAACTCGTTTAAAACGGTCGAGCGCCCTGTTCTCGAAAAAAACTTGAGCGCTCTGGGTACGATCGCTTCTAATGCTCCTTATGTCGGCCTGCTAGGCACCGTGATGGGCATTATGAAAGCTTTCAACGACCTAGCTGTTGCCCCGGGGCAGGGCAACGAAGTGGTGATGGCCGGGATCGGTCACGCGCTCGTCTCGACGGCAATTGGACTGGCTGTGGCGATCCCGGCAGTTGTCGCATTTAATCATTTCCAGAAAAAGGTGGGTCTGGTGCTCAACAACATCGATGCTGCTCGCGACCTTTGTTTGGCTTACACCAAAAGCAGGAAGGGCTGATTTATGGCTGGAGCATCGCGCGCAAACGACTCAAACGGAATCGCAGAAATCAATGTCATCCCCTTGGTCGATATCGTCCTGGTCGTCTTGATCATCTTTATGGTGGCGGCACCTCTGGCGATGAAACCTAAGATCGACATTAACTTGCCTCAAGCTAGCACGGCCAAAGAGGACAAAGACAAGGCACCTCTCAAAGTCGTTTTGGGCAAAAAGGGTGAGCTTTTTCTCAATAACAAGGCAGTGACCCTGGGGGGACTGACGGAGGAGTCCAAGCGCTATGTGGCTGAGCGCCCGGAGTCGTCGGCACTGTTGGTTGCGGATAAAGAGGCGACTCTCGAGAAAGTAACGGAGATCGTAGATGCTGTGAAGCTGGGGGGAGTGAAGAAGGTCGCGTTTAGTATTCAGAGAAAGCCTTAATACGAGATTGGGTGCTGTCTTGGCAAAAAGGGTTGAAAGCGTTGGGATTGTAATGAGAAGAGAGTTCCGTGAATCGGCAACTCACCCAGCAAGGATTTTTTCTTACTCAGGTCGACCTTCCCAAATCGGTCCACAAGTTGGTATTGGCGCGGGATTGGCCAGGTTTGGATCGAGTGATCCGAGAGGTCACACTTCCAGGCGGCGTTATTTTCGAACGATTGCGTGAGTATGCTGAGTTCTCTGAGATCGAGTTTATCATCTCGATCCGATCTTCTCATGAGTTTCCTGACGACGACGGCATCTGGCACGATGATGGCTCGCGCATCCTCGCGTTCTCTCTATCATTGACGCTGAACGAGCAGGCGATTGAAGGTGGACGTTTGGAGATTCGGAGAAGAGGGGAAACAGAGGGGGTGAGTTTGGTCACCCCTCCTTTTGGGACAATGATAGTTTTTGCTACGGGAACTCGCGGCTTTGAGCACAAGATCAACCGAGTGAGCCGAGGTGAAAGACTGATTATAGCGGGTTGGTGTACTTAATAATCCTGAAACGCGGGTCAAGCGCGACACACTGCCGGAGGGTCAGGTTCTCGGTTATCATTGAGGATATGAACTCTTCTCTCTTTAGATTGGCGACAGTGGGAGTCCTAGGTCTTTTATTGGCGATCGCTGAGCCAGCAGCCGCAGGAGAGTTGGATGGTGCTTCTCAAGAGGCTTTGGACAAGACCCAGGGGCTCCTCACCAATAAAGCAGAGAGAGACAAGGCCGTGAGGGGCGACGCTAAGGCGGAGGCCGCTGATGCCAAGGTGCAAGCCCTGCCGGGCAGCGCTCAAGACAAAGAAGCGATCTATGGCATCTCAAGCGAGATCTTTGCGGACCTTGCCAAAGAGGCCAATGGTGATCCCGTCAAGATGCAAGAGATCATGGCCAAGGCGCAAGCCGACCCGCAAGGTTTTTATAATAGCCTCAGCAAGAAGAATCAGCAGTCCATCGAGGAAGCTGCAAAGAAGATGTCTCCGGCTGATGGACGCGCGCCTTCAGCGCAGCATTAGCTCCTCACTGCACGATCAGCTTGCGATGGGTCTAGAGAGCCACTTGCGCACGTTTTGGCTGAGGGCGCTGTTCAAGTCAAACTCGAGATAGATGGTGTAGAGGCCTTTCGACGGATCAAGCGAGGCTGAGGCCACGGTAGTGAGCAGGGGTCTATCTTGACCTGTGATTTCTTGGATGACGCTGCCTGCGAGGGTGAGCGCTGTTCCTCGCGTGATGAGATGCTTGGATTGTATCTTCAATCCAATCTCGTCTACTTCGAGAATCTGGGCTTCAACGGTCATCATTACGTCGATCTCGGTTTGATTGGCTGCGTGGGCCGAGCCTGACCTAACGTTCTCGAGCTCCTCGGTACTTACAAATCGCATGAGCTTTGAGGTGAGTACGTCCCTGTTCAGGGGCTTCAGCAAGAAGTCGTTCGCTCCCATTTCGATGGCCTGGATGATTGCGGCGGAGTCGGTTGTGGTCGAGGTGATGAGGATCGGGAGCTCGGGACGGCAGCTTTCTCGTAGTGCTTGGATTAGGTCCCATCCTTTGGTTGAGGAGCCTAAGTTTAGGTCAATGATGCACAGGTCGGGGGTTCTATTCTTCACTCGCGCCATGACTTCTGCGGGCGTGTGAAAAGTCTCAGCAGATATGCCGTATTTTTTGAGTACATGCATGATCAAGTTGTTGAAGACCGGATCATCGTCGACGACGAAAACAATGGGAGAGCGCTTTCTCTTGCTCACGATGCTTTCTTCTTTAGCGTTTTTTTGTGAATTGTTTCGCTGAGACCTACGACGTTGATGTGGGTCACGTAGCGTCCTGAGAGTCCTCTTCTGCCGGGCTCGGAGTCAGAGATGAGCGGGCAACCTGACACGTCGGTGTTCTTGATCACGGGCGGATTGATAGCAATGCGCGTGTTTTTCTCGATCCTAACGGGGGATTCGATTGTGAGCATCGTCGCCTCTACTTTGGTGATCTGCGAGCCGACACTTATCGCGACGGTAGGTAGTTTGTCGGCGGGAAAAGTTCGGCGCAAAAAGTCGAGCCCACGAACGTGCTTGCGTACTCTTTGAGAGATCGTGGCTGCATTCATCGGTTTGAGCACATAGTCAGTCGCTCCCAATGAGATGGCCTTGTGGATCGACTCTTTGTCGCCGGCAGTGCTGAGTACGATGACGGGGATGTCTAGCAACTTGGGAGACTGGGAGCGTATCGTCAGAAAATCGAAGCCTGACTTCCCTGGCATGTGCAGGTCGAGAATGATGACGTGAGGAAGTTTTTCGGAAAGGTGAGTAAGGGCAGTCAGTATGGAGTCTGCTTCGGATACGATCATCCCCAGGCTTTCGAGGACTTTGTGGCAGCGCATTCGAACGTTCGTGACGTCGTCGACAACTAAGACTTCTTTGCCGTGGATAGACATACTCTCTTTAATCGGCAAATTCGGGCTCGGGACTGATGGTTTTTTTGGAGCAGCTGTTTTTGGAGTAGCAAGCTCCCTTGTCGTCATCGGTTTGGCGCTTTAAGTGTTGGAAACTCTTGTTGATCCGTATGGGGTGGAGCGTATGCATGAATTCGGAGTTCGGGTCAAAAGTGAGTCGCATCGGTTTTGCTTTTGTCGTATGACCGCGCCATGCGCCGATTGGTTTCTGCTTTCTCTCTGCTTGCTGTACTGGTTTTTGGAGTCTTTGCTGAGGCAAAGACTTTTGAAGAGCTCGGGATCCGTTATCGCGAGGTTTCGCTTCAAGAGGGCTATCAGTTTGCATATCTAACAGCTGGATATGATTATGGCCCCAGCGGAGCGAGCGAGGCCGATCGAGTCGTGTTGGCTCGCTTCTTTCTGGTTTCTAACAGGCCGCAATCGGAGCCAATGGTTCGGGATTTTTTGAGAAAACGCTTTCCGCGCAAGCCCGTCGCGGCTATTGACTCGGTCCGACAGATTGGGGCGGGCGACACCGCGCTTACCCTGGCGTCACTTCGCGATCGCCACGTGTTCGAAATTTCATCTCTGTTTCCTTGGGTCATGAGGTTTTATCTGGGTAGGGGTGGAGAGGTCGTGAGCGGTCTATCGACTTGCTCCAATTGCTTTGGTGCCGCGAGATCGTTCTATTCAAGCGATCGAGTCATGAACTTGGATGAGCACGAGCTCCGGACATTTCTCGCGGAGCGTCGTTTTAGAAGGGTGAGCAATGACCACCCACCTCAGTTCGGTGAGGTGCTCATTCTTACCCAGCAACAACACGCTGCAGTTTATCTTTTTGATGGGCTGGTTTTTCAGAAGCCTACGTGGGGAGTCTTTCATAATTATGAGATAGTCCCCTATGTTGAGGTGTTCGCGACTATGAATCGAACGATCGCTTACCTCTCGAACGGCGCACCGGCTGGCTCTGCGACGCCCTCTGCTTGGGATATTTTCGTGTCCAACTTGTGGGGAGCTCTTCCACTCGCCCCGCCCCCGGCATTGGTTGGGAGCTCGATCAAAGACGTAGAGAGATACTTGCCATCGCAAGGTGAGTAGCTCGCAAGGTGAGTAGCGATTCAGGCTCGCATGTATGGCTAGAGCGACTGAGGGTGCGATCGTGGCGCGGGTCAGTTTCAGCTGCTTGTTCTTATCCTGGTCAAGTTGTGACAAAATGGGCATTGCATGAAACGCGTCATGGTCATCCAGCATGAGTCTTACGAAGCCCTCGGCACTTGGGGTCCTATCCTCAAGCAGGCGGGGTTGCGCGCGCGCTTCATCAACTTTGAACGCACGCCCGAAGCCAGTCCGTCTCTTGACCGATATGATGGTGTGATCCTCCTGGGCGGCTACATGGGGGTGTACGAGGTCGAAAGCTATGGACATCTTAAGGTCGAGCTTAAGTTGATCGAGGAAGCCTTGAAACGCGAGCTCCCCATACTAGGGATCTGCCTAGGCTCCCAAATTCTGGCTGCGGTGCTTGGGTCCACGGTTCGCAAGCACACGGAGCGAGAGATGGGCTGGTATGACATCGAGCTGACCGACGAGGGACGGGTGGATCCGGTTTTGGGTCATTTTAGTGAGCGAGAAAAAGTCTTTCAATCTCATGGCGACATCTTTGAGATCCCAAGATCGGCCGTGCATTTGGCTCGCTCGCAGATATGCGAGGGACAGGCGTTTCGTTACGGCAAAAATGTATATGGGCTTCAGTTTCATCTCGAAGTCAATCAGGCCATTGTAGATGACTGGTTTGAGATGCCGGAGAACCAGGAGATTTTCGCTGATTCTCAGGGGGCGTTCTCGCACGACGCGATTCGACTGGAGACTGCTCGTTGTCTCGATCGCTCGATGGCGCTCAGCGATGAGTCTTTTCGGAGGTTTTTGCGGATCTCGGGCGCGAAGGACCGCTCGGTGGGGCTGGGGTCGGGGCACGGCAAAGAGGAGTAGGGGTAATGGTGTTCCGGAAGCGAGCAATGCTTTTGGTTCTCTACGTGGGGATGCTCTATCTTTTTATCCCGTATGGGCGTCAGGTCGTCCTCTTTCTGCGCGAGCGCAACTTGCTGCGATTCGCAGTGGCTGTATCGACGGTGCTCGTTCTCCTTGCGATCGGGCGAGCTCTTTATCTACATAGTCAAGCATCGCGGGCTCGCGTAGTTCTCACCACGGCGGGAATTGGCGCGTTTTATTTTCTGCTCTTTTATTTCGTAGATCGTCCGGAGGAGAGACTGCATTTCGTTCAGTACGGATTGTTAGCTCCCCTAACGGTGTATGTTTTCTCTGCAAAGTTTAAAGGCCCGAGACTCTTTATTGTTTCAGTTGTAATCGCCTTGATTCTTGCGGCTGGTGACGAGACCATTCAGTACTTCACGCCGACGCGAGTCTTTGAGTGGCAGGACATGCATTACAATCTGGCAGCTGTGATGCTTGGAATGTCTTTTTTAAAGATCGCGCAGAGGATCCTCAACTGGACGTGGAGCAGTGAGAACTTGGATGAGAAGACCTAGAGCGTAGCAACATGAGATCTTAGGATAGTCGCTATTTGATCACTTCTTTTTTTGCGTGCAGTGTGAAGTGAATCCATCCAGCCTCTTTGCGGCTATCGGACTTTGGGTCACTGATTGCATCGAAAAGGTCGTCCTCTGAAGTCCAGTAGGGCTCGTACCACTGGCGATCAGGGTCCATGACGAGCACGAGTTTCTTCGCGGCGTCATAGGCTGCCACGGTCGCGACGTGCGCGCCGCCTTCTGGGTCTCCGGTGATTTTGCCTTGAATGAAGCTAAAGAAGATGAAGTCATCCGCGGATTTTTCATTCTGCTTGAGAGCCTCGGTGAAGAGCTGGCGGCTTTTTTTGAGATCTTTTTGATTCACTTCAAAAAACTCAGCACTAGGGTTTGCCGACGGGATTTTTAGCTTCTGCGCCGCTTCGTTCAATAGCCGTGTGAGATTCTTATTTGAGAAATTCTCGCCCGTCGGCATGACTGAACCGTAGATGGATTCTTTGTAGGCGGCGTCGGCGTATTTTTCAGTAAAAGTCTTGAATGTAATGAGCTCGTCGGCAGAGCTGAGAGGTGTGCTGACGCGAGCGGCGTTTAAGATCATGGAGATATTGGCGGCTGAACACCCGCGCCCGGTTTCTTGCGGCAAGTAGTAGGGGGAGAGAGACCAATAGTCGGGGGCCTTGTTCTTTTGGAAATATTGCAGATTTGTCATCGCCGAGAGCGGCTTGGCTTTAGGGCCGTACTTGGGGTTCGCGTTGGCAGATGTGGCGAGCAGAGCGATTAGTAGCAAGGGGGTGAGGTAGGTCTTCATATGGGTCTAGGATCTTCGATTTTTTGGTTGAAGACAAGAATTTAGGTTTTTCGGCAAACGTGCGTTTAGAAATTGTGTGTCATTTGCAGTTGGATTGAAGTTCAGAATGTTGTGACACATTAGACAAGCGTGTCATCGCCGAAATTTTATCGCTATAGGGGATTTCCTCCAAAATAATATGCTCTATTTCTAAGGTGCTTCCTTGAGTGTATACCTGTCTCATGAAAACCAAAGCCTTCGCTAATCACGCCGCTGACAAACCTTTCGTTCCCTATAGCTTCGAGCGCCGAGAGCCGGGCCCTACAGACGTCGCTATCGACATCGAGTTTTGCGGCATTTGCCATTCCGATATTCACACCGCGCGCAGCGAATGGGGTCCTGCTATGTACCCGTGTGTGCCTGGGCACGAGATTGTCGGTAAAGTTCGCGTCGTAGGGGCGAAAGTTCAGAAGTTCAAAGCCGGAGATACTGTAGGTGTCGGATGCATGGTGGAGTCGTGTCGTACATGCGCGAGCTGCAAAGAAGGTCTTGAGCAGTATTGTGAAGCGGGGTTGTGTGGAACCTATAATTCTCCCACTGCTGATGGCGGATATACCAAGGGAGGATACTCGAACCATATCGTGGTCGACGAGCGTTTCGTTCTGAACATCCCTAAGAACCTCGACCTTGCCGCTGCTGCTCCACTATTGTGCGCTGGGATCACGACTTACTCTCCTCTTCGGCATTTAGGTGTAGGCAAGGGCGATAAAGTCGCAATTTTAGGTCTGGGCGGCCTCGGTCATATGGGCGTTAAGCTTGCTGCCTCTTTTGGTGCAGAAGTCACGGTGCTCTCCCGCTCTTTAAACAAGAAGGAAGACGCGCGTAAGTTGGGCGCGCATGATTTTGTCATGACGACAGATGAAGCGGCGGTTGCCACGTGCACCGAGCGTTTCGATTATATTTTAGACACGGTTTCCGCGCCCCATGATTTGGGCCAGGCATTCAACATGCTCAAAAGAGAGGGGACGTTGATCCTTGTCGGCGCTTCAGAAAAGCCACTCGCATTGCCTACGTTTCCCATGATCTTTAGGCGTCGTAAAATGATGGGTTCTTTGATTGGTGGGATCCCTGAGACCCAGGAAATGTTAGATCATTGCGGCAAGCATAGAATCGTAAGCGACATTGAGTTGATCGCGCCTGAAAAGATCAACGAAGCCTTTGAGCGCACCGTGAAGAGCGACGTCAAGTACCGCTTCGTGATCGACTGTAAGAAGCTTTAGGCTTTGCCTTGCTTCCTGGATCGATGACCCAGTGGCTCAGCGAGAGGCCGCGTGAGCGGATGGGGATGGAGATCAACGGGTCGAGGCTGTTGCAGGGCACTCAGAGGTTTCAAAGGGTCGCGCTGTGATACTCGCTGCGAATGGACTCGTGAGTCTTCGGTAGCCTGCTTGCGACTGTCGCCCTGAGCCGTGCGGCCGCTTTTTCTCGTCATCAGGATTTTTCCTCTATTCAGAGGGAGTGCAAGACGGGTTCCTTTGGGCATGACTCCGAGCTCTTCGAGTCGATCAGCTGGACGACGAGGGAGCTTGGTTCCTTTAGCGAATACTGAGCGAGTAGTTTCCTACGGCTCCATTGTATCCCAATACCTGAACCCGATAAGTGCCTGCCGGAACAGTCATTGTTATTCTCTCGTTGCGGTCAGCTGATTCGCTTTTGGCGATGACATTGCCGCGACCGTCAATCAACATGAGGTCGAGGTCCTGCTGCGAAGGGTTGAAGTTCAGCGACAGTGAGATCGACTTGCGCACTTGGGTCGTAAAGCTGAAGTAGTCCCGATCCGTCGGTGATGCAATGGTAGCGTTGGACGAGGTAGTAAAAGGCAGCACCACACTGCGAGCCGTACTGAGCGAATTGTTTGGCTCGTAGGGGTCGCTGCTGCTGGTGCCACTGCTCGTCAAAGAGGAGATACTGAGAGAGTATTCGTTCATGGCGCCGCTGTAGCCGTAGACATGCAGATAGTAACGGCCCGCAGGGAGCGTGCGCTCGATGAGTTCTTCGTTGGTTGTGGTCTCGCTTTGGGTGATTCGGTCGCCCACAGCATCCAACAGCTGGATATCCAAGTCGCCGGAGGCATGGCTGAAGCGAATGCGGAATCTGACCGACATTGAGCGATCAAGATTCAGCTCAATCACATCATTGTCTGAAGCAGAAGAGATCTCCAGGGCAGAAAACTCGAAAGGGAGGGTCGTCGCACGCGTTGCTTGAGAAAGCGTGTCGTTGGGTTCAAGGGTGTCTCCCTCGTCCGCGCCTGGGGTAGGGGTTTCGCCGCCCGTAGTGCCCAATCGCACTTCGGGAAAGTTGCGCTCGATGTGGCTAACTACGGCTGCAATCGGAATCGCCGTATTTTCTACACCGCGCCCCAAGGCATTGCCGCCTAGGCCGACGTGATGAAGGCCGATGACTTGGTGTGATGCGCGCGAGAACAATGGACTGCCCGAAGACCCTCCCAAAGTGTCGGCGTTGTGGCCGATTTCCGTATCCACGCGAGTGACCCGACCTGGTGAGTACTTTTGGTTGGGTTCGCAATCAGCAGTGGTGTAGTAGTCGCAGTTTTGGTGAACGACATAGATGTCTTGGTTCTGAATAGGAGCCTCGTCGCTGAGCTGCACGACACCAAACGTGTCGCCTGGGCTTCCTTGGCAGCGCAAGAGTGCGTAGTCGAGAGTGCGGTTGTTGCCGATAAATTCATCGCAACGAACCTGCGTCCAAGTTGAAGAATCCGTGCCCTGGGTCCGATTGAAAGTCACGGTCACGTCGCGAGCGCTGGCGGAGGTCGGAACGCAATGATGATTGGTCATCACGATATTGGTCGCGACCAAGAACCCCGTGCAAAGACCGTTTTCTTCAGGGATTGTCATGTGGCCCACGGCTCGTCCGTTCACGCGCTCGGGTCCATTGGTGGGAAGTGTGGTGATCTCCCTCCAGTCTAAGGATCCAACAATAACAGTACCTTCAGCTTGGCCTGTTGAATCTTGCTGAGAGCTATCGGTCTGCGCGTTGCAGCCTGGCAGGGCAAAAGAAGCTAGGACGCAAGCCAGTAAGGCATTCTTGTTTAACAAGTGAGTCTCCATTCCGTAGATTTAGGGTGTGGATGGTTTAAATTCTATGACTACTTGCGTCAATTTTGAATGAAGAATAACTCTAATCAGTTTGACGAATAGGGTTTTACCTAATGATTATAGGTGGTTGAGTTTCAGCAGTCTGCTCTCGAGCTCAAAGCCAGTCAGGCCCTTCTGACGCTTAAGGAGCGTGTGGTCGAGCCACCTAGAATTGACACTGCAAACGAGGTCACTGCGGCTAGGATTGCGCTGTCAACGGCCTAGCGAAGCTGTCACGCGATTTCTCAATAAATAGAGTTGAGCAAGAGTGCGGCGTTTCCTACAATAGGACAATGGATCGCACAATGCGGAGTCGTCGTGGACGTGCGAGTCTGGGTATCGTTCTGCTGATTTTTGCGCAGGGAACGTCCGCAGGTGTCGCACTAGCTGCGACTTTGGAGCGTCTTCCAAAAGTTGCCAAGGTTGTTCCCTTAGCGGGCCCAAAGATTACCGGCCTCACTTGGGCTCCCGAGCTGGATGTAGAAGTCATCACTGAAGGACCCAGCAGGAAAGTCGTCGTGCATCTCAAAGGGACGTACTTGCCAGAAGACTGGAGCCTCCTTTTAACTTCTGGGGCCACTCTCAAGCTCTCTAAAGAAAAAAGCTTCGACGTCAAAATGCAGGTTCTCGATGGAGTCTCAAAGTTTTCGCTGACCGCTGTT
>CAZGCK010000098.1:11197-14495 GCA_964524175.1 uncultured Bacteriovoracaceae bacterium | reverse complement strand
GGTGGCACTCGAGATAGCGGTTGAGAAGCTGGATCCAGTGATTCGTGCCGAAAGGGCCTTGTTGCGAAAAAAAGCTGCGAAAAGGGAAGCCGTTAAGCAGATAGCGCGCGAGGTAACGGCGCAGGCTTTTGTGATGCCCGATGATGCTGATGCATCATTGGATGTGTTGGACACCGGTAAAAATTACCGCAAGCCGATCAATGCGGAATTGAAATCAGTGCACGGAATCCGATGGAAAGAGACGTTGCTCGGAGAAGAGATTTCTGCAGCTTCATCATATTAGGCCAGTGCGTGAGGGCGGAGAAGATAGTTTAGAAAATTTGAGAACTTTATGCTGGGGGCATCATCGGGCTCTTCATATTGGAGAACAGATCTTGGGGGCGCAGAGTCCAGACTCTTGGGAGATGGCTTAGTGTTTGTGGTTGATGCGTTATGCTGAGCTTCGATGTCGTACACACTACTCGTTTCTTCGGGGAGCCTCAAGTCCTGCGGAGTTAATCGGGCGTGCGTCTGAACTTGGGCTTGAGGCGGTCGCGATTACAGATCGTGATGGGGTTTATGGAATTCCTAAGGCTTTTTTAGCCGCGAAAGAGACGGGGTTTCGGCTCATAACGGGTGCTGAGCTTACGTTAGCTGAGCGGCCACGCTTAACTTTGCTTGCATGCGATCGTGCGGGCTATGGGTTGATGTGTAGGATGCTTAGCGCTAGCCATGAGGGCAAGTCTAAGGGGAATGCAGCTCTTGAGGACGTTCGATTTCGTGAGTTCATGGGGTCATCTACATACGAGCGTGGGCGCAAGGGACTCATTGTGCTTGCTGAAGAAGGCCTGGTTTCAAGACAGGAGCTCTTGGAGCTACGAGTTTTTTTCTCCGGCAGATTTTACTTAACCGTGTCGCGAACTTTGGATGATCGAGATCATAGGCGAAGTGGTAGAGTCATGGCTCTTGGGCGCGATCTTGATATTCCAGTGGTTGCAACCAATGAAGTTCACTTTCATCGACCCGAACGGCGTAAGTTGCAAGACACGCTGACATCGATTCGAAAAAACATGTCTTTGAGTGATGCTGGAATGTCGCTTTCCTTCAATGGTGAGCATTATCTAAAGTCGCCCAAGCAGATGGCTATACTTTTTGAAGATTTTCCTGAGGCAATTTGGAATACAGTTCGTGTAGCCGAGCAGTGTCTGTTTTCCCCGTCGGAGCTTCGTTATCGTTATCCGTCGGAATGGATTCCGGCAGGAGAAACTGCTCAAAGCTATCTAGTGCAGCTCACTTGGAAAGGGGCGCATAAACGCTACAAGGGGCATCCTCCATCTGATGTCGTGACGCAGCTTGAGCATGAATTGAAGGTTATCGATGAACTTGGGTTTGCGGATTATTTTCTAACGATCTGGGAGATCGTAAGCTTTGCGCGATCACGTAAGATTCTATGTCAAGGACGCGGTTCTGCCGCTAATTCGATTGTTTGCTTTTGTTTGGAAATCACCGCGGTGGACCCCGTCAAAATGAGTTTGCTCTTTGAGCGGTTTATCTCAGCTGAGCGTGGAGAGCCACCGGATATCGATGTTGATTTTGAGCATGAGCGTCGTGAGGAAGTGATTCAGCATATTTATACTAAATATGGACGCGATCGTGCAGGTATGGTCGCTGCTGTGATCACCTACCGGTCGCGTTCTGCTATTCGGGATGTCAGCAAAGCCCTGGGAATTAGTGAGGATGAGTTGCGGAGACATCCTCACGCTTTGAAAATCTGCGAAGAGATCCAGGATTTCCCAAGGCACCTGTCGATTCACTCAGGAGGGTTTACACTTTCTGCTGAACCCATCATAGAGACTGTGCCAATTGAACCCGCCCGCATGCCTGGTAGAACGATAGTTCAGTGGGATAAGAATGATCTAGCGGCAATAGGATTACTTAAAGTTGATATCCTCGCTCTTGGCATGCTCTCCGCTCTCCGAAAGTCGCTCGATGAGGTAGGGCTCGAGATCTATTCAATACCTGACGATGAGGAAACTTATCGGATGATTCGTAGGGGCGATACTGTGGGCGTATTTCAGATCGAATCACGTGCTCAGATGGGAATGCTCAAGCGTCTTCTGCCGCAGACGTTTTACGACCTCGTCATTGAAGTTGCCATCGTTCGACCTGGTCCAATCGTAGGAGAGATGGTGCATCCGTATCTTCGAAGGCGCCGTGGACAGGAGTCTTCGAAAAGCCCAGATCCTCGTCTTGAACCGATTTTGGGCAGAACCTTAGGAGTGCCACTATTTCAAGAGCAAGTCATGAAGATGGCTGTCGATCTAGCCGGGTTTACTCCCGGGCAAGCCGATGAGCTCAGGCGCGCAATTGGGGCTTGGCGATCGAGCGGTCAGATTGATCGCCTGGGCCGCAAGTTGATGAAGGGTTTGCTCGATAGCGGTTTGCCTCGTGAATTTGTCGAGAGAGTGTTCAAACAGGTTCAGGGGTTTGCGGAGTACGGGTTTCCGGAGTCTCATGCTGCGTCGTTTGCGCTGCTGGCTTATGTGTCAGCGTATCTCAAGTGTCATTATCCTGCACAATTTACTTGGGCGCTTCTCAATTCCCAGCCAATGGGATTTTATTCGAACCACACACTAATTGATGAAGCCAAGCGACAAGGGGTACGCGTGTTACCCGTCGATGTAAATGTCTCGGTGTGGGATTGTTCATTGGAAGAGGGTGCTTTGCGTATTGGTTTTCGCACCGTAAACGGCATGAGCAAGGCGAAAGCTCATGCTCTGATCATAGAGCGTTCCTCAGAGCGAGGTCGGTTCAAAAGTTTGGCGGATTTTGTTTACCGCTCTAGGCTTGACTCTCGAGTGTTGGAGTGTCTAGCGGCGGGAGATGCCTTTAGCATTTTTGGATTCAGTCAACGGACGGCACTTTGGGATTTACTCAAGCATAAACCTATCCGAGAGCAGGGGCAGCTCGACTTTTTTTCGGAGATGCCCACTAATGAGGCAGTGGCTCACTTCAAACCGCTTTCCGAGTCACAGGCGATTCACGCTGAGTATCGGTCCTACGGATTATCGACACGTGGTCATCCCATGAAGGCTCTTAGAGAAGAGTTAGGTTTTCGCTTACCGTCCCTGACAAGTCTAGGTATTAAGCAAGGTCCTAATGGTCGTATGGCGAGCGTCGCAGGTCTAGTGATCGCTCGTCAGCGTCCACCCACGGCGAAAGGTACTGCCTTTGCGACCCTCGAAGATGAGGATGGATTTGTTGATCTTGTGATCCATAAAGGTGTCTTCCAGCACTACGAGGAGGTCTTTACGGAGAG
>CAZGCK010000098.1:6458-11187 GCA_964524175.1 uncultured Bacteriovoracaceae bacterium | reverse complement strand
TTCAGGCTGACGGCGCGGCTGTGAGCCTGATTGTAAAGCGAATGGAAACCCTGGAGGCTGCTGTTTTAAGGGGGAAGTCACGAGACTTTCACTAACCTACTCTCTTGATCCTTGGGCTCATCGGCAAGTACCTCCGTAATGATCAAAATACCGATCCCAGCCACGAGTAGAAATCGCCGGATTTTGCCCCCGTCAAGCAAAAATCTAAATGGATTCAGTGAACTCCGAAAGAGTTCATTTACCGCTCAGGATTTTTCGTAGCAGGGTTCTTGCGCCGCGTCCCGTGTTTTCAAAGTCCCGTTTTGTTTCCTCGAGCAAGATGCGCGTGACGTCTGAGTTCATCGCATCGACTGCAGCGTCAACGCGGTATGTGCCGTCTGTTTCAAGGTCGTAGGTGGGGTCCTCCGTGCGCCGACTACCGAATGCAACAGTCACTGCCCGGTCGATCGAAGGAGCGTGAAGAGCGGCTCGAGAGGTTACGCGATTGAGGATTTCTGAAAGGGTGCGAACATCCGTATAGATGGCTTCTCCTTGCCATAGGCTTCTCGAGAGCTCCGAGAACAAAGGGCGGTCTTCGAGGTAGGACCGTTGCAGGCCAAAGGCTACAAAGTCTTCGTAAGCATAGTGACGGTTCTTAACGAGTTGGGTGGTTTCTTTCTTGATCGTCGCCTTATCTATCGAGAAAATAAACTTCAGATAGTAATTCCAGTCGCCGAACGGAACTGCCCGGGCGTGATAAGGCTGTCCCGCATCTTCGATATAGTGAAGAGCCCAAGCAGCAAATCGAAAGGCCCAGTAGCGATGCCCTGTTTTAAGGGCAGCACGTGCAAGACGGTCGAAGAGTGCGATTCGCTCGAACACCATGCCTTCGGTGATTTCTGGAGCGAAGGACCGAACGATCCAGTTTTCGTGAAGATACTGAATGTGAAAAGGTGCCTTGCTTGTGCTGCCCTCTTCGGCGCCATAGGGAACTTTGCCGTATCCGTATTGTGCGTGCCTCCAAAGATTAAGATCCATCAACCAGTCGGGTTCATCGACGTAGGTGATTAAGACTGATCGTGCTGTCATTTTCTGACCTGCGCTGTCTTCAAACACGTACTCAAAGGGGGGTGTTCCCTTTTCGATGGGTGAAAACGAAACAAAGGGAACGAGCTTAAAATTCGGTTTTTCCCCGGGCAGTACTCTCCGAACAATGGGAAACTGCGTCTCGGGATTCAAGCGAGCGGATTCCAAAAAGCTTTCACGGGTTGGGTGGAGGTGGTCAAAAGGGATGCGCTTGAATCGCTTGGCGGCACCTTTCTCAAACTCATCTGCATGTGCGGCAAAGGTCTGCGCCACGATCGCCGCTTCAGCTTTCAAAAAGCTTTCTAAGCTTTCTGTTGCGAGGAGCTCATCGAGAAGTTTAGGGGATTCCGCTTGCAGCAAGCGGTCGGTCACAAGGTAGTGTTGGCCCCATCCCCACGCTGTGGAGGAGAGAGCGCCGATCGATGAAATAACTAAGAATAGGTATCTTTTCATAAAAAAAAAGCCGCGCCCCCTGAGGAGCGCGGCTCGAAAACAAAAGTCTCTTACCAGAACTTCTTGTTGCCGAAAGTGTCCTTCAGCTGACGAGGGAAGGACCAGCGTGGCTTCTGAGAGGCTGGACGAGCTTTGATCGTCATTGGCTCACCGGTAAAAGGATTGGTTCCTTTGCCAGCTTTGCGAGCCTTGACTTCGCGGCGAACGAGCGCGCCGATGACAGGGAAGCGCACGCGCTCACCCTTGGCAGCTGCTTTTGCGCCTTTTTCGAATGCGGTTTCGAGGATTTTCTTGATGTCTCCGCGCTTGATTTTCACTTCTCCGCTGCGGCTGACTTGTGCTGCGGTGGTGATCGCTTCATGGATCTCGTTGATGAAGGAGTACTTCGTGTTCTTGGACTTAGCCATTTAATGTCTCCGTTGATGATTATGCGTAATAGCAATTGGTGCCATCATGCTCGAATATTACTGGGATTCAAGACAAAATACGTGTTGCAGCGCCTCTTTATGCCTACAAAGTGGGCTTAAATGTAAAACAGTTCCAAAATTGAGCGTTTTTCAGACTGAGAGCAGTCGCTTACTCAAATCTTTCGTGTCTCGTGAGATGAAATCACCGCTTCCTCGAAAGTCATAGACAAGTGATTTTGCACCCGGACTTACGGGCCTTGTCTTTCCTTTGTGAGGTCTCTCCGGAACGGGGTGTTAGGGATTGGTTAGGGAGGTGATAAGATTGGAGTGGGGGTATTAAGTGCCTAATATTTAAATACAAATTAAATACTGTCGCGATTTGATAGTTGGCACAATAAATAGTACAAGTCTTGTCGGGGGCATTCGATGGAGTCGCTAAATGAGTATGAGAGCCGAACCCAGATCGAAGATGACCTTAGCTATAGTCTGTTTCGTTTTATGGGGTATTAACCCAGCTTGGGCCGGAAACCTCCGCGTTCTGAGTCTCAATGTTTTCGCCGGTAATCAAGAGATGGACTTTGAGCGCCTAGAAAGGCAGCTCAAGGCAGTCGAGGAGCTGCGTCCGGATATCGTTTGTCTTCAAGAGGTCTACGATCACAGAGTCAAGGAGAAGTACGTTGAGTATTTTCCAAGACATGAATTTATGAACGACGCTCGAGTGAGCGGTTCGAGTTGGATCCGCGATTTGAGCTTGATGGTAACCATGAATTATGGGCAAGAGGCGATTCTCAACGGCTTCCTGCTTGATGTGTCGTTTCTACTGAATCGTGATCGAGGTCGAGTTGTTCCTGGTCAGTATGAGTCTTTTTTGTTTCACTTTTCCTCACCCGAGGTTCAGTTGGGCGATTTTGTTGAGTCGAGTTGGGCCGTGACAGACAAGATGTTGATTCGGGCACTAGAGAGAGTCAAGCCTAAGGGCTTTATCACTACTCGCTACACAGTCGATGGTGTGTCGATTCGCTTGGCCAACATGAGGCTGAGCAACGGCGTGGTTAATCCACTTCGGTTTCGAAACGTGGTTCAAGTGGCAAACGAGATGATTAAGACAGACGAGCCGGCGATTCTCTGCGGAGATACTAACTCCGATGGTGAGCAGGACGAGATGGTTTGGTTGCGTAGCGCTGGTTTTCGTGACACCTACCTCGAGGCTCATCCCAATCGCGATTTCGTGCGCAAAGCGGGAATGACTTGGTCTGCTGCAAATGATCTCACCAGAAATGGCCACCTGATCGAGCCTGATCAGAGGGTGGATTACGTTATTTATCATCCCGGCGTTTATCACACCTTTGAGACTGTGAGTTCCGAGGTCGTCTTTGACAAAGCTCCGTTCGTTTCGGATCACTTTGGCGTCCTCACAGAGCTTAAGCTCATTCCGCGTCCCCTTCCTTGAGGTTGCTTTCAAAGATCTCCTTGTCTTCAATTCTTTAAGCTCTAATCTAAAGTTACTAGAGCTTCTAGGGGAGAACGCGAGCTAGTCTGCCTCTGGTGGGAAAATAGTTTTCCGAAGACTCGCACCTTTATTTTGTGCAATCGTGATGATCAGGTGGCGTGGGCTTCCTATCAGCTTTTGATGCTTCTCACGTCATTGGATCGCTTGAGCCGTTTGGTGAGTGTCATCATCAGTGTTTTTGACCACGCAGGTCTTCGATAGAGGACTCTTTCGAGAGTTCCAAACGGGATTTCGATCAGCTCGCAATCGGTCATTGCGACGACACTGGCTGATCTGGCTTCGCCATTGATGTAAGCCATTTCGCCTGCGAACTCTCCCTCTCCTATGGTGCCCAGGATGATCTCTTGCCCGTCCACCATGCGATAGGCCTTGAGATGCCCTCTTCTTACGATAAATGCGAACTCGGCCTTGGTGCCCTCTTTGATGAGTTCGTCGCCGATGGCTAAAAATCGCAGGTAGAACTCAGCGTTCTTTCCATGAGTCATGAAGTTGAGCGCTTTAAAAAGGCATCGCGTGATTTCCTGGTCGTTGCTGTCGGGCTCGACGAACTGAATCCTTCCCGTGACGAGCTCGTCGAGGTATCTCTCCTTTTCTGGCAAGTGGTCCATGACGATAATTGCCAGGTCTTCTTGGAGCCTACTTCTGAGAATTTCGTCAATGATTTGCGATGCAGGGGTTTTGGGTAGTTCATAGTCGCAGATCAGGACATGAGGAGGGACGTTTTGAAGCTTTGTGAGTCCGTGCGCTCCATCGGGTGCGGTGTAGATCGTCGCTTGAGGAACATGCTTTTGAATCAAGTCAGTGTACTGATCCACTTTGGCCTGAATGGGGCTAACGATAAGGAAAATCCGCTTATCAAGAGTTGCTGACATGCGAAAAACTCTACAGGTTCGTTTCCGAGGCGGCAACATCCGTCTCTATTTATTGTGGGCAAGATCTATTTTGTAATGAATCCACCAACGCCTAAGGGTTCCTGAAGTCTATTGCTGAGGTTTAGGCAGGACGCAGCCTACGCGCTGTAGGTTGATGTGGTTCTGATTGTCGAGGCAACTATAGATCCAGTAAGTTTGTTGACCATAGCTCGCCTTGTGATTGATGACCACATTGCCAGCCTCATCGACTTCACATGGATTATTATTCGTGCAGCGTTCGCCGTCTTCATTGCCGGTGTTGTTCACGCCCACTACTTCACCGGTTTGGGTATCGATGATGGGAGAGCCAGAGGTGCCTCCGATGGTATTGCAACCGGGCTTCGAGTAACGGATTGAGTCGTTGCAAGTCCACTCGCCCTCAA
>CAZGCK010000098.1:0-6448 GCA_964524175.1 uncultured Bacteriovoracaceae bacterium | reverse complement strand
CGATCGAACAAGTGTAGATTCTCTTCCAATATCCCGAGGCTACGGCGATACCTCGTCCTGCCTGCGGATGTTGGGCAGAAAGTACAAGCGCTTGGATCCCGTACTTAGATTCGATCTGACGGTAAGTCTCGGTGATTTGATAGAGGGCCATGTCTGTGCCCGTCATCGTCGCGTATACCAAGCGGTCCGCAATCAAGGTGCCTAATGTGCTGCGACCATCTTTGGAGAGCAGAGCAAAATTCCGTTTCACAGGAACGTCGACACGCACTTCTCCGGCTTTCAAAAACCCTCCACCCAAGCAGTGGCCATTTGTTAGAATCCAGCCTCGATCTGTTTCTAGAGAACTGCTCAGGCGCACGAGCGCGCCTGAGCAGTTGCTGAGCGCGACGATTGCTGTGAAGTCGACTGATAAAGAAGAGTCATATTTTTGGGATTTGAGTGGTGAGTAAGAGGGTTCAATAAAGTCTAGTGCGTCAAACGTGCGTTCAGGCACGACTGGCAAGGCATAGGCATTGGT
Source organism: uncultured Bacteriovoracaceae bacterium (assembly GCA_964524175.1). GTDB lineage: Bacteria > Bdellovibrionota > UBA1018 > UBA1018 > UBA1018 > CAZGCK01. Next base: position 5,931 of record CAZGCK010000098.1, on the reverse strand, counting down.
AGCCAAAACAACAAATGAACCCAAAAACGAAACCAAAGTAACTAAGCCGAGATGCCTCATAAAAACTCCCCACAGGTTTGATTGAGCGATGCGGAAGAGTAGCTACGAGATTTGGATATTGTCAATTAGGGCAGTAAAAATTTGCGCCTACGCTAGGCGTTATGGGTCGTGTTCTATCGTCTTCATTCAAAATTCGAATAGTCGGAAGCCGAAGGGATCTTTTGTCATAAAGAATAGTAAGCATTCGTGTCTCTCTCAGACTTACAGAAATAGGATGGCCGACGTGATGTCGATCCATCTTGGGCTGAGCCCCCGATTGCGAAATGGGTTTCTTCAGGCTTGGTGCCAGACAAGCCAGTCGGTAAGTGGGATGAGCGGGAGGCTGTCTTATAGATTCAGTTTTTGCCTGCGTCGTGACTTGAGGTTGGACTCCGCATAGTCTTATCTTCGATGCAAGGGTCCTTGGCACAAATGGCTTTGCTGGTTCTAGGCTGGAATGCGGTGATGAACGTCGCCTTTGCATGGGAGAACCTGCCTGAGTTTCAGAGTCTCTCAGAGGTGGAGGCGGGAGGGTTCGAAGGTCCTGGGATGCTGAACTCTGAGTACTTTTCGGATCTTCAAGCGTATGGGGTCACTCCCGATTGGGAGTCGCGTTGGCTAGCCCATACTAAAGCGTTGCAAATTGACTTTGGAAGTCTCAATACGACTCGCTTTGCGATCGACAATCGTCTCAAGATTCATCAACCGATCTTGGAACGTTTTGAAGTGAGGTTCACTTATTTTGAGGAGCTCGATTTAGAACGTCAAAGCAACCATTACGTTCTCGAGCTAGTCTTCAATCCTTGGAAGTTTCTAGGTCTCGTCTTCTACGGTGAGCCTAGTTTTCGAAAGCCAAATGACGATACAGGTGTCGCTATTCTCCTGCGCCCGAGCGAGCAGCACGAGATCCGCTTCTTTAACACGTTTGTGGATGTGACTCGTCTCAAGTACCCAGATACTCCGGATACGTTTCTCGAGCCCGACGTACCTGCTTCGCGCGGAGTGGTGGGTAGGATGTGGAGCAATCCTCCGTCTTCGGGTAGGCGAGGGGACTTTGTCGAGTATGCTTTGCGGTACGAGGTTCCCACTCGGTGGCAGTTTTTTGGTCAAAATTACATCTACTCTTATTGGAAAGGGTTTGCGTCTTTCTATGCGAGCCAACAGATGTCCTCCGATTCTTCCGCGGCGTTTCGGTTTGAGTTTGATCGAAAGCATGAAACGCGCGAAGCCATCGCACCGACAACAGCAGTAATAGGCGATTGGTTCACTAACCGGGTGACGGTGCTTGCTGAATCGACCTTTTATTCAAAGGGTCCCAATCATGATTGGGAGATTACGCCTGGGTTGCAGCTTGCTTCGCGGCAATGGATATCGAACCAAGGCAATGGGAGTTATCGCGACCTGTTGCCTTATTTGCGATTTAAGATTCCTGCTTGGGGACCTCCTTCTGCGAAGGATGCGTGGGTTTTGGGTTACAGTTTGGCTTGGCATCGCGAGCTAGGAAGCCCTCAGATCGGGATTCGACCTGAGAAGGATGGAAGCGTCGAGCAACGCCTGAACGTGAGCTACGAATTTTCGTTTGGCGATCGAGGCAAGCTGGTGCTCTTTGCATCAGCGGATCTGGATCAGTTTGGAACGGGTGGAAGCTGGGGTGGGGGATGCGGGCAGTTGGAATTGTTTTTCTAGCGGGAGCTTAGGGCGTAATGACTCCGCGACTTTTAGGGGCATCCCAGCTGATACCGACGACTTTTAAATAGCCAGACGTTTTGTCGCATTTGAGAATTGTGTTTACGACTGTCTTAGTAAAGAGCCCGGAGCATTGGGATTGGGTCCAGAAGTAGTCCTCTTTTCCTGATTCGAATGCTGTTGCTGGTCCTTTTTTTAAGTCGCTACATAGATCTCGGTTGGTCATGACAGTTATAGCAAAGTCGTTAGATGCTGAACTTGCCACTGTGAGTGCAGTTCTCCCTGTGAGTTCTTTGCAGGAGATGGGTTTTATGTTTTCGGTTGGGATGGGCTGCGCTGTTTGGGTGTGAGCGCATCCATTGAGAGTGGCGAGGACGAGCATAGGGAGGTACAGAAAGGTGATTGAAGATTTCATGGGTCTTTCTCTATCACGATCATGCCTGCTGAGCTTTGTGTCATCTGAGTGGCATGTTTGAGTCGCCAGAATGGGTGACTCTAAGGGCTCTTTCGCAGGTACTTTGGTTATTTTGACTTACCCTTTGGGATCAGCTTCCTTTCATTTGCTGACAAAAGTGAATTTCGCATAGACCCTTGATTTGCTGTAATAGACAATAGATTAAGGTTGTTTCGTTTTTAGCGCACCAAAAAGGAGGCGCTTTTTATGCAGATTCAAATTTCAGGGAAGTCCGTTTGGCTTAACTACCATCACCTTTACTACTTCAAGGTAATTTCGGCAGAAGGCAGCATTGCAAAAGCCGCCGAGAAGTTGAGACTTGGCCAGCCGACGCTCTCCGCGCAGCTTAAGCAGTTCGAGGCCAGCCTCGGCGTTCAGCTTTTTGAGCGGCAGCACAAGAAACTAACGTTAAATGAGACAGGGAAAATAGTCCGGGATTACGCAAACGAGATCTTTCGGATGGGGTCAGAGATGGTGGAGGTCGTTCACGACAAACTCCCTGCAAGAAGAGTTCATGTGCAGATAGGAGCCTTAGACAGCGTGCCCAAGCACCTCACGCTTGCTATTTCAAAGGCAGCTTTGAGCCTTGGAAACTGTGTGGTCTCGATCCTTGAGGGAAAGGCAGATGAGCTTCTGCGAGAGCTTACCAGTCACAAGATTGATTTGATTGTCTCAAACTTTGTTCCGACGCTGGTCGAAAGTTCAGGGCTTTATTCGAGAAGCATTGTAAAGTCGCCTGTACTCATTTGTGGGGCGCCGCAATTTCAAGCCCTTAAGAAAGGATTTCCAAAGTCCCTCAATCAAGCCCCATTTATCATGCCCACTTCGCATAGTAAGTTGAGGCATGATTTGGAGCACTATTTTAAGCTCTCTGGAATTCACATTGATGTCGTTGCTGAGACCCAAGATACGGCGATCCAGAAGCTTATGGGTGTTGAGGGTTTGGGTCTTGTGCCTATGACACCTACTGCAGTTCAGGACTACATTAAGAGAAAGGATCTCTACGAGCTGGGGCGACTTCCAGGAGTGAGCGAGGAGCTCTTTTTGATTTCTGCTTCACGCAAGATCGCCAATCCCATTTCGAGTGCTCTTATGAAAAACTTCTCGGCCCAAGAGACAACTTGAGGGCCTTGCAGGCTTTTTGATGCGTATAAAGTGAATCTAGTGTTCGTGATTATCGATTTTAACGAAGTCGTTATGTTGGGTACTCTGTTTTTATCAAGACGTACGAAGAATGGCTTCGGACAGAGCTTGAGAAAAGAAACAGTAAGTATCAGAGGTACCGATATGAAATTGACTCAGATGAAATCGAAGATGAACGCAGGTCTGTTAGCTGGTTTGCTTTTGCTCAATGTGGGATGTGCTACGGCGGGCCCCAAGGTTTGGGAGGGCACAGATTGCGAGAAGAGCGTAGAGCGCGAGCTCGTTAAGGCTGTCGATGATCAGGGAACCCTTGCTCCTTCTGAGGATGTAAAAATCCTTCTTGCTTCGTGTGAGCAAGAAAGGCGTGACCACGTCGAAGATCGCAGGCTGCAGCGTATGGAAATGCAGATGTTTCGTGGCGAGTCCCGGCGTTTTTAATCCTTCCTTCAAAGCGCAAAGTGCGCAGTCCCAATGGATTCAATCCTTGGGCTGCGCACATAGGTAGGGGGGCATGATCTTGGCGGTTGAGTGGCGCGTGCTTTAGGTGAAAACACTTCTTTGATCTCTTACTCGTTGACAAAGAAAGTCAAAAATTAGATCTTTTATGACAATAAAATTATGGATTTGTCCAATTCTCCCTCTGGATCTCTTCCTCCCTCTTCAGGCCATCTAGCTGCTCACGCAGCTGCGTCTTCACCCCTGACGGGGCTTTGGCAGTTAATCATAGCTGAAAAAAGAGATATTGTTTTAGTCCTCATCTACGGGGCAGCCGTTGGTGTTTTCTCGCTTGTCGTCCCGATTGCGGCACAGTCTCTCGTGAATACCGTTGCCTTTAACTCCCTGCTTCAGCCTATTCTGGTTCTCACAGGCATTGTCTTATTGATGCTAGGCGTGGCCTCGGTTTTGAGGATGATACAAACGGCTATTGTCGAGACGATTCAGCAGCGCATCTTTGCGCGCATTGCGCTTGATCTTGCTTACAGGCTTCCCCGCATTCGCATCGAGGCCTATGATCAGAGCCGGGGAACGGAGCTCGTAAATCGATTTTTTGAAGTGCTCACGGTCCAGAAGAGCGCTGCTCTCATGTTGCTTGATGGGCTTGCAATCGCTCTTCAAGCTACCATGGGCCTCGTCTTGCTTGCGTTCTATCACCCCATTCTTTTGGCCTTCGATGTGATGTTGGTTCTGTGCATGAGCATCGTGCTTTGGTTGCCAGCTAGACGCGCCATTGCCACGAGCATCACCGAATCTAAAGCGAAGTATAAAGTCGCAGCCTGGCTTGAAGAGATCGCAAGAAACCCTATCGTTTTTAAGCTCTCGCAGGGTGGGGATTACGCGCTGACTCGTGCCGATGATGTCACGAGAGATTATTTAATTGCCAGGAAAGCTCATTTCAAAGCCCTCATTCGCCAGATCGGCGGAACGCTACTGGTTCAGACCTTTGCAAGCGCGCTGCTTTTGGGTCTGGGAAGCGTGCTTGTGATTAAGAAACAGCTCACGCTCGGGCAGCTCGTAGCTGCCGAAATCATTGTCACGATGGTCGTCTCAGGGTTTTCTAAGTTTGGGAAGTATATGGAAAGCTTTTACGATTTGACGGCTTCCATCGATAAGCTAGGCCACCTCTTTGAGCTTCCATTGGAGCGCGAAGAAGGTGAAACAAGCCAGAACGCTGAAGCAGCGCCAGCCTTTTCCTTGAAGCTGAAGAATGTAGGCTTTCGATATGAAGCAGGCTCTTTACTTGCTCTTTCTGAGATTGATCTTGAAGCCAAGCCTGGTGCCCGTATTGGCATCAACGGTGTTAACGGTTCGGGTAAAAGCACTCTTTTTGATCTCATCGTGGGTCTTAGGCCCCCAACCGTAGGGTCTATTGAGATATGTGGTGTTGACCTAAGGGAAGTGAAGCTTGAAGAGATTCGGAAACACATTGCATTAGTAAGGAAAGTGGAGATCTTTGATGGCTCGCTTCTGGAAAATATCCGAGTCGGCAGAAATGACATCTCGATTGAAAGTGTAAGGCTCTCTCTTTCTCAAGTTTCGCTTCTAGATGAAGTTTCCGCACTTTCGGATGGACTGCTCACCGAGCTAACCGGAAGCCTCAACCCTTTGTCAGCGGGTCAAGCGCAGCGTTTGATGCTGGCCCGTGCCATCGTAGGAAAACCCAAGCTGTTACTTCTCGACGAGGCGCTTGAGAATATCGATGCTGAAACTAAGGGCCAAATTTTGAATGTTCTTTTTGATCCGAGCGCGCCATGGACGTTGATTCTTGCTACGCATGACTCTTTTGAACTTTCTCATTGCGATGAGGTCTTAAAGCTTCAATCGGGTCGCCTTTACGGGTCAAGCAGCTTGCCTGATGGCATTCAGCAGGGCGGCGGAAGCGAAGGTCGTTCTTAATGATCTATCGTTTACCCCAACGCTATAAGAAAGAGCTTTTCTCGTTTGCCCTGGTCGAGTCGAAGAATTCGTCACGATTTTTGGCGCGGTTTCTTGCTGGTCTTTTTCTGGCGAGCCTTTTAGCGCTTGCGATAGTGCCGTGGCAGCAGACCTCGCGTGGCTATGGTCGAGTAGCGGCTTACTCGCCTACGGATAGACAGCAAAACATTGATGCC
>CAZGCK010000097.1:0-14497 GCA_964524175.1 uncultured Bacteriovoracaceae bacterium | reverse complement strand
CACGCCCTCTGAGCCCCCAAAAACTTCGCCAATCGCGAACTTTCTCGCCTCTCACGCCCTCTGAGCCCCCAAAAACTTCGCCAATCGCGAACTTTCTCGCCTCTCACCCTCTGAGCCCCCAAAAACTTCGCCAAACGCGAACTTTCTCGCCTCTCACACCCTCTGAGCCCCCAAAAACTTCGCCAAACGCGAACTTTCTCGCCTCTCACGCCCCCCAAGACCCTAGCCCACGTTGCGCGCCAGAGCCCTCACTCCAGCACCAAATAAAACTCCCGATCTGCCATCCTGGCAGATCGGGAGTCGAGAGTGAGAGAGAGGAGTAACAAGGGGGCGGCATTTCCGCCTTCCTTCAGGGGACAACTGAGAAACTTAAATCGCGACTTCCGACATCGGCTGACAATACTCGGGGTTGTTAGGAGCCAAGGAACTTGGACCTACGTAATTGCATCCCAGAGCAACGAACAAGTCACCGTACTGAAGCTTGCCGCCAAAATTAATGCGCCAGGGGCTCGAGGCATTGTCCATCAGCCCGTGGCGCTCATTCCAATAAGAGGTTCTAAACGAAGCATCGAGCTTCGAAATATCAGTATCCAAATATCGCTTCGAAAGCTTCAAAGCACCAGGCAACTCACCTTTGCCATCCCAGTTTACCGAGGCATTGGCCGCAGAAGCCTGATAGATCTCGGCAAAACCACTTCCAGCCGCATCCACTGAGCCTGCCAGCGGGGAAGTCAGATTTTGAGCCTCTTGATGAGCCACTTCTTCGCAGTGTTTGCACCCACTATAAGTAAGGGGCTTCATCTTAGGAGCAAGCACCACTCCGTTGTGAGTGACAGCATTTGCGATCGAAGCCACATAATCGCCATTGAGCACGGACGACTCCCGACCCATCAATCGCGCGGTGTCCGCCAGGTGAAGCGAAGGAATCTCGGTAGCCCCACCGTAACCAAACGAAGGAGTGAATCGGGGCGCGTTGGTCATTTGAGGAGCTCGCCCAACTCCAGAAGACCCAACTCGAATATTGAACTGAGGAGAATTCAAGACCACGCCGTTTCCGGCTGCTTCGGCCGCTACTTCCAGGAGCACAACGCTCGCACTCATTCCAAGGATAAGTGCCGTAGCACTTGCGAATCCTAATCTACTCTTCGCCATAAACTCTCCACTTCCACTCACGGACAACTTCACTCTCGTGCTGCCCCTAGAGCAATCGCTATGCCGCAAGCCCCCAAACACCTCGATTCACCCAATTCTGGCCCGACGCGCCCAACTCCCCAATCCCCCTAGGGTCATAACGCACCACACCACACAAATTAATCCTTTCATTTCAAAGGGATGTCTAAGAGTTGGACAGCTGGACAGGCCCGCTGGGGTTTGTCACACTTTAAAGAAGTATAAAAAGGGGTCCCTTGCCATTCCAGAAGCCCAAAAAGCCTTTTCAGCGGCCTAAGTCGCGTCCGCCCATCTGCGATAACCGCGGACAGGCGTCCATCATGATCGGCATGATGACGATGACATTTTTGCTCTTCTTCACTTTCGTCATCAATGTCGGGATGCTGGTCAACGCGAAGATCAACCTACAGAACGCTGCGGACCTTGCTGCCTACGCCGGGGCAGCCGCTCAGGCGCGAACCCTCAATCAGATCTCGTATCTGAACTATGAGATGCGCAGGCAGTATAAAAAGTTTTTGTTTCGATACTACGTGATGGGCAACATGGCGCAGTCCAAGTTTCCGAGAGCAGGGAGCGGGAGTAAGGAGCCCCACCGATGGTCGCCCAGCGGGGGAAACACTGATTATGGAGTCCCCACTGTTTGTATTATTAACAACAAGAATGACAACTTTTGCCATCTCGATAAACTCCCAGGAGTAACGATTCCTCCTCCCACTCCGCTGGATCAGGTCAATACAACTCTCATCGAACAACTCACCAAGATCGAGCAACTCAGGCAAACCAATTGCCTGAGTATCGGCTTCACAAATACGACCCTATTGAGACTATGGCTTTGGAACACAGATCCCAAACTTCAAGAAATCCAATCGAGCCTCTCGGAGAACCAAGCTAAAGCAGTTAATACGATACGAGCCCTTGCATTCGGTATCGGTCTCGTCCCCCGAGAAGTCATTCTTCGCAGAAGAATCGAAACGCTAAAGGGCTACCTCAATGACAAACCCAACAAAGGGGTGACACTCGACGCAGCAAACGCCATGCAAAGTGACCCAGACCCATCGGCACATGAAAGAACTCTTCAAGCCTTTTTCTCGGCTTTTTTTACCCTGGGTAACCACACTTTCGCCTCGGGTGACATTGTCATGGACGAGCTCATTAATCCTACACAACTCGTTCTGAAGGATATCAAGGTCGCATTCGACGCTTACGCTGTGAATTTCGAAATCGTAGGAAATACCACTCCTGCCGAATGTGTCCCGCGGGTCGAGGCCGACTTCCTTCAAAAGCCAGTACCTATTGGCGTCTACAAGGATCCTTCGATTATGACTTATTACGCCGTTCGACTGAAAGCGAAGGCCAATGTCTTGTTTTCACCCTTCGGCACGATGGAACTCAAAGCCTACGCAGCTGCACAGCCTTTTGGTAGTCGGATCGGTCCGCAGCTCACAGATGACGACTATTTGATCAAAGACACCAAACCCACTCTCAAAATCAACAACGACAGCACCGGCTTTCACATCAATAATGCCCTCCCCAACCTTGCCATGAGAAAAGACGACGGCGGCGCAGGAAAAGGCTCTGGATTCAATACGGACGGAGTCTTAGGCACTCTGTTCGAGGGATTCAAAGATGCCGATGGCAAACTCGAAAGCGTCGATTTAGCCGCAATCGTCAAAGCGACCCACCTCGCGATGGTGCCTAATCCCTACGAAGGCAACAAATACAACATCATGAGCGACCCTGGGACCGACTCCTTCGTCCAAAACTTCGATAACACAGGCGTCGGGGCTTTCTGGGCACCTGTTTTCCCCCCAGGCAAGGGCGACAACTCAGCCGAAATCATCTCTATCGTCGAAGGTCTCATCGGTGAAGCAGGCCCAGATTCAGATAAGTTCAAAGCGGGCGTTATCAAAAACCTCAACGAATACCTCGCCCAACTCAAGCAAGGGCAGGGCGAGGCCGTGAACCCTGCCGCTGCCCAATCTGTTGGCGAAGGCTTTAACATCGTGCGCCTTCAAGACCCACTGCGTCCACTGGGCTTACGCAAAGACACTCCTCCGCTCTCTCTCGGCAACGGCCTCTCATCGACCGACCCCAAAGAGATCAAAACTTCATGGAACGGCGTACTAAACGGCGCTTTCCGCGCCGAAGGCCGCATCGGGTACAGCGTAAAATTTGTTTCGTTCGAATCTCTTTCGACCAAAAAGCAAAAGACTAACGACGCAACCACCTGGTCCAACGACCTCGACGCGGACGACGAGTTTCAGCAAGATCTCCAATTCATCAGGCACTAGGGTCCGATCCCAGGACCACGCATGCCGAGGTCACGCAGAGTTGCGTTGTCCTCAATTCAGTGTTGCAAAGCCTACTCGCCTATGGCTTATTTTCGAGGCAAGAAACTCTATTTTATTGAATAAAAATTTTTCGGAAGAGGTCCTCGACTATGGCCAAGAAGAAATCCACCGCAAAGAAGGCAAAAGCAAAGAAAGCAAAAGGGAGCACCGCAAAAACCAAGAAGGCCGGCGCTCGTAAAGCCGCTAAGAAATCCGCTCCCAAGAAAAAAGCGACCGCTAAGAAAGCTTCCAAAAAGGCCGCTCCTAAAAAGGCAGCCCCTAAAAAAGCGACTGCTAAAAAGCCTGCGGCAAAAAAAGGCACGATGGCTCGCACTGGCGCTAAGCCTCAGATGTCGCCAGCGGTTCACAAAACTCCTGCCGCACAGAACGCCTCGATCGGCTCAGCCCTCTCCGGATTCGCCGGTGGCCTTGCTGGTGGCGCGATGGGCTCAGCTTTCGGTTCGAGTTTTGGCGGCGCTTCTAAGTCTAGCGACGCTGAAGAATAGCACCCGCTAGGCTTTGCAATGGAAATCCGGGATGTCATACACGGGTCGATCCGCATCGATACGCGGGAACGCCTCGTTCTTGACTCCCGTTATTTTCAACGACTCAGACAGATCAAGCAGCTAGGCTTCGCGGAGAACTCGTTTCCGAGCGCGACCCACAATCGTTACATCCATAGTCTGGGCGCCATGCATATCGCGAGTCGCGCCTTTGAAACGATTTTTGGTTCGCCGCTGGATTCAGCAAGTGCAATCGGCGCGGCCCCCACAGGCATCCGAGGCCTGAGCCTACGCGAACGTGCGCCCGAAGCCTACGAGAGGTTTCGTGCCGTGATCCGGCTTGCAGCGCTTCTTCATGATGTGGGGCATGGTCCTCTGTCTCACACCACTGAATTCGCCATGCCGGAGATCAAGTCTCTAGGACTCCCCCACCTGAAGAGCCACGCACTGTCACGCAAGGCTACGCACGAAGACTACACACTCAAGATTCTCCTCGACTCGGGCCTCACACCCCTTCTTGCAGCGGCGGGGACTCCGCTCGGATTTGGACCCAAACATGTAGCTGCGCTCATCGAGCCGGAAATTGAGACGGGCGACGATTTTTTTGTCGAAAAGGTCGACGGCCAACCCATCGACTTTCGACCCGTGCTCAAACAGCTGATCTCCAGCGAGCTCGACGCAGACCGAATGGATTATTTGCGCAGAGATAGCCTCAATGCCGGAGTGAGCTACGGGCAATTTGACTTTGATTGGCTCGTAGGCAGCCTGACCTCTCACATAGTCACTCGCCGCGATAAGAGCCAATGCTACCTAGGTCTGCATCATCGCGCGCTTTACTCGTTCGAGGACTTTCTGATCTCGCGCTATCACATGTTCCTGATGGTGTACTTTCACTACAAAAGCGTGGTTTACGACGAGATGCTGTGACAGTACTTCGAAAGCCCCGATTGCGACTACAAGCTGCCTTCCGACATCGAGGCCTATTGCGATTACAACGACGCTCATCTTCATGCACATCTTGCCCAAAGGCAAAACCCATGGGCTCGGCGAATCTCAGAAAAGCGCCCCTACCGCATGCTCATCGAGCTCCACAGCGGGATTCCTGCCACACCGACCGCTGCCCATGAGCAGGAGCGCCTACTCTCTCAGATTGAGAAGGACCTCAAGTCACAAGGCATTCACTCGCTCACCAAGACCTCAACCGGTGAGCTCTCTAAGTATTTCCGCAAGCCGGCCGATCCGATTTTCGTCCGCTACGACAACCACTACAGCCAACCCGGCTTTATCCCACTCGAACAATGCACAGATCTGTTTCAACGCTATAGCGAGAAGCGGACAATCACGAGACTCTATGTCTCACCAGAAGACTACCCCAAGTGCCGCAATCAAGGCAAAGGCTCGCCGCTTAGGTACGAAGAGTAGCTCTCAGCTAGCTACTCCTTCCATTTGATCGAGCAGCCCATCGATGGCACTTGATCTGGATCCAGCTCTCGCCCTGCCAAGATCGCGTCGACGGCGTCTCTCAAATCTTGCTTTTTTACGGCTGAGGGATCCTTCCAATTGTCATCCAACCGGCCGCGATATCTCAAAGTGAACCGCACCGGATCCTTATGAGCCGTCTCGTTGTTGTAAACAAAAAAGTCTGGGGTGCAAACCGCTCCATACTCTCGAGCGACTTTTTGAGTGTCATCAAAGAGGTAAGGAAAAACATACCCCTGCTCCCGCGACTCTCGCTTCATCGCTTCAAAATTATCAGCTGGGTATCGAACCGCATCGTTTGAGTTGATGCCTACCAGCTGCAAACCTTTTTCAGCACCATCGCGCGCCAAGAGATTGAGTCGCTCTCTCACCGCTTTGACATAAGGGCAGTGGTTGCACATAAAAACGACGACCAGGACTTTGCAGTTCCTAAAATCCCTCAGCCCATGATGAGTGTCATCCACGCCGGGCAAGTTGAAGTCCGGTGCCAAACTACCAAGCTCACCCGCGGGCGTATAGGTCAGTGCCATAGATTCTCCTGGCTAGAGATGTACACGTGGCGAGTAGCGAAATTCAGCTACTTTTTTGATTCTATTTTTGCAGCGGCAGGCTTCGGACCAGGAAACTCGATCTCCCGCGCAATGCCACTACCGTCGAGCTGGACCTCTTCGCGCTTGGGAGCATCAGGAGCTGAAACGAACGCTTTGGTTCGCAGAGCGGAAGCGGGCTGGCCGTTTTTCCCACCAAAATTTTTGCTTCCCAGTTTCTTCAGGTCAGCTTTCGAACTGACGTTGTACTTGTCGAGAGTTTGCTTGAACTCTTTTTGAGAAGCGTCCGTCACCTTGGCACGAGCTGGCGTGAGGATTTGACCCGCGAGCTTGGGGCCGTCTTTGTACGGATTTACTCCGGGTTTTCTCAATGCGTCGTAGTAGTCATTATAGGCTTTAGAAAGGCCTTTTTGGGCTTCTTCAAAATTTCCTGCCAATGCACGAGCTGTTGCGGCCGGAAGAAGTGCCGGGAAGATCAGGAAGAGCAAGACAAGCGTTTTGTGTGTCACGGAAGACATCCCCGATACCATATATATATTGTCAATTATCTAACACCAATTTACAATTAAAATATTGCCGCAATTGAGCGCCCGAATTCTCTCGGGGACCTATTTGAGAAGACGGGCTAGCAAAGGGGAAAAGGCATGACTCGATTCAATTATTTTGGGGTTTTTGCAGCTGCTGGCCTCATGGCGCTATCCTCGCACTCTGAAGCTCTAGAAGTAAACGCACCCTGCAGTGAATCGGGAAAAGATGGGTTTCGTAAGTGCTCTGAGTACTTGGGCGACAAAGTCGTCGCTACCGCAGGAGCCCCTACTCCCGCACTTCTTCCAATCGATCCAAACTCAAAGAAGAAAGCATCTCCCCCCGGAATTCTGACCCAAATTTTTCAGCGCGTGAATACGCAAGTAAACGGAAGCACAGAAGGCGCTAAAGGATATTACCAAGACAACGACCCAAGTAGCCGAGCACCAGACCCGAATGCTTCGGGTCCGGCAGCCAAGAAGAACAGAGACCAATACTTTGGCCCCACCTTATGCAATCTGACTGGAGGCCCCTTTAATCCGGCAGAAGCTCTATCAACCTCTAACCCTATAGACCACAACGGCAAGTCCTGCGGCAAGCCGATGCGGATCAAGATCAACATGTTCGACTGCTCAGATGCAGTCATTGGCAGCCACCCTCCTCGCGTGCAGAGCGCTATTGCCGAGAGAGACGACTACGGCAGCACCCCAGAATCTGACTGGCCTACCTTAGCAGGAACCCTCGAAGACGGGTTGCTGCGCGGGGGAATCGTCCAAGCGACTAATTTTTATTACACAGATGTGACAGAAAAAATCCGCACAAACAAGACGATCACGGTGGCTCCAGATAGCGCATGCAATAGCTTGGCTGAGAACCTCTACAACATAGGCAAGGGAGTAAAGAAAAACATGGAAGGTCTCACCCAGCTGATGACCTCCGAAACAAATGCGAAAGAAGTCCAATACTGCGATGCGGACTGGGATTCTGATGCCTTTAAGTCAACGCATCCCGATGCCGGGCCTTTGCGCCAAAGAGCGCAGCAAATCTGTGCCGCGCGCGCAGGCATTGAAGCCATGTTTACGCAGCTTTCTGCTTGCGAGATCTTCAGCCGGGCTTCTGCTTCGTATGCTTCGCTCTTAGGCTCTGCTGAAGGCCAACAAGCAGTATTCGACACGATTAAGGCGCAGATCACCCAGCCGATCGGAGAGCTCTGCCGCGATCAAATCACCAAAGCTCATGAAGGTCAGAGAAGCTGTCCTAGCGATGAGTCAATCTCTAAGGAAGTCAGTGATTGCGTGCAGAAAGAGTATGAAGCTCGCATGCCCCCAATCATCAAAGACTTCATTCAAAAGCGCTGGCCAACACCCTCGGCCTCGGTTCGTCACAACAACGACTCGAAAGAGTTGATTCAATACGTTTTGCATTCCTCATCTTCACAAGAGAGCCAGACTCCAGCAGTAGCTTGGGTTTTTGCAGGATTGCAGCTCTTTGGATCCCGTCGCCGCTCTCAGCGCTCACGAAATCGCTGGCTCCCAAGCAGCGACATCTTAGCCCTCATGATGATGATCGCTCTGGCGGCTTGGGGATGTGCTAGCGGCGAACCGATCGATCCAGGCGCAGGGCCCCCATTAGAAGGCTCTAAATCCTGCGCACCCCTGGCTTCAGGCACATTTCCAAATTGTACTGAAGCTCCAGTAGGCGGCGGAGGCACAACAGAGTCCCTTCAAGCCGCTGCCGCAGCAGCTGGAGTCACCTCTCAGGCCCTAGAGAATGCTGAAGCTCTCAGCGCCGAAGATGCTGCAGTTACTTTAGGCGGCAATCCCGCACAAAGTGAAGCCGCTACTGTAGGCGGCACCCGATCCAACGGCAAAGGCGGCGCTCCCGCGGCTACGAGCAGCGGAGGCGGATCGGTCGGCACACAAGATGTGCGCAAAGGAACTAAAAATGCTGCAGGCCTTAACGGAAGCTCCGGAGGAGGCTTCTCTCCCTCTGGCCTCACGACCAGCGCGTCCGGTGGAGATGCCCCCTCTCCAACGACAAATACAGCCACTGCCGAGGACGTCGCCTATAAGTCAGGTTCAGGTGCTGCAGCAGGGGGCAATAGCTCTATTTCGGGCGGACTTTTCCATGATGATTCTGGAGCTGATGGCACTGGCGTAAGCTCCGCTGATTTTGGAGCTAAAGATGAAGCGGGCATCAAGGCCATGGGCTCGGGCGACCCAGAAGATTACTTCACTCGGCTGGGCATTGACGACAACCTCTTTAAGATTGTCGAAAGACGCTATTTCACGAAGCAGGCCACCTGGGTGTCGGGCGAGCTCAAGATGGATAGAAACGTGGCGACTCCTGCAGCAGCCAAGGCAAAAACACTCAGATAACCGGCAGCTAGTCGTTAGTAAGCCCAGCTAAGTCCCGTCTCTCATCTTTAGTTGTGCCTGGGTGTTGTGCCCGGCTACTTTTAGGCTGTACGGTGGCACGATGCCATTTCTAACAAAGAATGTAGAGCTCTACCGCCCTCATCGCGCCTCCAGCTGGCGCAAGATCGCCGTCGGAACATGGAAAACCGTCGGTGACCCGAGCGTCTACGGCGTGGCCGAGATGGATGTGGCTCCGGCGCTAGCTTACCTAGAAAAAATGCGTGTGCTGACGGGCGTGAAACTCACTCTCTCCCACTTCACGGGCAAGGCGATCGCCCTGACTCTCGCCCGCCACCCTGAGATCAACTGCATGCTTCGCTTCAGCCGCCTCTATCCTCGCAAAAACGTGGATGTGTTTTTTCAGGTCGCGAGCGACTCCTCGGGCCTGGACCTCTCGGGCATGACGGTTCGCAATGCCGACCGAAAAACCATCGCAGAGATCGCGCTCGAGATGCAGGATCGCGTGCGCGCAATTCGAGAAGAAGGCGATCCCGCTTTTAAGCAGATGAAAGGAACCATGGGCCTGCTCCCTTCATGGGCAACCCGTTATGTTTTAGGCATCGCAGGCTTCATGATGTACACGCTCAATCTTTGGTCTCCGCTTCTGGGCAGTCCGCGCGACCCATTTGGCAGCGTGATGATCACCAATATCGGCTCATTGGGCTTGGATATGGCGTTTGCGCCGCTGGTCCCCTACTCACGCGTGCCACTGCTGATCGCCGTGGGGAGCGCCCAAGAAGCACCCGTCGTCAGAGAGGGCAAACTCACCGTGGGTCACATTTGCAAGCTGAGCGTGACGTTTGATCATCGTCTGATCGATGGGATGCACGCCGCGAGAATGCTCAAGACGCTGACTGCGATCTACGCAGATCCAGAAAAGGCAGGGGTTTAAGCGCTGGTTTAGTGAGCTGAAGCGACTGGCTTGCGACGAACCGCTGAGCCAGAGATCGGCGCAGTCGGAACCGAGTAAGCTTGTTTTGAAATGCGCTTCATAGGCCCAAGTAGGCTGGGGTTCTTAGCGAGCGAAGGTAAGTTCTCGCGATAGTTGCCTTCAAGCGTCGCAAGACGAGCAATATCGCCGTCAAAATTGGGACGAGGCTCGTGAGGAATCTTGATCTCCGAGAGATTCTGATAGATCGCCGTATCGTTAGTGATGTGCATCGACTCCAGCGGAACCGAAGCAATCGACAACGAGAGCGTGGTGAGAGCAAACGCAGTAGCGCAAACGAACCACAAAAACTTCATACTGACCTCAATTGCCCGAGCTTTAGAGTCTAGCTTACGTGAATATCAAAAGCTCTTGGCCGCGCCCCATAGAGCAAGTCGAGTGCCACAAAGCGTATTTAGCGGTTATTTAGGTAAATGGCTGAATCTTCTGGGGCAAAATTCACAGCCCTTCACGCTGGGGGCACTCTTCCCTGTATAAGGTTTTGACACCTGCCCAAGGACGTCGTTCAGACCCATCTGTGGGGTTCAGAGACATCAGATGATTCCGATCCTGCATTGACCGCCAAGTCATCTCGCAATTGCACTTGCAGGACTCCTCTGCGCCACGTACTTTTACCGAAGGACGGACCCCATCCAACTCAAAATGCCTCAGCAAAAACCCATTAAAAACAATAACCTAAAAACTCACCCACACTGACCAAAAGAGCCCTCCCCTTTTCAATGAACTCCCGATCCATTCGCCTCATCAAAGTGAGGCAAAACAATCTAAAGAGCGTGACCGTCGAGTTTCCCGCGCGAAAAATCTCGGTGGTGACCGGGCTTTCGGGAAGCGGCAAGAGCTCGCTCGTTTTTGACACGCTTTACGCTGAAGGGCAGCGTCGCTACGTAGAGAGCCTATCGACTTATACTCGGCAGTTTCTCGAGAAAATGCCCAAACCAGATCTCGACAGCATCCAGAACATCCCACCCGCCATCGCGCTTGAGCAGCGAAACCACATCGTCAACTCGCGCAGCACCGTGGGCACGCAAACCGAGATCGTGGATTACATGCGCGTCCTCTTTGCTAGAGCCGGACGCACCTACTGCATGGACTGCGGGAGCTCTGTGCGCAGACTTGACTCGCAGGCTCTGCTAGACTGGGCAGCCGAGTGGTTGCCCGGGCGCAAGGCCCTCATCGTTGCGCCGGTGGGCGCAGCGACGCCCGAATCAACTCAGGCTCCCGCCAAAAAGGCAAAGAGCAAAACCACCAAGAAGGCCTCTAAGAAAACTGCTTCGTCAGGCACGACTCCAACGACTTTGTTTCAAGTCATCAAAGAGCAGGGCTTTAAACGAGTTCTATGGACTCCTCGCGAGGCCTCCAAAAAACCCCAAGTCCTCGACCTTGAGGACCTAGGCTCAGATTCATTTCCAAAGTTCACCTCCGAGCAAGTCGCGCGCGGCGAATTCTGGGTAGTCGTCGACCGCCTCAAGATTTCCGAGACGCCGGATCGCGATACACGCGGCAGGCTTCTTGATTCGATCGACCAAGCCCTTTCTATCGGGCATGGATGGGTGGGTTTTCACGACTTGGATACCCACGAGTTCAAGGCATACGACAACAAGTTTGCATGCGTAAAATGCGGCAAAGAGCATCGCATGCCCGAACCGCATCTCTTTTCTTTCAATAGTCCGCTAGGTGCCTGCAACCGGTGCAGCGGCTTTGGCTTTACGCTCGATATCGACGAAGGACTCGTCGTGCCCGATCCTTCGAAGACACTCAAAAACGGAGCTATCGATCCATTCTCCAAGCCTTCGCTCTCCGATTGGCAAACCAATATGTTTAGGTTTGCTGAGCGCCAGGGTATCTCCGTGGGCAAACGCTATCGAGAGCTCACCCCCGCGCAGCGCAAGCTCCTCTGGGAAGGCGACCCGACGGATAAGACTTTTCCCGGGATCTTAGGCTGCTTTGAGGAGCTCAAGCGCTACAAATACAAGCTGCACATCCGCGTCTTCATCCGCCGCTATCAAAACCAAACCCTCTGCCCCGTCTGCCGCGGCGCACGTCTCAAGCCTGAGGCTCTCGCAGTCAAAGTAGGCGATAAAAACATCGCGCAGGTTCTCGAGACGCCCATCATCGATACAGTCAAATGGTTCAAGACGATCGACTTCACGCCCTCGGAGCGTAAGATCGCCCAAGAAGTGATCACGCAGGTCTCTAAACGAATGGAGTTTCTCGAAGAAGTCGGCGTTGGCTACCTCACGCTCTCAAGACTCGCGAAGACACTAAGCGGCGGAGAGTTTCAGCGCATCAACTTGGCCACGCAACTCGGCAATGGACTTTGTGGCACCCTCTACGTGCTCGACGAGCCATCGATCGGGCTACACGCTGCGGACACTGCTCGCCTGATCCGGGTTCTCGAGCGTCTGCGCGACCAGGGCAATACAGTCGTAGTCGTCGAGCACGACCTCGAAGTGATGCGCAAGGCGGATTGGCTGGTCGAGCTAGGACCCGGGGCCGGTCGCCGGGGTGGTGAGTTGATGAGCCAAGGACAAGCCGCCGACCTGATCGCTGAGCCGGGCTCAGTGACGGGCAAGTATCTCTCGGGTGCGTTCAAAGTGGGCAGACCCCACTCCTCTCGCCCACCGGCTCGTCGCTCGATTAAGCTTACAGGCTGCAGCGAGCATAATCTCAAAGAGATCGACGTGGAGATCCCACTCGATCGCTTTGTGGTGATCACGGGCGTTTCAGGGTCCGGCAAAAGCACTCTTGTGCACAAGACGCTTTATAATTCTTTAGCCAAGCTCTTTCACCTTTCAACCGACCCAGTGGGACGCTTCGACAAGCTCTATGGCGCCGACCAAATTGGTGGCGTGGTCATGCTTGACCAATCCTCAATCGGCAAAAACTCGCGCTCTAACCCCGCGACCTATCTCAAAGCCTGGGACGAAGTCAGACGCATCTACGCCAACCAAGTGCTATCGCTTCGTCGCGGGTACACGCCCCAACACTTCTCGTTTAATGTGGACGGTGGCATATGCCCAGTCTGCAAAGGCGAAGGCGAAATCACACTCGATATGCACTTCATGGCTGAAGTAAAGCTTCCTTGCGAGGAATGCGATGGGAAGCGCTTCAAAAAGAGCGTTCTCGACGTCGCGTATCGAGGCAAGAATGTGCATGAGCTACTCAACACCACGATCGACGACGCCTACGAACTGTTTCGCGACAACCCGATTCTGGTGCGCAAGCTCGGCATCTTGCGTGACGTAGGCCTAGGCTACCTCCACTTGGGCCAAAGCGGGACGACGCTCTCCGGGGGCGAAAGCCAACGCCTAAAGATCGCGGCCGCGCTCGACGACAAAGGAGCAGAAAACCAGCTCTACATCTTTGACGAACCGACCACGGGACTTCACCTAGAAGATGTCAAGCGCCTGCTCGGCGTGATTCAAGACCTTGTCGATGCCAAGCACAGCGTCGTGATGATTGAGCATCACCTCGATGTCATTGCTCAGGCCGATTGGGTCATCGACCTTGGGCCTGGCGGAGGAGCAGATGGAGGCAATCTCATAGCTGCCGGCACGCCCGAGAAACTGATCGGCGACGAGGCATCAATTACTGGACGCATGCTTCGCGAGCAAGGGTACTCCGAGTTGCTGGCGCATCCGCGAAACTAAACGCAAATGCCGTGGCCTGTTTATTGCGATACATAGGCCTGAAAGAAGGCATCCTTCCTATGAAACTGCATATTGCTCTCCCTCTTGCAATCGGCACGATCAGCATCGCGATGAGCCTAACAGCAAACGCTGAAAATCAATCTGAGACCTACTTTCATGCTGACAATTATATCTCTGGCCCTAAAATCTATCTTGGTCCTCTATTAGGGGCTGGCATCTTGGGAAACGACGGCGGATCCCATCTTGGATACGGACTGCTGGCGGGATATCGAATTTCGCCATATTGGGCAGCCGGCGCTTTTTTTGAGCACATCGGAAGGGGCACGATCAACGTTACAACACCCACAGGAGCAACCACTACTGATGCGAGCCTCAATGTTTACGGCGGAGAGATCTCATACTTCGTCCCTCCTGCTCCCGGACTCCAAGCCGGAATTCGCGCAGGCCTAGGCACCGAATCGACAACAGTCAACAACGTGGACGACTCGAGCACCAGTTTATACTTCGGACCCAAGCTCTCTTACGACTATGTACTTGGAGGCGGCATCTCCGTGGGTGGCGATGGCAGTATTTTGCTTGGAACAGGCTCGAACGCGCCTACCGTTAGCCACGTCATGGCTACGCTTAAGATTTGGATTTAACGCGCGACTATCGATTCCCAAAAACAACTCCACCTGACTGAGACTTTGCAGCAAGCCAAAGCTTCAGTCAGGTGGAAGAGATTCAGCAGAAACTCATACCTGTCTTGACACCAAACCGTGCATCAAGACAGGTTACGAGTGATCAATGCGGCCGAGGGGGCTGAGGCCTCGTGGGCGGTGCCGGGCGCGTAGGCGTTGGCCTTGGTGCAGGACGCGGAGGCTCTGCTGTACGCGTAGGCGTTGGCCTTGGTGCAGGACGCGGAGGCTCTGCTGTACGCGTAGGCG
>CAZGCK010000096.1:0-14740 GCA_964524175.1 uncultured Bacteriovoracaceae bacterium | reverse complement strand
TTTTAATTTGTATTAAAGCTGAAAATCCCTACGAAATTCTCACAAATGGGAAGTGGATCACTTCAGTGTAGTTGATTGTTTTTATTTTATGAGCAGTTCGTTTCAATGGCGTTGACTCTGAATAGCAGTCACCCGTATAGGTCCCGCACTTCATGTTTTCGCACTGCGTTAATTTTGATTTGTGAGGGGCCTGCATGTGGAAGGGTAAGTTCATCATCGGAGCGAGTTTGGGTTTGGCAGCGCTGCAGAGCTCAGCAAGCTGTGCTGAGCCTGTGCGCTACTTTGCTCATCCGCAGCATGCGTTCAGCACCGTTGAAGAGGGGCGCGGAGTTTTTCTCCTCACTGAAGCGTTACATCTTATCGCGCTTGTATACGACTCGACGGCAAAACCCTATCGCGCTGAGATTGTGGCGCGGCTCATTGGTGATCCTGCCATTCGTGAAGTATTGGGTGCGACTTATGGAGAAGCTCCCGATTCAAAGCGATTGTCCAAACGACTTCTTATGGGTGCGATTCAGACTTGGTTAGAATCCTATCCAATCGACAATGCAAAGATTGGTGCGTATGCGATCCGCTCTTGGACGGCTTCGTATACACGAGTCCTCGCTCATTCTTTGATTCGGCTGGCTTATGAATTGGCAGGATTTTCGGCTCCAACGGAGCCGAGGCAGATCATCGAAGAGTCCGTCTCTGGGGTGACCGCTATCGATGGCGGCGATTTGGTGCGGCAGCTTCGCAGCACTTTGGCGAGCGCCTGCTCGATGCAAGCCGATGAGAGTGATGAAGATCCCAAAATGCCCATGGCTTATCGATGGGGACGAGTCGCTTGGCGGTATGTTCCAGGGGCTCGGAGCGCGACTGAATATTTCTTAGGTGATGGCAAAACCTGTGAGTCCTTGGCCCAAGATCTAATGGACATTGTGGATCCCAAAGAGTCGCCGCTGCGCTCGTTAAGTCAAAAGTATGGCCAGCTTGAGGGCACGAGCAAGTATTTGGCGCGAATTGTACTAGAAAATGGGTTTGAGTCTTCGCAGCTTCTCCTTCAGCTTCACTCTTTGTCTCGGTTAGATCGATTGGACTCCCGACTCGATGAAGCGTCTGCAGTCAAAGCGGCTCTAAATAAAGATGTGCCCGCGCTAGAACTCGTGCGGCTTTTGGCGATGGCCACCCACAATCATGGGCTTGAGTATTTTATCGAGAAGGTGGCATTGCTCATCACCCCTTCTCCCGAGCAATCCGTAGCTTACGCGCGCAAAGCTCTTTCTGATCTCAACCATTTTTACGGCCTCCTAGCCCAGCATCGCCGCGAGCGAAAGGACCTAGGGGTTGCCGATAGTCTCGTTCAGGCTGCGCGTCCCTATCACTATTGGGGTGGAGCTTTGGTGGCCTGCGAGCTTGCGATCCGTGGCTATCATCCTTGGGCCGCCAAAGTGATCAGCACCCAGCTCGGAAAAATTTATGAGAGCAGCACAGGATCTGCCCAAGAGCTACAGTCGCCTGAAGGGCTGGCAGCCAAAGCAGAAGACGTCGCTCTTCATAATGAGGGTGCCCAAACATGGGGCTCTCAGTGTTCCCTAAACCCCTAAAAACCCTATTGGAGATTGAAAATGAAATCTGCACTCTTGGCTCTAGTTCTGACCGTGTTCTCTGCAACCGCTTTTGCTGATGAGGTTGATACCAGCGAGCAAGCTCTGACCGAGACTTGTGGGATCGCGCTAAGAAAGCTCACGGACAACGGCGGCGGCTTCTGCGGAGGAGGTGACACCTTGGCTATCGACTACTTCTTTGATGCTTATGCCGGTAAGCGGTACAACATCAAAGTGCAAATCGTTGGCAACGGAGACAGAACCGAACTGACTCAGTCCTTCGAAACGGGCACGATCGATTTTGATGGCACCTACGATCAGCAGGATGTCGTATTGTCGGATTGGCACGGCACCACTGGTGTTTACCGCGCTTTCTTGACTGTATCGAATGCGGCAACTGGCGCTCCTGTTTGCACCGGTGACAGCAGCTTCACCTGGTAAGCTCGCAGTCTCCCGATTAAGCCAAAAATACTTTCGCCCGGCGGGTTCACGGACGTGAGCGCTCGTCGGGCGAAGCTATTTGAGCCTCTCCGCCATCTCCCGACCTGCTGCAAGCGCCGAGATCCGCGCTACGGCGCCATACACGAGCTCCAGCAGCGGTTCCTTGCCTGCATCCTCATCGAGCTCGGCATCTGGGTTCAATGCCCTCAGGTCCGACATGCAGAGCTTTCTAAAGACCATGCCCTGCGAATTCAAGTTCTCTTCTTCGCCCTTTTCGGTGTTCGTGCGCAAAAACCCACCGATCAGCTCGCCGCCAAAAAGGTAGATCACAGGCTCAGCCGCCAAGCGGTCCACAAGCGTCGTCGTAGGCACGCCCTCTTGCACGGCCACGCTCTCGATGGCCGCGCGGTTCTTGCCCACGCTCATCTTGTTCTTGGCTCGTCGATTCATCGTTCGCAGCTCATCGGCAGAGTGTGCGACCATGATGCCCATGCCGTAGGTGCCTGAGTTGTTCTTCACAAAGACAAAGGGCTCGCGTTTGACTCCATGTCGAGCATAGGCTTCGCGTGTCCGCGTAAGTATTCGGTCCACGGACTCGGCCACGCGCTCGACACCTTCATCTTCGTTAAAATTCACGGGAGCGACTTCTTCCGTTTCGATGCTCAGGACCCAAGGGTCGACACCGATGATCTGCGCAAACTCGGCCGCTAGCGCATTGTAGTGCTTAAAGTGATCGCTCTTTTTTCGTGAATGCCAGCCCATGCGGTGGCTGGGGAGGACCGGTTGCTTCACTCCATCCAAGATCTCAGGATGCCCGCCAGAAAAGTCGTTGTTGAGCAAGACCAGGTCCGGCACGAACCCGCCAGCAGAGATGACTCCGTCTTTGACTTGAATCGGATGGGCGATCAGATCCTTGCCCGTTTCGGACTTGAGCTCGATGGGGTCGCCCAGCTCGGGTGCGCCGGGAGCTTGGTACCACCCAAGCGCGACCTCAAAGCCTGCGTTTCGAATGATCTGAGTTAGATAGTAAATATTCTCAATATAATAAAGATTCTGGGTGTGCGCTTCCGGGATAACCAGGATCTTCTGCGCAGTTTCGATGCCAAGGCGAGAGCAAAGTCCTTCGATTTGCGCTCTAAGCACCGGAGGAGCGTTTCGCTGGTCTTCAGGACAGATATTATTGAAGCCCGCGGGGTAGAGATTGCTATCGACGGGCACGATCTTGTGGCCAGAGTCTCTCAGGTCAATCGAAGTATAAAAGGGAGGCGGAGCGGCCTTGGTTTGAGCCATGTACCATTCCCAAATCTGTCTGCGGTTCTTTTGGATTCCGTCTGCGATCAGTTTCTTCGTTTTGGATTGAGGTAGTGTCATGGAGCGCCGCCCGAAATCTCTCCATTCGAGAGTGCGAGCAACTCTGTGCTCAGTTCAGTGAGGAGCGGAGCTGTCGAGGTCGGAAGACTTTCTTTCCATCCCTGTGTGAGGTCATATCCCTGTTTCAGCTTTGCTCGGCAGTCTTGCTCCAGCACGACACTCATCTCGCGGTTATAGGTCTTCACTTGCTGAGCGGTACGGGTCTTGCGCGTTTTGTCGGGGCCAATCGTGATGGGCGGAGGGGGCGGAGGGTTGGAGCAGGTGTGCGAATAGTTTCGGGCGGCTTGGGTTAGTTCGCTCTGAGCCAGTCGGGCGAGTGCCATATCGCCAGCGGCCAGGGCTTGTCGGTGGATCAACAGGGATTGAAGCAAGCAGGTACCTCGTCGATCAAGTTGGTCACGGATTTGTGACTCGTCAAGGGGGCCGGCGCTAGGAAATTTTGCACAAGCGAGTAGCTTCAGCTTGAGCCCGGCCGCAAATGCTTCGGTCCGCAATGAGGCTGGCATCTGATCTGTCAGCGTTTTCTTTGCTGAATCCAGAGTGCTTTCGGCCCTCATGTCCTGTTTGAGGCCAATTTGGGCCCGGGCCTTGAGAAGCAGGGTCTCGGCAAGGAGCTCGGGCTTATTGTTGACCCACCGGCTTACTTCAATCGCACCGAGAAGGGCCTCGTTGTACTCTCCGAGCGCAAGTCGGGTCCGTATGAGCAACAAGCGGGCTCGGATGGCTTCGGCGCTTGTGCCCTGGTCTTGGATATAATCCTTTAAGTAAGGCTGCGCGTCTTTGGGGCGTCCTTGTTGGAGCAATGCTTTGCCTAGCAGAAGCCGTGACTCGATAAATCCAGGATAGCCCGGATAACGTGCGACCAATCGCTCGAGCGGGACAATGGCTTGGTCGTAGCGGCCCTCGTCCATCGCTTTTTTTCCGTCGACCCAGAGGATTCGCGCTTCTTCATCAGAGGCGGGGCCGGCTGCGGGTCCGGATAGCGAAGGGGTGGGCGAAGCGCTAGGAGTGGCTTGAGGTTTGGACAATCGGGTTTTGCGCACGGCCATAGAAGGCGCGCTGAATGCCAGGACGGCAACCAGGATCGATAGAGTTTTAGCGAGCCTGAGAGTCCAGTGCGAGCGCCACATGAAAGAGATCCTCAACGGAGTGAACATCCCGCGCCAGCTCCGGTAGCTTGGCGCAGAGAGGGACATTTGTTTTTTCAATCGATGCGATGACTTTTTTCTCTCTTTCTTGAAGCGCGTGAATGATCGACAAGGCGTCAGCTCCCTCGCTTGCGGGAGGGGGTGTTTCGCTTGCGAAATATCCCAGAGTTCGATTGAGCGCGACTCCGTCGAAATGAAATCGATGCTCGCGAATATCGCCGATAAAGTGCATGGCTTCGGGTGCGGTATCCGGTGCGGGCACGGTCACCATGATGAAGCCGACCTGGGGCGACTCGAGCAGGTTGGTGATGCGATTGAGGTTGGCTGTGAAGCGGACACGCACTTCAAAAAGCGCCGACGCAAAATCCAAAAGGCTTGTCATGAAGCCTGCACCGGTCAGCTTCTCTAGAATCCCCAGCGCCTTTCTCATCGCGCTGGCGGCGATCTTATTGGCCGGCATGACGAGGTAGCGGACGATTCCGGTATCAAAGAATTGTGCGAGCAGCTTAGGGGCTTGCAAGAAAGCCAGAGTGTTGCGGCTAGGAGGAGTATCGAGGATGATGCAATCAAAGGGTTCGTTCTCATGAAGCGAGATGAGCCGCTCAAGCGCCATATATTCGTTGGTGCCCGAAAACTCCTTGGCGAAAATCTGAAAAATCGGGTTGCGCATGATCTTGTCGGCAACCGCTGGATTGGGCGCAAGCTCGTTGACGAACGCCTCGAAAGTTCTACGCGTGTCCGGAACGATCGCTGCCAAGGTCCCTTCAAATTTTTCGGGCACGTTTTTTCCGGCGGCTCGCGCTTTCTCCCAAGCGGCGCGAACTTGGGGAGTCAGGTCGGTGGGTTTGTCGCCGAGCTCTTTGAGTCCGAGCGAGGTTGCGAGTCGCTTGGCGGGATCGATGGTGATGACGACCGTTTTGCGGCCTGACAGCGCTGCTCTCAAGGCGATGGCAGAACTGAGCGTGGTCTTGCCCACGCCACCCGTCCCGCAAGTGATCAAGATGCGTCGATCTTCTAGGATTTGATCGATGCCCCTCATATCCAGCTCTTTTCCTTGATCAATGCGCTCATGAGGCGCGTGACATGAGCGTTGCTTGCTTCTGCATTCAGTTCGGTCGAGGGCGGCATCATGGGCAGCTCGAGGTATTGAATCTTTTGTTCGTCCCAAAGTCTCAGGTTGTAGGCTTCGAGCGTGGCGCGCTTACGAACATAGTCGAGAGCCGACGTTGCGAGTGGATTCTCCCATTGATGGGGTGGAAGCTCCTCAGGCATGCCATCTGAAGGCATCGCCGGAAAGCGCCTGTTGACCAGCATGGCCGGTGGATTGTTGGGGAATCTTTCGACAAGAAACTGGCGGAGCTCGAGGGACTCGATGAGAGGCATCTCCTCTGGAAGGGAGACCACGAGATGGCCGGTCTGCTTGGGATCTCGAAAGGTCTCCATCATCGCGACCGCATCGTGATAAATAGGGCCGCCGTGAAAGAGGCGCGCGAAGTTCTCCGTGCTCTGAAACATCGCGAGCCCGTATCCAGTCGATGGCATATCGATCACGACGTGTTCGTAGTTTTTGCGCTCGTGCCACACCTTGCCCAAGAGGACAAGCTCGTGGATGCCGGGCGAGGCTTTTGCCAAGTAGCGCATGACTTTGTTTTGAAGAAAGATCTTGGTGAGCCCAGGAAGGCCGATTTTGAGGCCCATGTACTCTTCGAAAGCGGCAGAAGGCTCGCAGTTGAGATGCCAAAGGAGAGGACCGACTTGATTGATCTCTCCCATCGGCCTCGTGGGGTCTTCGAATGTGGCCCAAAGAGTGCGCTTGCCGCGTTCTGAAAAGGTGCGGGCGATCGCTTGCGACACGACCGTTTTGCCGACACCTCCTTTTCCGCCGATGAACAGGAGATTGCGATGCAGAGTCTCGAGAAGGTTCACCTGCGATAGCCCTCGGAGCGGGCAACAGAATGAATCCACTCCACTGCAAAGGGTTGACGCTCGAGCATTGCTCGGTCGCTTGCATCAAGCGGTTGATCTTGATCGATGATCAAAGAGAGCGTGGGTGCTAGCGCGCGACCTTGTTTGAAATCGCTAAGTGACGATTCGCTGGGGACTCTGTTTTTTACGGTCCACTGGGTGCGCAGCGAACCTAGGCGTCGCCACTCTTCAGGCGTGGGGTCAAAGTCGGTGGTTAAGCCGACATCTCTTAGCCGCTTGATATTGAGTAAGTATTGGACATCTTCTTCGTGGGGCAGCAGATCGGCAACTCTCAGGCGAACTGCATGCGGCAAAAGGTTGAAGAGATCCATGTGCGTATAGCTGGGCCAATAGTCAGTGGCAATGAGCAGTGGGATTTGTGCTGGCACAGCAAGGAGTCCATCTTTATCCATAAAGCGCGGGTAGACTCGAGTCGGAAAGCTCAATGAGACTTCTGCATTGAGCTGCTCGAGCCGCTTACCCTCTTCGGGGCCAGGATAGGCAGTGGATACGAGGATTAATCGCGTAAAATGCCCTTCATTGAGCCGACGGATTTCATCATCCGTGGGTAGCCCCGAGCCAATCACAACTAACTCCACGCCGTGAGAAGCGAGCAAGCGCCAGGCTTCGAGGGTATCTTCGCCAGGGTAGCGGCTCACTTCGACCTGGATCCGGTCTGCTCCGCGAAGGCGATCGAGCGCCCGCAGGCTGATAGAGTCGGGATCCAGTCGACCCATTGCTTGAAAAATGTAAGCGCGTGTTCCAGGCAGTGCGGACCACTCGTCGATCTGATCCTCTTGGGGCAAGCCAGAAAAGATGAAGGTCTCATGAATGGGTTGAGCAAGAGCGACGCTTGAGTGAAGCGCCGCGAACAGAACGAGCAGCCTAGTTCCCTGAAGTAACGATGTTTCAGGGGCAAATGCTTGCTGCTTTTTTTCTCTGCGGAGGCAAAAGAGCGAAAAAGGTTGTACACCTTTCGAGCTTCTCCAACAAAGCCAGAGGGAAAAAGCGACCGCAGCTTGCCAGAATGATCCCTCGGCCAGGGGACTAGGTGCCTGCATGTTCACGAGAAGACCATGAATGCTAACGCCTTTCAAATACTACCTTGCATTTATGAACGTGCTTCATGAGAATGATGGTTCAAAAAATTTAAGGAGATACCGCTATGCGTCTTGCTCAACTCTCAGCCACTGTTCTCGCGCCATGTATTGCGGCAGCTTACATTGTTTTTGCCACAGGCTGTGGTCCTAAGGCCTTTACTAAGGGTGACTACGACGACCCAACGCGCGTCGAGCTCTTGGATGACAAGTTCAATGAAGCGGACATGCAGCAAATGGCTGAGACTATCATTAAGGCGATGGTGGCTTGCGGATATGTCGCCAATGCACCTAAACCTCCGATCGTGATTGTTCAGAAAGTACAGAATCGCACCGAAGAGCATATCGACACGGTCTCGATGACCGACAAGATTCGCACCGCGCTAATCAAAACTGGCAAAGTGCGCTTCGTGAACAAAGAAGAGCGCGGCACGTTGGACGAAGAATATGATTACAACGCTGCTGGCAATGTTTCGGGGCACACTCAAAAGAAGCGGGGCGGGCAAGTAGGCGCTGACTACGTGCTGAGTGGCGCGATGGCAACCAATGTTCAGCAAGTCGGCAACGACAAGTTCATCTACTACAAGCTGACGATGAACCTCACCAACATGGAGTCCTCGACGATCGATTGCACGGAAGAGCGCGAGATCCGCAAGAAGTTTCGCAAACGTAGCGTAGGCCTCTAGTCCATGGGGTGGGCTAGACTCACTCTTCAGCGAGGTTGATTTGAAACACCGGCCGTTTGCCGCAGCTTTGCTCCTTGTCGTGGGCGTCGCCGCGGGCTGCACGTCCGCGCGGATGTCGGATCGTGAGACAGATAACCTTTTTCGTGCCGGGCAGTATGACGCCGCGGCGGAGCGGTTGAGAAAGGGTGTTGAAGAGCAGGGCGAAAGTGGCCGCGACGCTCTTCTTTACTTGCTCGATCTGGGGCTCACACTCCACTCCGCGGGCAAATATGAGGAGAGCAACAAGGCTTTTCTCAAAGCAGAAAAGATCGCTGAGATCAAAGACTATACGAGTCTTTCGACAGAAGGCGCGACTTTGCTCACCAGTGACAACATCAAGGACTACAAAGGCGAAGACTTCGAGAAGGTCCTGATCAATACCTATCTCGGAATCAACTTCGCGTTGATGGGCGATATCGAGAATGCGTTGGTTGAGGCGCGCAGGGTGAACCAGAAGCTCTATCGGATGGTGAACGAGGGCGAGCGCAAGTACAAGCAGAACGCTTTCGCGCGCTACCTCTCTGCGATCCTTTACGAGTCAGAGGGCAACTGGAACGATGCCTACATCGATTACAAGAAAACTTGGGAGCTTGAGCCCAAGTTTCCTAGTTTAGGTAGAGATCTTTGGCGCTTGGCTAAGCTTACTCAAAACTCAGAGGATATGGAGAAGTGGGACGCCGAGTTTAATCTCACCCCTGAAGACCATCGCGAGACGCTAAAAACCGTTTCGCGCGTCAAACAGCCGGGCCTTGCCGAGATCATCGTGATCTATGAGAACGGCATCTCGCCGATCAAGCGACCGCATCCTAGTTTTTCTCAGGTTCCAAAGTTCTATGCTCGCGCCAATCCTGTGATGGCGGCGCAGGTTTCAGTGAGTGGGCCCACCAACGCGCAGGCGGAGACTGCAATCCTCCATGACATCGAGTGGACTGCGATGCAGAACCTCGAAGAGAAGTTTGGTGGAATCATTGCCAAGAAGATAGCGGGTATCGTGGCTAAGGAGGTGGTCTCCGATCAGATCGGCAAGCACACGGACCCACTGCTGGGACTCGCTGCGAAGGTTTTTTTCTACGTGAGCGATCAGGCCGACTGCAGGTCCTGGAATCTTCTGCCTCATGATCTGCAGATCGCGCGCCTCGCGGTTGCGCCAGGAACCTATCAGGTCAAGGTGAGCCCAGTTGGCGCGGGCAGCTCCTTGCCGGAGAAGACGATTCAGATCGGGGCAGGCAAAAAGGCGTTTGTGAGTTTTAGGTATATGCCTTGAGCGGTTTTCAAGGTCCCTGGATTGCTTTTGCCTATGATCTTCTGCGAATTGAGCCTGCGTTTACCGATAGTAAGAAGTTTTCATGTCGTTGTAGTGCCGCTCTTTGAGCTTGCCGCGGCGACTGCACATCAAGTCGGTGATGTCGATCTGGTAGCTAATCATGACGCCGCCCGAGCCAGTTGGGCCTTCGTCATCGGTGAAGAACTCGGCGTAGCAGTCCGGGAATCCTAAGACATGGCCGAACTCGTGACGAATCGTCCAGCGGACGTTGTACTCGGTCAGGGGTTGATTTGCGTCCATCGTGATTCTGCTGCCGCCCAAACCATTCACGTTGGGAGTGACGCCTGGTTTAAAGACGACATGAGCGGTGGTGTCAGCAGCACCGGGAATAAAGTTGAGTTTCAATGCCCAATCGCCCCAGCGCCATTCGTCTTCGATGTTGCCGACCAAGAATTCCTGGATCAGCTGAGAAGTGGGGGTGGCAAACGGCATGGAGAGAACTTTGGGGTCACGCGCAGTCCATTGGACATCGCTACGTTCCATACCAATTCTAAAATAGCCTTCGTAGAGACGGTGGCTTGCGGCGAAGTACCGTTGGTAGAATGGAGCTGCGCCCTTTGCTGGGGTAATCGAACGATCTAACTCGGTGGCGCATTGGGTGCGGCTCCTACGGGTGTTGAAGCACATCCCGATCAGCGCGCTGCGAATGCGATCTTTAACATCTGAGTTCAAACTTCCATAGGCCTTGAGCTTTTTGTCGAGGTCCGATTCTTTTGAAAGGGCCACATAGCCGCGAACGTCGTTGCGAGCATTGGCACGGTAATAGCCCATGGCGGGTTCCTGAAGTCTCCAGCGAGCTGCAGCCTGGTAGATTCGATCGAGTTTTGCACCCCAAAGAATGTACTCGTCATCTGCCAGAGGGGCATCGACAGGAAGTGGGCTATTCATATCGAGGAGAGGCTTCTTAAAGGAGTTGGGCAAACCGGCGAGAATGTCCTTGTAGTCTGTCTCAATGATCGTCGGATTGGAAAAACGAGGAGACTCGATCGGATACGCTATTTGCGTCGCTTCAGAAGTGAAGGAGATCTGGTGCCCCGCATCCCGGCGTGAGTTGATGAGTGAAAGCCAATCTAAATTGCGTTTGCCGATATCCAAGATGGTGTCGAGTGAGTTGCGCAAATGGGTAGGCGGCTTGGGAAGCTGACTGATGAGATGAGCGTAGTGGACACTGTCGAGCTCGAGCTCGAGCGGAGCCAGCTGAACCGCTGCCCTGGTGGATGCGGGTGCGGTCAGAACGGTAAGCGCGAGAAGGAGAGTTCGAAATGTTTTTTTCATATGAGAAAAAGATATCGCGCTTTGTTGTTTCTGGAAGCACAAACTTCAGGCCGCATCGCCACTTTGTGCTTCTCTCCTAGTGATGAGCGTTGTAATTCGGCAGCATGCAAAAATTTCTGCTGTTCGTATTGATCTCGCTGCTTGCCTGTGCTGCGGCTTGCACCAAGAAGTCCGAGGTTACTTCCTCAAGTGCAGGGGCGCCCGCGTCACTCAATAAGGTCGTGAATCTCGCGATTTGGTCGAACTATCTTTCTCCAGAGCTCATTGCTGATTTCGAGAAGCGCATGGGCGTTAAAGTTCAGGTCTCAAATTACTCTTCCAATGAAGAGCTTTTGGCTAAATTGCAAGCTGGTGCGTCAGGGTATGACGTTGTCGTACCTTCGGATTACATGATTTTTGCGATGCAGAAATTGGGACTGCTCCAGGCCCTTGATCCCAGCAAGCTCCCTAACGCCAAAAGCCTCGACCCTCGCCACTTGAAGCGAAATTATGACCCTGAAAACAAATATTCTCTGCCCTATGATTGGGGTACCACGGGCATCGCAGTTAATCGGACCCTCTATCCAGGCGAGATCAAAGGGTGGAAGTCATTGTTCTCGAACTCTGCTTTGGCAGGCAAGTTTTCGCTTTTGGATGATGTGCGCGAAACCATGGGCGTGGCGCTCAAGGCACTGGGCTATAGTTTGAACACCAAGGACCCCGCTCAGATCGCACAAGCCAAGGAGTTCTTGATCAAACATCGGGCGAGCGTCAAGGCTTTCACTTCTGAGACGTTGGCGATGCTGGTGAATGGAGAGACTGCTGTGTCTCATGCATATGTTCAGGATGCGCTTCAGGCCCGCAAGCAGACGGGGGGCAAGATTCAATACCTGATCCCCGAAGAAGGGTGCACTCTGTGGCTTGATAATTTGGCAATCCCGACTGGCGCGAAGAATGTTGCAGAGGCACATGCGTTGATCAATTACTTACTCGAAGCCAAGTCGGGGGCGTCCACGGCACTCGCTATCTTTGCGGCTCCGGTGAACAAGGAGTCCGTTGCTCTATTGCCCAAGGAGTTGCAGGCGGATACGAGCTTGTTTCCCACCGATGCGATGCTAGCAAAATGCGAGATGATCCAGGATTTAGGCGAGTCGCTTACGCTTTGGGACCGCGCTTGGACAGAGGTGAAGGCGCACTGAGTTCCGCCATGCAACTCGTTCATCATCTGGCTCTCTAGCGAACTTTATTCCCACTCTTTGGGTCAACATCAAAAGGCTCACGGGGCAGTTCACACATCGTGGTCGCAACGTTGCGGAGCTATCCTTGATTTGCTACTTCCAGAACATGGGGCACTTAGAAAGGATTGCACTTGGAGCGTCTTTGTTCCTCGCAGGAGCTGCTTTTGATCATTTTTGGCTGGGCAAGTACTTTTTGAAGCCCGCAATAGGGGTTGGCACCCCTTTGGGTATTAGAGCTAACCCGGGCGTTTTACCCGTTGAGAGAGTTGCGAAGGCCCAAAAACCGAGAAACTCACCCGTTCTGACAACAAACTTTAGTTCCTTGCCAAGCGCCCATGAGAAGGCAAAACCTGCTTTGGCTCAGTTCGATACTGATTTAGAGGCCTTGATTCAAAATGATTTTCCTTCCGCAACAACCGTCGAGAAGACGCCCAACGCCGATGGCACGTGGGTAGCTCATGAAGAGACTGAGGACGGCTCGGTGGGGTACCGTCATTTTAGCGCTCGCGACGAGTTGATCTCAGAGAACTGGAAGCTAGCCAACGGCGATGACCTCTTTCGATCATACTACAACGGAGGCGGAGTCAAGTCGTTTACCTTGAAGCGAATCGATGGGTCCACGACTTCAGTGACACTCTTCGAATCCGGATTGTATGAAGGTCGATTTGACGAGATGGCGGACGGAAGCAGAGTTGCTACATCTTATGATGGGCTGGGGCAGTTGAGTGGAAAATGGCAAATTGGAAAAAACGGGGAGTCCACGAAGATTGAGGATTAGAATTAGCCCATGCGACATCGCCACAGAGTGGGATTGAAAACTGGCCCTAAACTCGCTCGAGCGTCATCGCGTTGATCTTGATGCCGTCCTTGATAAAAAGCCCCTCAAAAAGCGTCACATCTGGGATCTTCAGCTTCTCGGGTGCCGCATTTCCTGCATGGCGGTCCCGCGTGTGCTCGGAGACTCGCCAAAGATCCGGTACTTCCGCGACAGCTGCTTCCATCCATTCAAAGTACCCAGGGTGGTCCGTACGGATATGGAACTTTCCGCCCGCGGACATCAGCGGAGCGATCGCACGCAGGCGTTCTGCGGTGATGAAGCGGTTCTTGAGTTGGGACTTCTTGGCCCAAGGGTCCGGAAAGAACAGGTAAAGATGGTCAATCTCGCCCTCTCCAAACATAAAGTGCAGGCGATCGGCGTGGGCGCGGAAAAACAAAAGGTTGCCCAAGCTTTTCTTCATGCCTTTTTCGGTAGCTCTGAAAATGGGCTTAAACTTCCAGTCTATGCCGATGTAAGCCTGGTGCGGGTTGCTCGCTGCCCACTCGACCGTGACATGCCCGGCGTTGCAACCGATCTCGACGTGGAGCTGGCGTCGCGCTATCGCGGTGCCGCTTTGATCTGGAAAGTACTCCCGCCAATGCCCGCGATGAGTCTCTGTTTCATTGCAGGAAAACACGCGACCCTTCAGTGTTTCTAGTTTGGCTGAATAAATATTGCGGGAGGCTGCATACCGGTAATCCGGATGGAGCAAGGGCAGTCGCGTAGCGGGAATAGAAGACTTGGCATCTAAAAGCATTCAAACACTTCCAAAAAAAGGTTTAATTGCTCTAGCTTTCCGGTCAAAAAAAGACAAGCAGGAATCCCTGTCCTGGGATGTCCTGCTTGCTTTTGCGTATCACGCCACGTGCGTGCGCGTGAGCTGAACAGGGGTCAAGTCAAGGGAAGGCCAGTTATCCAAGGAGCTTCAGAGCCAGCTGGGGGTTGCTGTTTGCTTGAGACAGCATAGCCACATTGGTCTGAGTTAGGATGTTCTGCTTTGTCAAATCGCTCGTAGCCTCGGCCATGTCCGTATCTTTGATGCGGGAGTTGGCGCCTTCAAGGTTCTCTCGATAGACGTTGAGGTTGTTGATCGTCGATTGCAGGCGGTTTTGGAGAGCGCCTAAGCCGGAACGATTCTCATTCAGTCTGTTGATCGCTACGTCGAGCATCCCCATGTTCATCTGGGAGCTCTCCTTGTTCATCGTCGAAACGGAGGTGATGCCGAGGGCTTCGAGCGTAGTTAGGCGCGAAGGGGTGTCGAACACGAAGCGGTCGATAGTAGGGTCGTTGGTGATCCCAACTTGGATGTCCAAGGGTTGCGAAGTGCCGTTGAGCAGCTTCGTGCCATTGAACTCGGTCGAGTTCGAGATGCGGTCGATTTCTGATTTGAGATTTTGAACTTCTTTGTCGACGAATCCGCGCTCAATGTCGCCGATCGTGTCGGAAGAGGATTGAATCGACAGCTCACGCAGGCGCGTGAGGATGTTGCCGATTTCGTTCATCGCGCCTTCAGCCGTTTGAATGAGGCTGATACCGTCATTCGCGTTCCTTGTGGCTTGCTTCATGGATCGGATGTTCGCAGTCAGCTTGCTGCTGATCGCGAGTCCGGCAGCATCGTCTGCTGCTCGATTGATTCGGCTCCCAGATGAAAGCTGATCGAGCGCTTTATTCTGAAATTGGTGATTCGTGTTTAGATGTCTTTGTGCTGCCAGGGCTTGCACGTTGGTAGCGATACGCAAACTCATACTAACCTCCAGGGTTTGTCATCATGACC
>CAZGCK010000095.1:9990-14900 GCA_964524175.1 uncultured Bacteriovoracaceae bacterium | reverse complement strand
TTGTGTTTCTGCGAGCAATAAACGCAGCGCAAGACTCGCATGATCCATACGACCCGCCGCATTCAGACGCGGACCAATCGCGAAACCAATCGACTCGACATCCACCGACTTCTGCTCGATTTTTGCCGCTTCAAATAAGGCTAAAAAGCCTGGACGCTTTGTTTTTCGGAGCACGAGCAGTCCATACCGTTCTAATAGACGGTTTTCTCCCACAAGTCCCACCATATCCGTCACCGTCGCGATCGATACGAGATCAAGCAACCATTTTTCCCATCCTTCGGCGATAGCGATACCGCGTTCGCGAGCCCGCACCAATAATGCCGAAGCAAACTTAAAGGCGACCCCGACGGCGGCGAGCTTTTTGAATGGATAGGTTTCTTGCGGAAGCCCCGGGTGGATGAGCCAGGCGTCCGGGAGCACCTCTCCGAACTGATGGTGATCGACCACGATCAGATCGATGCCCAACTCACGTGCCTTGCGAGCCGCATCGAAGCTAGTGATCCCGCAGTCCACGGTCAAAAGCACTCGAGCCCCAGCTTGCGCAGCCTCCTCGACCGCTTTGACATTGAGGCCATAGCCGTCCTTGAAGCGATCCGGCTGACGCGCATCGTACTTGATGCCATGATCTTTGAGCACCCAGGAGAGAAGCGCCGCCCCTGTTGTTCCATCAACGTCGTAGTCACCAAAAATCCTGACAAGCTCACCGCTTTGGCGGGCAGAGGCTAACCGCTCTATCGCGCGCTCCATGTCCTTGATTTTGAGAGGACTCGTGAGCAACTCGAAACCTGGATTCAAAAACGCCTGAATCTCTTGAGCTGTCTTAAGGCCTCGCGTCAAGCAAGCTCTCAGCGTGATCGAAGAAAGCCCTGTCTCCTCTCGAAGTCGTCGGAGCGCCTCATCTGTATCCGCGCCACTGAGACTTGTTCGA
The DNA here is from genome assembly GCA_964524175.1 of uncultured Bacteriovoracaceae bacterium. Taxonomy (GTDB): domain Bacteria; phylum Bdellovibrionota; class UBA1018; order UBA1018; family UBA1018; genus CAZGCK01. The sequence continues at coordinate 13,972 of CAZGCK010000095.1, read as the reverse complement.
GAACGCCACTCGCGAGGCTCAAGATGATGTTGGGACATGTATCCGTTTATGCCTGAGGCTCAGGGCGAGGAGCAACCCGACGGCTCGCTTTCGAAGCCTTAGCCTTACCGGACGCCTTAAGCTGATCGGCACGCCCTTTGTGATAATTCGTGAGGGCGATCACCAGAGAGCTGGCTACGAAGATCGACGAATAAGCTCCAACAACAATGCCGACCATGAGCGTGAAGGCAAAGTCTTCGATCACTTTGCCGCCCAGTGCCCAGAGTGAAAACACGGTAAAGAATGTACAAAGAGAGGTGAGGATCGTTCGACCCAAAGTCTCATTGATTGCGCGATTGACGGCCTTCTCGATGGTGAGCCCCGGATGAGCATGAATCGTCTCGCGAACTCGATCAAAGACGATAATCGTGTCGTTGTTAGAATAACCAATCAGAGCGAGAAGAGCTGCCAGGATCTGCAGGTCGAATTGCTTTTGAGTCAGGGCAAACACACCCAGAGTGACGACCGAATCGTGAAAGAGCGCGAGCACTGCACCCGGAGAATAGCGATAGTCGAACCGGATCGTGACATAGACTAAGATGCAGACCAGGGCGTAGAGCATGGACAAGAAGCCGCTCATGCGCAAAGAACTACCCGCAGCAGGACCTACGACGTCCACTCGCTGAATCTCGAACTCGCCTTTTTGCAGCGATTTACCGAGCACTTCTTCAACTTGCTTAGCAGTTTGATTTAAAGTGCTTTCGTCGCCCTGGGCCTTCACCAAGAACTCGTGCGCCGAAACTTCGCCAATCTGCTGTACCTTGACGTTTTTGAGTCCACCACCCTCCATCTCGCTGCGCACTTTGGTGATATCCCAAGCCGCCGGAACCTTCAGCTGCACTTCGGCGCCGCCTGTAAAGTCGATTCCGTAGTTTAGGCCTTTGGTAAAAAACAAAACCATTGCACCGACAATTGCCGCAATCGAAATCCCCATCCAGAGATTGCGTTTTCCGCCGCAGTCCACCTGGATCCTGGGGTTAATCAGCTCAAACATGGTGTTTTACTTTTAGATGCTCACGGTTTCGAGGCCACGATCTTCGAGACGCTTCAGATAGGCATCAAAGACCAGTTTGCATACAAAAACTGCGGTAAATAGAGTGGTGACGATACCGATGAGCAAAGTCACGGCAAAGCCCTTGATAGGCCCCGTGCCATACATCAACAGCACCACAGCGGCGGCGGCGTTCGTCACGTTGGCATCCAGGATCGTGCGGAAGGCTTTCTGAAAACCTGCCTCCACTGCTCCATGCGGGCGCTTGCCCAGCCTGAGTTCTTCACGGATGCGCTCGTAGATCACAACGTTCGAGTCAACGGCGATACCCACCGTCAACGCAATACCCGCGATACCCGGCAAGGTCAGCGTCGCTTCCATCCCTACAAGGATCGCCAAAACAAAGAGCACGTTGAGAACGAGCGAGAAAACTGCGATCAAGCCGCTCACGCGGTAGTAGAAGGTTACGAACAAAAAGACCGCCAAGCTTCCGATCAAGCTCGCGAGCGCTCCCTTTTTAATCGAGTCTTGACCGAGGGAAGGACCCACTACGCGTTGCTCAAGAAAATCGAGTTGAGCTGGCAAGGCGCCAGCGCGAAGCACGATTGCGAGGTCTTTAGCCTCTTTCATCATCTCCTCGCCATCACCCTGACCCAGGGTAATCTGGCCACGAGAACTGATATTGCCCTGAATGGCTGGCGCCGAGTGCACGATATTATCGAGAACAATCGCCATTCGATGACCGATGTTCGCCGACGTCAGCTTATCCATGAGCGTTGCACCCCGAGGATTCATGGTAAAGGCCACGTTGGGTCGTTGATTCTCCTGGTCGATCTGCACTTGTGCATCCGCCAAGTCCTCGCCAGTCACCTCAACCTTAGAGATCAACAGATAGGGGATGCGCTGCCCGGCTTCGGCAGCAGCTTGCTGCTCAGGCGTTTTAGCCCGTCCCATGTCGGGGCGCTCAAACGCGATTTCGGTTTCTGCAGGGATCTTGCTCTTAAGGGCAGCATTAACTTTAGCTACGTACTCCGAAAACTTTTGCCCTTCTTTATAAGAAAACCCACCCACCTTCTCTGCATCTGCAATCAAAGCAGCGAGTTCAGCCTGATTCATGGTCTTGTCATCAACCATCTTGAACTCAAGCTTAGCCGTTCGTCCGATGAGATCCTTCGCGCGCTCTACCTCTTTTACACCCGGAAGCTCAACCACCACGCGGTCCGTACCCTGGCTCACGATCGAAGGCTCTGCCACACCGAACTCGTCGATTCGGTTACGAATGACTTCGATGCTTTGACTCAAGGTTTTCTCGCGAACCTCGGTCCGATATTCGCGCGACAATCCGAGCTCGAGCTTACCGGGGCTCTCCCCTGCCAAACGCAGCGACCAGAACTCTTTTTTAATCAGTTCGTAGATCGCATCCCGATTGGCGCCATCAAATTCTAAAAGAATCCGAGGATCGTCAGCAGGATAGCCTTCACGAACTGCTTTGACGTCCTTAGGAGCCAGATTCTTCTCTGCCAATCGGTCCTTGAGACTCGAAGCCTGACGGCTCGAAACGTCGCGATAGACTTTATTGAAGTCGACGCCCAGAACTAGGTAAAGGCCGCCCTGCAAGTCCAACCCGAGGTTGATCTTTTGCTTGAATGGAAACTTAGTCTTCTCCAGATCTAAGTTAGCAATCGTCGGATAAACGTAAACAATAGAAAGTCCGACGAAGAAACAGAGGAGAAGGAACTTCCCCCACCAGTTGCGGCTCATGTTGAACTCCTTGCGGGGTCTTAAGCGAGATCTTTGATGTTATCTTTAATGACTTGGTTGACTTGGCTCTTTAGCATTTTCACGCGGACATTGTCGGCCACTTCAACGGTTACCACTTTTTCGGTGATTCCGGTGACTTTACCAAGAATGCCTGAATTAGTGAGGATTTCATCCCCATGCTTGAGGCCGCCAAGCAACGCTTGTTGTTCTTTCATCTTCTTCTGCTGGGGGCGAATCATCAAGAAATAGATGACACCAAACATCAGGGCGAAAGGAACCAGCATGCTGCCGATGCTCGGAGGGGGGGGCTGAGCCAGCGCTCCTGCAGCCGGAGCCGCTGGACCATCTGCCCAAGCAGAAGCCACCCAAGCCACTGAAAGCGCCGCGTTAACAAACGAAAAATACTTCATTTTACTCAAATTTTGTCGCATTCATTTTCGTATAAAAAGTTTTGGTCCAATCGTCAAACCGATTCTCGAGAATCGCTGACCTCATCTGCCGCATAATTCCCAAATAATAGGTCAGGTTGTGAACCGTATTGAGGCGAGCCGAAAGCATCTCCCCACAAACAAAAAGATGTCTAAGATAGGCTCGCGAGTACTTTGTACAGGTCTCGCAGGGACATTCTGGATCCAGAGGTCCGGGATCATCTTGATAGCGAGCATTTTTTATATTGACCTTGCCGCGACTCGTAAAGAGCTGCCCATTGCGTGCATTGCGAGTTGGCATGACGCAATCGAACATGTCAATTCCTGCACGAACTCCCTCCACAAGATCCTCAGGGCGCCCTACCCCCATGAGATAACGCGGCTTTTCAAAGGGAAGCAGAGGAGCTGTAAAGGCAGCCATCTTTTGCATCAAATCGGGAGACTCGCCAATCGATAACCCCCCGATCGCAAAGCCATCGTACGGCAGGGGCGTGAGTTCAGAGACTGACTGCTGACGAAGGTGCTCGTAAAGCCCACCTTGGACAATTCCAAATCGGGCCTGATGAGGTTTAAGCTCTACTGCCAAACCTCGGTGCGCCCATGCCAATGTACGGCGCATTGCAGCGCGCACTTGTTCTTCGGTCGCTGGATACGGAGGGCACTGATCAAAGGCCATCACAATGTCACTTGAGAGCGCCTTCTGGATCACCATTGAGAGCTCCGGCGTAAACCGATGCTTACTCCCATCGATATGCGACTGAAA
>CAZGCK010000095.1:0-9980 GCA_964524175.1 uncultured Bacteriovoracaceae bacterium | reverse complement strand
CGACCTGATTCAGGCCCGCCAACGAAAAGACCTGAACCCCCCCGCTATCCGTTAGGATCGGGCCATCCCAAGCCATGAAACGATGGAGCTCGCCTAATCTCTCCACCCGCTCGTGCCCCGGGCGCAGGTAAAGGTGGTAGGTGTTTCCGAGAATAATCTGGGCATGAGCTTGTCGGAGTTCCTGAGTGGTCACAGCCTTGACCGAGCCCACGGTTCCCACCGGCATAAAGATTGGAGTCAAAATCTCGTGGTTTTGCCCCTCGAGTCCGCGCAAGACTAAGCGCCCCGCTCGTGCGCGACTCACGCCGCTTGCGTCGGGAAGCGACTTTTCTACCGTGAACTGCAAAGGACGGAGTGAGGTCGACACAGGATCAATCACGGTGCTGGATGGGTCGTGTCATCTTCATTGAAGAGCCAATCCCATGCCTCTTTGATCACATCATTACTCATCCGCTCGATCACTGCGGCCGGGATCACGATCTTAAGGGCAGTTGCCAGGCGGCCTAAATTGGCTACAGCCAAGTGCTTGCCGTACTCCTGAAGGTGCGCGCCTCGATCGCTCTCAGTAAAGAGCTTGCCCGAGACTTTGCTAGTCAGCTTATTCATATCGCGGACAAACTTTCGGGTTTCACCGATCCGAGTGCGCATGAATAGATCGACCTGCTCTCGCATCAAAAGATCGGTCGATTGATCGTAAGCTTTCTTGAAGACGACCTTCCATGCGTTCAGCTGCTCTTGCGCCACCACAAATGGATCCGGCAAATCAAACGGCTGCACCGGCTGAGAGTTCAGCAGACCAATTCGGATGTTCGCTGGGATCTCAAGGAGCTCCCGGGCGTGGATGAACTTGATGAAGTTGTCTTCTTGCGCTTCCACCGCGCGACTGAGCCTGAGTTTTCTCACATCAAGGTTGGCCTGCTCGAGAAGGATTTTTGACCGAATCGCGCGCCGCTCTAATTGAGAAGCCTGAATCAGCTGAAAATTGAGCTCTCGGATATTCGCTTCTGAGTTGGCGATCTGCGTACCGAGCCTGACGATGTTTTCGTGGGCGATCTCGATCTTGTCCTGAGTGAGCTGATTGCCAACCAGCTTGCCACCTAGCTTCTCGCATTGATCGATTGCATGGATGATACGCTTCTCGGCTTCCCAAACCACGTCGTTAAGTGGCGGGCGAACTGATTGGGCTGCCGCCTTGCGGGCAGCAAGATACCCTTCGATGTCCGCAACCTGAGTCATGAATTCTCGAGTCGCTCGGCGCGTCGCCGCGTTTACCAGCGTATAGGCGGCTGCATCCTCATGAACCATGGCCTCGATCACGAAACGGTCCTGCGCGTACTGAGAAAGTCCATCGAGTATCCCGTTGTTTTTTCGCAATATCTCAACGTCCTGAGCGGTGGGCAGTCGACCTGACATGCCGAGCAGAGACTTGAGCTGCGCTTTCGAAATAACGATCGCTTTGATGAAGTTTTTAAAGGCTCTCGCCCTGGACATCAGGCGTTGCCCCTCAGAAAGCTTGAGCTTGCGCAAATCCAGAGTCGCGAACTCCTCAACGACCTCCGCGGCGGTGACAGCCCCACTGCTCACAGCGGGATCGCGTACTTCCGCAAATGCATCGATCCGTTTGACTGCATCTTGAGTGGCGGCTTGTATTTTTGGATTGGCATTTAGGGTTTCAGATTCTTTTAAAAGCCATTGGCGCTCATCGGCAGTCAGGACATCATCCGCGGACATCTTAGCGGCGCGCCCTTTTTCGACCCGATAAGCCTCAAACTTAGCGTCGATCGAGGAGAAAGAGGTCTCAAGCTCAGCACGCAAAGGTGCGGCCTTGCCCCAATTCACTCTCTGTACAAAGGACTGATAGACCACTTCGGTAGCCTCTTCAGAGTTTCGAAGAGTAAGCGAACCTACGATCTGCTTACCCGCGGGCGTACTGCGCAGGATGAATCGAGCTGCCGTCGAGAAAAACTCAGGTGGAAGCTCTGCACATGCAAGGCTCGATAAAAAGAGCGCCTGTAGAATCAGGCCTGCCAAAAAAACTTTGTTCACGGGGAGCTCCCCTCCGTTTAATTTTTGAAGTAGAACGGCTAGTTACCTCTTAACCGAGTGAGATTCAATATAATTGACGCAAAGCATTAAATACCCCTCCCCCTCACCTTGCCAAATCCCTCACCAAAAAACATATAGCCCTCCTCGTAAAGCCCAAAGCAGGGCTAGCCGATGAGTTAAAGCACATGACGGTTTTTGACCTTCCTCCAACTCACGTCCATGAAGTTTTTGCCCTGATTTCGCAGTCCTCCATTGGGATAAAGGTGCTTAACCAATTTGAAATCCAGTGTAAGACTAAAAAAGTCACCTTTGACCCTTACCCCCTCAACCTCATCGAGAAGCTCAAAAACACGATCGGGCCTGATCAACCCATTGGGGCCTGTTTTGTTACCGATGGCGACCAAGGGGCGATCCATTACGACCCCACAAGCCCGTTGGGTATCCTGGCTCCCTTCATTTTTCATGAGATCGTCCACAGCCTGGATCCTGCGCTCTGGCATGCAGCCCGCACCCCTCAGACTCGGCATGCCCGGGATCGGGCGATGCTGCAGGCCGAGACTCAAGCCTTCGACTCTCAACATCGACTCATCGGGGAGCTATCAGCTTACGTCCCAGGATACCGAGACTTCATGAATCGTCAGTACCCTCGCGCGCGCATCCTGCATGAACGACTGACCGAAACTGACATCTCGGATCTGTACGGATTCAAGATAGCCTAATTAAGGAACGGATTCTCCTGCTTCTCGATCCCCATCTTCGAGTCGGGTCCATGCCCCGGACAAACGCGAGTGTCTCCATCCAAGGTGAGAAGTCGCTCTCGAATGCTTTTGAACATGAGGTCGGCGTCAGCACCCCAAAGGTCGGTACGCCCCACACTGCCTTGAAAAAGAGTGTCGCCAGAAAGCACGGTTTCTTGCGCTCGAGTGTTCGAATCTTCGTGCAGCCGAAAACAGACGCTGCCCGGGCTATGTCCGGGAGTGTGGATCACGGAGAGCTTGAAATCGCCAATGGAGAGCACCTCTTCGTGCTCGAGGAAGTGGTCCACAGGAAGAGGCGCATCGTACTTGATCCCAAAAAGGCCGCCTTGAATCGGAAGCTGCTGATAAAGAGGCTCGTCCGCTCGGTGAAGGGCAATGAGCGGTTTATTTAATCCCTGTTTAACCCCACGTGTCGCACCGATGTGATCTAAGTGGCCGTGCGTATGCAGAAGGTATTTTATCTGAATCGGCACGCCTTGCGGCGTCTTCGCGCCCTGCAGAGCGCTCAGGAGCTGCTGCGGCTCATCCCCCGGATCTACGAGTGCGGCCTCACCTGTGCGCGGGCAGGCCAGCAAGCGGCAGTTACATTGAAAAGGGCCAACGACCCACTTTTTTTCTAGCATCGAGAGGACTCCCTTAGTCCAACCAGTACCTGAAACAGGGCGCTCAGGGGTACGGTGTAAGTTTCAAAATGCCTCAAAAAATGCAGCAGCTGGCCATTTAACGCACGCAACCAGAACAAATCCTACCTTTAGGTCCTTATCCTGTCGGCGACTCAATCCTAGCGAGCCTACGGCGACGGCCACTGCGATTCGCTAAAAAGCGGGCTCGGACTTCACGATCCAATTCGTTTCGGCGGTGCCAGGCTTGAGCATAGCTCCGCATGAATAAAGAGAGCCATCGGCCCTTCGCAACAAGGCCCGGATACCCTCGGAACCAGTAGCGTTGGCAATCTGAGTTTGAGTCCAGGCGCTTCCGTTCCATTTTCGCAAAACGTAGCTACTGCCATTTGCGGGAGGATCATAAAATCGGCCGCCAACAAAGACTTCGGTCCCAGTGATAACAAGAGCCTGAGCGTGCCCCTCTCGGATCCCACCCACTGCAGTAGGTAATAGGTCGTCGAGAGTGACCCAATTGGTACCGTTATACGTTCGCACCTGCCAATGGATCTCGCTGCTCAGATCGCGAGCAGAACCTGCCACGTAAATCAGCCCTGAACCGTCTATCGCTATTGCCTTAGCTTCCTGCGCCGTGCTGCCAGCGATCGCGTCCAACGGAGTTTCGTAGTTGAAGGTATTCCCTCCGTCTGTCGAAGCTCCTATGATCCAACGCTGTTGGCCTGCAGTCGTGGCGAAACCTGCGACGTGAACAGTTGCCCCGTTCGAACCAATTGCAATCGCGTTGGCACAGGCATCTTCAGTGGTGATGCTGAACGGCGCCACCAAAATCCATGAGCTCCCATTCCAAGTGCGAACCTGCAATCGAGTAGGCTGACCTCCGGCAGAAGTGGCCTTTGAACAGCCTGCGACAAAAAGATTGCCCGTTGAATCGATTGCCATCGCCCGAGCTTCAGCGTTCGCGCCTGTAGAACTTTGCCAAGTGCTCATGTCTGTGAAAGATCCTGATGTGCCGCCCACAGAGCTGCGCACAATCCAATGAGACCCCGTTCCATTGATCCCATAACCGGCGACATACACGGTGTTCGTCGTGCTGTTGATGACAACCGCATTCGCTTCAGAATCATAAGTCGCTAGGAGCTGAAAATCGTCAACTGTGGTCCAGATGCCCCCGCTCAGCTTTCGAACCAACCAATGCCTGTTGGCACCCGTCACTGCGCCCGAGCCTACTACATAGAGATTGCCCGAGGCATCCTCGGCCATCGCTTTGGCAACAAACGGAATCGACGGATTGACTCCATACATGTCGACGACCGCTGAGTTCTTGATAACGGTTATGGTTTTGCGAGTCGAATGCGCTTCTCCCGCTGAGCCCCAATGCCTTGCGTGGATGTATACAGTGCCGTCGGGTGCTCCAGTCAGATTCACTGTCGCTGTATAAACACTAGCGCTACAGGTCGTGTCCGCCAGATGCGTGGGCGACTGCCCTGGACTCAAGTAATAACCAATGGTGACGGGGCTAGAAGATGCGCCGCAGGTGCCGCTTACCGTGAGAGAGCTGATTCCCGCCAAGGGCACCAGTTCATTGGATGAGGGAGTGGTCAGTGTCATCGAAGGTGCTTGCGAATCCTTTATGACGTAGAGGGCGTCGTCCGAAGGATTTGCCCCGCTCTGCGAGGACACGGCCTTGATTTTGACCAATCCATCGGGGATTGAAGAAATCGAAACCGTAGCCGAACTAAAGCTTGTCGAACTGCATGTAGCGCTGACGATAGAAGAAGCGGAGTCATTAATGAAGATTTCGACTTGAGAGGGCGGCGCGGCCGGACCGCACAGCCCCCCGAACTGAACAAGGGTTGTAGTCGAATCCCAGAACGTGCCTACTGAGGGAGTATTGATCTCCACTCGAGTACCTGCGCTCACGTACTGAAAACCGGCGCCTGGTACCCGCATGCACGGCGTCGTCGTGGCGGCAGAGGACCCAATCGCCTTTACGTAAACATCAGGGACCGATGTTTGCGGTACAGAAACAGAACGCATGAACTTATTGTCAGCACCTGACCAGCCCCCTACGGGGCTTAGCTGAGTGGTGCAAGTTGCATCGCTATAAACTAAGATATCTGAGGGGCTTCCAGAAAATGTGCCGACTATTCGAATCTGAGAAGCGGAACTCGGAGTATGCGGAAACAAATCGAGCTCTGAGATCGCCAGCTGCGCGCTCGTCGTCTTTTGCTCATCTTTGCGGCATGCGAAAGCAGGCTTCGATCCCGGAACAAATCGAGCTGTCATAACGATCGATTGATCGGCGAAGATATCCTGGGTGATGCGCGCAATCTCAAACGGATCGCCTAGGTCCTGGCCGCCGCCACTACCGCCCGGCACTTGAGTGCGATCACTCAAGAGGCTATCGATGCTTGGGCAACCGCCCGCAGCCGTGCCCTGCAATCCTAGAAGCCGGATCAAACGACCTGGTCCGCTTGGGATTTGAAGATCAATCACGCCGCCCGACGAAGGAACCAGGCCCGCTATGATGCCCGTGTTCACCCGTGCCCCATCGAGCCTAGGGTCGCACTGCGTATCCATCCGGGGATCGTTAAAAATCCCCTCGCCTGTCACGATCACAGCAACGCACTTAAAGTCGGAGAGAGAAGCAGGCGCTGAGAAGACCATTCCGTTGGTTGGGTTACTCCCCTGAACATCTCCCAATAGACTCAAGGAGCGGGTCTGCTCAGAGGCGTGGGACCTAAAACCCCCTTCGGGCATGCTGATCTGCACGCGATTGGACTCCGAGGCGCTCATCGAGCAAGCCGCCTCAAAGCAGCTCAAGGCCACGACAGCCGATACAGAAATGATGCGGTTGATCCGGGCGCATCTCATTGTCTCACCACAATCCTAATGTTTCGCGGACCACCCACCGGCACAAAGGCTGGAGGCTTATTGGGCACCACCGTAGGAGAGAAGGTGCCGATAAATCCCGAATTACTAGGCAGGACAGGCGCACTCTGAGGCAAATTGATCGCCTGAGAAACTGCCGCTCGAGTGGCCTGGCCCGCGCTCGAGTCGCCGCCACCAGACTTGCCGTTGCCATTGCCGCCGCCATTGTCACTCTTCATGTCGAGCGAAACGGCTTTGGTAAAAGTATTGTCCTGAATCTTGGTAGCGGTGGTGACTGATTTCATTTCGGCTGCAGAAATCGTCACCGGCTTCGAAGCGGGAGCATTCGCGCTCGCAACCAACTGCGTGCCGGCAGTCAGCATCACAGGAGCGCTCGAACCCTTGGGACTCTCTCCCGCAGGCTTGCGTGAGTCAGCGCCCTTAGTAGCAGAAGGTGCCTGAGCAACCTCGACTTTGCCCTGAACAACTGTGACTTTGGTTTCAGGAGCGCTGGATTTTGCCGCACCACTTTCTTTGCCGCCACCTGCACTTTTGCCCATCGAAGCGAGCGAACCCATGCTCGACTGCACGATGAACTCGGTGCCTCGGACCCCCATTGTCGCTGAACGAGTATGAATCTGAAACTTTCCGCCCCGCACAAGCGGCTTGCTTACCGAAGCGCGGACCGTCCCATACTCCATGGAGACAGATACCTGACGGTCGCCTCCATGATTGGGATTGAACTTTAGAACCTTGAACAGAGCAGAAGGTCCCAGATCAAGAATCGTTTTATCCTCGAGCATGAGCTTAGCTTTGCCATCGCTCGACGTATTAATGACGTCACCCTCCTTGACCAGGTCGCCGGGCACGAGCTGCTTCGCTGCCGCGGCAGCCGTTTTGACGTCTCGTTCTTGACGAATCAACACGCGACCTTCGACCGACACGGCTTTGCCGGCAAGGGCAGTCTTCATGACTTCAGCTGCGGACGCAGATCCGCTCAATAGTGCTGATATAATAAAAATAAAAACACTAGGGCGATTGCCCGAAACGAACTTCCAGTCCATATAAACAATGATAGGCTTAGCTGATGGTCGTCTCAACAATTGCTTCAGGGTTCCGCACCTACGGAATTCTGCTGCGAAATTTAGCGGCACTGACCATAGTTTTGACAATACCGCCTACAAATTGGTCATATGCCGCACCTGCCGAGAGCCATCCTGGCATCAGTCTTGAGCCGATGTATTCAGAAGCGGTTTTGGCCTATAATTCTAAGCAACCAGCGCAGGCTCTTAAGATCCTCGATGCCTGCCTCAAGATGAAATCCAACTACGTCCAGGCGCTTGAGCTCAAAGCACTCGTCCTCAAGACGATGGGCAAGCCACAAGAATCAAAAAAGAACTACCAAGCGCTGATCAAAGCAACTCCTGCGAACAAGGCTGCGCCCTACCACTTTGAGCTAGGCGTGATCGAGTACAACGCCGCCAAGGGCGACGCGGCCGCACGGCATTTTGAGGAGTCGGCAAAGTACGGATTCAACTCCGCTGCGAGCCATTTTTTTCTAGGTCTCATCTCTTTCAACGCAAGCCAGAAGTCCGGGCAACTCGGAGAAGCAGAGAAGCACTTTGGCATCGTCATTCAGAGCGACAGCGACGAGCTCAAGATCGCCGCCCACTACTACATGGGCTTGATTCGCTACAAGTACGGCTCCGGCTCCGAGGGCACTTTCGAGCTCATGGAAGCCAGAAGCCTTGCCAAGGAGATGCCCGAGAATTCGATCGCTATAGATATCACCAAGGCGGTAGACGCTGCCCTGGCTCCCTACAGCAAAGGCCAATGGTTTGGTAACGCGTCCATCTTGGCCGCATACAACGGCAACATCTCATCACTACCCAACTCCGCTTCTGAAGGAGAAACCACCAGCGGCAAAAAAACGGCGCAGACTCTCCTCGTCGCAGGCATCGGGCGCATGAGCTCGCCGATGAGCAGGCTGCAGTGGGTGCTCAGCTACCGAGGCAGCTACAACATCAACTTCAACCCCGACTCGTCGGAGCTTCAGTTCCTCACTCACACGGGCAACCTGTATCTCACTCTCAATCCACTAGCTCGCACTCAGTATGGGATGAAGTTTGAGGGCAACTACATCTTCTCGGATCAGGGGGGCGACCCAGTTGACGCCAATAACAAGCGCCCCTTCGCCCTTAAGCCATACAGCATGACTGGAGAAGTGGGCCCCTACATGAGGCGCGAGATGCGCAAAGGGCTTCAGCTTTCGCTAGAGGCCAACTATCGCCCTCAAAAGTACTATGCCAGTTTTTCGGGCCTCACCGGAACCAGCTATGGGGCGCGCTCGAGTTTAGCATTCGATCGCTCCAGTGTTTTTTGGAATCCCACTTTTTTGCTGAGCTATGACCGGACAAACGCCAATGCCGACATCTCTCGGCAATGGTCCATAGGAGGAGGACTGATCGATCTCATGAGGCTCAACGACAAGAACACGCTAACAGCAGGACTCAATTACTCTCTCATCAAATACCCTGAAGGCGACAGTCCTCGCGACGACAAACTGATTTCGATAAGACTCAGCTGGTTTTATCAGCTATTTGCCAAAGTAGGATTTGTTGCGGATCTGAGCTACCAGATCAATACTTCAAGCCTGCCGGATCTCTATTCATTCACTCAGCCGGTGATCTCGACAGGATTGAGCTTCAATCTCTGAGCTTGCGAGGCACGCCGCTGGATGAAAAACGGATGGACTCAATCACGCTTTCGAGCGAAGACCCAAGGAACCGCACTTGACACCTTCGTCATCTAGGGCGCAGATGTGACCCCATCCCGTAAGTATCACCACGGCCAGTAGGGGATCTCAGATTGGCCAGTCATATTGTCACCCCAGCACTTCACTCCTTCGTCATCGAGGGCGCAGGTGTGATTATTTCCCGCGCTCACCTCCCGGGGATTCTTTAGATTCACAGGTACTTGCGTCTGGCCTGACCCATTGTTTCCCCAGCACTTGATGCCTTCCTCATCTAGTGCGCACGTGTGATTCAATCCCGCGCTCATCTCCCGGGGATTCTTTAGACTCGCAGGCACTTGCGTCTGGCCAGCCCCATTGTTTCCCCAGCACTTGACGCCTTCCTCATCTAGTGCGCACGTGTGAAACCCTCCCACGCTCGCTTTCCGCGGATTCTTTAAGTCTTCCGGCACTCGCGTCTGGCCTGAACTATTGGATCCCCAGCACTTGATGCCTTCGTCATCCAAGGCGCACGTGTGTAACCCTCCCACGCTCACTTCTCGAGGATTCTTTAGGCCTTTCGGCACTTGCGTCTGGCCTGATCTATTGGATCCCCAGCACTTGATGCCTTTGTCATCCAGGGCGCAGGTGTGGTATCTACCCGCGCTCACCTCCCGTGGATTCTTTAGACTCGCAGGCACTTGCGTCTGACCGTACTCATCGTTTCCCCAGCACTTGGTGCCTTCGTCATCCAAGGCGCACGTGTGAAACCCTCCCACGCTCACTTTCCGCGAATTCTTTAGGCTCACAGACACCTGCGTCTGACCTGACCCATTGTATCCCCAGCACTTGACGCCTTCGTCATCCAGTGCACAAGTGTGATTCCCTCCCGCGCTCACCTTACGGGGACTCTTTAAACTCGCAGGCACTTGAGTCTGGCCTGACTCATTGTTT
>CAZGCK010000094.1:12257-14929 GCA_964524175.1 uncultured Bacteriovoracaceae bacterium | reverse complement strand
TGATCGAGAGCACCGGAAACACGCACGGCATGAGATTGAGCAGAATCCCACCTAAGAAAGCAAAGAAAACTGCCTGGAGAATGGCGCCTAAATCCTCTCCCTGGACGGACGCTTCAACTTCGATGGCCTCTCTTCTGCCCGCGGGACCATGTTGTATCAAACCCCTGAGACGACTTACGGAGCCAGCGAGTTGATCCGAACGTTTGAGCTTGAGAACGCTCCCGCCTTGATCCAAGCGAGAGAGCACCTGCTGAGCGACGTTGTCGATTTGAGCTGCCTCTGCTGGAAAAAAAACTGGATTCTCGAACTCGCGATTCAATATGAGCTCAAACTCAGCCTGTGTTAAGCGCGCGCTCGCCTTAAGATCCCCTTGAGGTTGAGGCAATTGTCGGCGCGTCGACTCAAAATACGAAGGAGACACGGACGCTGCCGGAAGCTTCAACTCAAGCTTCGCACGACCCGGAACACAAACCTCGCGACAGACCAGCCAATCGACTTTTGCGGAGATCACTCCATTCACTGCATTTGCCGGCAAGCGCAAAGGGACCATAAAAAGCGTCGGTCCCTCATAACCGTAGTCCATGAGAGGCGGGATCGGCAGTCGCTCTGGAGCAGGCCAACGAATCTCACCCGCCCGACCTCCTTCGGGGAGGTCCCACTTAATCGTAGGAGGAAGGCCTGAGTCGCCGGGGTTTTTCCAGTAAATGTGCCAGTGGTCTTCAGGCTCAAAAAGCACGCCCACCCAAAAATCCTGATTCTCTACCGGTACTGCAGATTCAGCGATCAAACTGACCTTGATGTGCTTAGGATCGTAGAGAGCCGCCCGAGCTTCGGTCAATGGGAGCGCGCCCACAGCAGCTGCAACTAGTCCTAAAAAGATCCCTCGAAACACGCTCACCCCTTGTCCTTAAAAATTTTGCCAAGCGAGTACTCGTGCAGACCTGGTCGATCGTGATCGGGATGAAAGCCTTCAAAAAAATATCCCTGTTTAAGCTTAATAAAGACCATTGGCAGATTGGTCACGTAAATCGTCGTGATGATTTTTTTGAACCCCCGACTCCTGACTTCGTCCTCGATCGCTTGGGACAGCTTCGCGCCCAGCCCTTTGCCTCGCCAACCAGGATGCAATACTGTCTTAGCGGACTCCGCCAAAAAGGGGGTCTTGGTAAAATAACCCGTCGCCCCCACTTTCTTGGCGCCTAACATCGCCCAAAACATGGTGATCTTGCCGGACTTGAGCGCATCCTCCTCGAGGGGCAAGCCAAGCACCATATGCTTATGCACGAACCGCACGATTTCTTTGCGAGCTTTTGATGAGCTGCCATTTACCTCAACTAACTTAAGTCTCATGAGCTCAGTTTCTCCAAAGCAGCCATCACCTTCTTGAACTGGCTCGAAGAATACTTATCGCGTGAAGCGTCTAAGAAATCTTTTGCCTTGAAGGTAGGTCCTTTATCCAAGGAATACCTAGCCATCTCGTGCGCGACAATGAAGATCGCAGCGAGAGGCGCAATATAAGACGAGCCAAGACCACGGGGAAATCCCTTGCCATCCGGACGTTCATGGTGCTGCGCGATTATCACATCCACGTCAGGCGGCACCTCACTGAAACCCTTGGCGATCTCAGCCGCCTCAATAGGATGATTCATGTACTGTTTTTTCTGCTCGGGGGTAAAAGAACTGGCCTCCAACTCTTGTACATCCCTGATTGCCGCTAGGTCATGCTTGTCGATCACGATGTCGTGAAGAAAGGATGCGAGCGACAGCTTGCGAAAAGTGATGTCCGACCCCCACTGCATTTGAGCAGCGATCGAGCAGGCCATAAAACCGCACAACGTGCTGTGCGAAGAAATGTACTGTCCTTGGTAGCCTTTGAGAAGCTCCATGAACTGGTTCAAACCAGGTGTCTTACCCATGACGTTCATCGCCATTTGGACCTGGCTCTTGGCAATTTCTTGAACTTCTGCTTTCTCAAAACCCAGCCGCTTGCCAAGCTCCTGAAAGGTTTCGACCGTCATCTCAGAAATTTCTGGGATCTCCTTTGCCGTGACAGGAGGACTACGATTCACCAGCTGAGTCAGGTCAGCCTGAAACTTTGAGATGAACTCCCCAATATCATTTTTGCGGATGTAGAGGTACTCGACCCCTTTTTTAATAGTAAGCTTCTCATGGTCTTCTCGATTGAACTCGTCGCCTTCGGTAAAGAGCTTCACATACTTCTCAGCAGAGAGCCGAATCCAAACAGGGGATTTAAGCGGACAGACGGTCAGCAGCAAACTGGTTCGAATCTGGCAGTAATCGCTGTCGGTCAGCGGGACTGCTGTCAGACGCTCGGTTTTGACAAGCTCCTCGACAGTTCTCACTATACCATCGATCAAATGATCGCCCCTTTCGATCCAAAGAGCCGCCGGCTTGCCTGGCCCCGCGGCTCTCAACTGATTGGGGTCGCCTTTGCCTGCCCCACAGATGATGCTTTGGGTGGCGCCGTTCTCGCGTCTAAACTTTTCGATATCGGGCGGAGTGCACTTTCTAGAGTCAATGAGAATGAGCTCACAACCCTCGAGCTTCTCAGGCGGAAGCGCACGAGCCTCGCTTAGGCCCGGTGACTCGACAATCTCGGCGTTGAACTTGCCGCATAGAACAAGGACGATCTTGTCGCGGGTAATGGGGTC
>CAZGCK010000094.1:0-12247 GCA_964524175.1 uncultured Bacteriovoracaceae bacterium | reverse complement strand
CACCGCGCAGTTGCAGCGCGGCAAGGTGGATTGCCGCATCAACTATGCGGCGCGCAGTGCGCAAAGCGGTGCGGCGCTGAATCGCGATCTGCTGAAACAGCTTGCCGCATGGAACAAGGAAGATCTTGTCGCGGGTAATGGGGTCATCTTCAACTAGAAGTATTTTCACGTTAGGCCCATTATAAATCAAACCAAAGATCCGAGCTTAATTTAAATGAAGGCCTCAGTATCCTGAAAGTGGAATAATCTCGATCGGGTGCACGGTACCAGACTTGTCGCGAAAGCTCCTAACTACAAAACTCCCACCTTTTCTGGCCAAACTTCTGACGTCTCTTAGACTCAAGCCCGCTCGTTGAGCCATTGCCTCATAGATCCCGCGGTCAGCTGTAGCAAACGATGGCACTACACCTTGCGGCCGTTCTGCCATAATAGTGTCGGCCACGATCTCGCGATCCGCAAATCCCTCTGAACCTCCCACTGGCATCGAGTATTCTTTGGTGGCATCCAGCCAATCGTAGCAATTCAAGTAGTCTTCTGAACTGCGACTCACCTTGAGCTGGAGGCTCTTGAATCCGGAAAGCGTTCTCCCTCGAACCTCGTGTACGGCCGATCTATCCGTGATCCTCAGAGCATGACCTTGCTTTACCCTATTCTCCGCCCAATCGATCCACCCTTGCTCCGATGAATCTAGCGGGAGTCCGTTATCTTTACGACGTATCGCGATTGCAATCTGAGAATCGATCACTAGCGAATTCGCAGTTAAAGGTGATCTAGGTATTTTTACATCACTTGAGTTTGTAAATCGGTACTTATTTGATCGACGAGCCGGAGGTCTTGTTTCAGATAATTGGGACGGGGGCAGGGGCAAAGGAGGAGTCTTTGGGCCAAGGCTATTCGCCTCTTTTGCTGCAGCGATTGATTGAGCATAAAGCTCTCTATTGATTCTGCGTTTTGCTGCTCTCGCTGCCCTTGCTTCTGCCGCGGCAATCTCCTCCTCTTTTTTTCGAGCAGCCTCCCGGGCCGCATCAGCGCGGCTCTGCTCTGCTCTCTCAGCATCGACTCGAACAGCCTCGATGCTTTTGGGTGGACTCGACGCAGAGGCGCCCTGGGGCGCGACTTGAGGTGGCGACTTGCTCGCAGACACTGGCTGGGTGGCATCCGAAGCCGGAAGCTGAGCCGGGGGACCGCTACTCTGCGAGACCTTGTCAGCGAGCTTGGAAGTGGGTCTGAGCATATTCGATAGGCAGGACGTGACCGTACCTAACCACCCAAGAACATTTGGCCCCGCCCAAGCAGAAGATGAGAAAGAAATAAGCCAAATAACGAGAACGAGAGCGCACTGTATGTGAGAGGGGCCTAATTTTGGAGTGAAGCGCTTTTTAGTCACAGCTTCACCCAATAAAAATCTTTCATGGGATTGGAATCACCCGAATCGACCTGCTCACGCCATTTAGATCATCCAAGGTAACTATAAAGCCATCCTTCTCATATCGTCCCACCAAATTATCGAGATCAAGATTCGCTCGCTGGGCCAATGGTTTGTAAACCCCCGCATCCGCAGTGACTAGAGTCGGGACTTCACCTTCTATGGCCTCCGCAAAGAATAGGTCAGCCACGATTTCACGATCTGGAAACCCACCTATTGTTCCAACTGCCGGTGGCTCTCTTAATCGAGTAAAAAAATCCTTGTATACACGACTGCTTCTAGAAACCTTGAGACTGATACCTCTGACATTAGGAATGATCCCAGGCCCCTTTTCTAATGAAGTTCGATCCGTGATTCGTATCTCGTAACCCCGCCCAATCTGCCGATCGGCCCAACTCAAAAACCTTCTATCAGTCTTACTTATTCTTTCTCCGCGAGCCCGAGCATTAAGAGGAATGGCGACCTGGGAATCAACGACCAAAGATTTCTTTCCTAACTTTGGCCTCGAAAACTCATCTCTTCCCTTGGATCGAGCTCCCCTTCTTCTCGAAACATCGGGTGTTAGCACGAAGGCCTCTTCCATCCTGTCCCAATGCTTCTTTTCCTCCTCTTGCGCGATTGTTCTAGCAATCTGTATTTCTTCGCGAAAAGTCTTCATCGCTAACTCTGACTTCGAACGATCGATCTGGTCGAGAGGCAGCTGATCAGTGTATCCACCTTGGTACTCAACCAACATACACAACGATCCATTATCGCAAAGAATCGCTTTTTGTACTTTGCACCGGAGCATCTCGCCATCTTTCATAACCACTGCAACAGGACCCTTCTTGCTATCCTCCTTTGCTCTCTCGATAAACGTTTGCCCTTCGGATAGGTTGAACTCTCCAGCTCTAATCTTTGAACTATCCGACCGAACGGGCTTTTTAGCGCGGCTATCAACTGGCCTTGCGACCTCTGCTTCAAACCGACTATCTCCCAACAACCGACGAAGCTCCCGCTCAGCATCTCGGAGAGAGCCAGAAGCTCTTTCGTTCTCGCCTCGAATTCTCCTTAGTCGACCTTCAATAACTCTAGGATCTAAGCGCGAGGATTCTTGCTCTAATCGTTTGAGCAGGGCCTTATTTTGTCCAAGGATAGTGTTAATAACTTGTCGCTTGGCCACAGGGATATATTTGAGCATCGCCTCAAGACTCCTGGCTAGATCCTCCGCCTCAATGACATCAAGAATCAACCGATCTCGATCAATCCCATGATCAGGCCGAACCACGACACTCTCTGGCACGATCGACGACTCTGTCTCTCGCTCACTTACCGGCAGCTGCAAATCTTCAGGCGCCTGGGCTTCTGTTCTCGTCAAACTTGATATGTCCAATCGCTGAGTTACTTGCTCAAAGTAATCACCATTATCGACTGGAGAGGCGCTTAAATTGTCCAAACGAGAGCTGCTTTGATCCTGCTCCATAAGCTGCTGCACCAGGCAGGTAGGAGGCCTCCCAAACCTCAACCACTTCTTGAGCTTCTCCCATGGAGCAGCGCGAGCATCTCCACTGGCGAGCGCACATACCAGCGCAATTTCGGCGCAAAGCATCGCCCGGAGTGGCTTGAATGTTTTTAAACTTTTAAAGTTTAACAAGCTCATTTCCCCAACCTACTATTCTGGGGGAAACGAACGAGCCTGTCACCCGGGCAAAAAGTTCCTAGGTCGACAGGCTCGGATTTCGATTCGGCGGCAAGCTATCTTCTCGGACTTACTCGCTAACTACTGCTTCGCGAACGGTGTTCACAGGCTCTGGCATCTCTCTGTAGATGCCCAGACTCGTGAGCGCGCCAAACACGCCGTTATCGTTGTCCGGGTTGCTGAAGTTCAGCTTGTTCTTGCTCCACACAAAGTCAGGACGCGGCTGGACTTCCCAATGCGCGGCTACCCATTTGCCATCAACAACTCTGCCATTCACCCATACATCAGAGGTCCACTCGCCACCAATGATCTGCCCCTGAGCATCAAGCTCAAGCCAGTAATCATACTGAGCGCTTTCGTAACGGTATTTGCTCGCGTAGTCCGCTTGATTGATTGCAACACCATCTTCTGGAGCTTCGATCTCATCCGCGGGGGTATTGGTGCTCCAAGTGCGAGTTTGCTCATTCCAACGCTGAGCTGTAGCCTGCCACTGCGGCATCAAACGCTCGTCGTCGCTTGGGTAGCGAACTTCCGTGATCATGTGCACGCGAGAGTGAGTGCCGCGAGCAGAGTTTTGGGTGGGCCCGGAGGTCCCAACCTGCTGAGTGCGGTACCAATAGATCGCGTTGTTCCAGACTTCTTTGAATCGGGAAACGTCGGCGACGACCGGTAATTTTCTGAAACCGATATTATTGAGCAGTACGATGTGAAACGCGCCCGCATTGACATCGCCACCACCGCAATCGCCTTTTCCAGCAATGGGATTGCTGTCCAGATCGTCGTCGCACTTCTCGCCCATTTGAAACACTCTCATTTGGTAGGTTCCATAATAGTAGTCGATCAGCGCTTTGACGTCGGCAGAACCGAAAGCAATCTCGATTCCATCTCGGTTTCGCACAGTGCTTGGCAGCGGCTCAGGATGATGGACCGAACCAGGAGCCCAACCGTGGCAGATGCCCTCCCAATAAGCTCTGTGAGGACCCACTTTGCCAGAGGACAAAACTTTTCTGGTGAGCCAGTATGTATAGTCGCCACGAGCGAGGTCGAACTTCTCCGTAGGAGAAAGCTGCTTTCGCTCTTCGAGAGTCATCGCAGCCACAACGTGCCGGGGAGGCATGATCCGGAGCTTCTGCTCAGCCATTGTCATGCGACTTCTCTCAGAGTCCGAAGGTACTTCAAAAATGCGCTTCCTGACGGTCTCGCGCTCCATGACTTCCTGATGGGATTCTTTTCTGCCCGCTTCGAATTGAGAAGACCGGTCCCGCAATCCGCCCAATCTGAGCTCTGGATTGGCCCACTTTTGCAGCAAAGGGTCCTGGGAGTTCCATCGAAAGGCGATGCCGCCACGATTCGAAGGCCAATAGGAGTCAGCCCACGGACGATATTTGCCGGTGATTTGGGCTGCTGGCCGACTCAACAATGTCCTGTGATCCCTGATCCAATTCGTGCCACCTGCGCGATTTGGGGCATTGTCACCATCCCACGCCGGAGCATCAAAAGCTGATGCAGGCAAAGTAGCAAGCATGCCTACGGCCAATGCGCACTTTGCGGTCCAAGAAGTAAGAAACCTCATAAATGATCCCTCTCGCTTTAAATTTTTAGTGAGCACTTAGCGACACCCTCTCGTATGACTAAGTGCGTCATATGTAATCGAAGCCTTCTCAAACGCAAATCAAAAACAGATCAAAAAATTCTATTCAAACAATGAAAATCAAATCCTCAGTTTCATTAGTTTAAACAAAAAAAATCAGGTATTTTTTAGCAGAAAAAGAGCCTCTTCGTTAATCCGACTAAAACTGTTTAAACAATAGTTAAAAACGCATGACTAACCCCTCTGCCCCACCCTCCGACGCCAAACTCGAGCGTGCGCGACACTACAAAGCTGGCATACTCATCCTATGTCGACCCGTTTATCCAAAGTTCTCGTCACAGGAGGCGCCGGATTTATCGGCACTCATCTTATCCGTCGTCTCACCGAACAAGGCTTCGCAGTCACATCGCTCGATCTCCGGCCACCCAAAGATCCCGTCGCAAAAGCGAACTACGTCATCGGAGACGTAAGAGCCGAGGGCCTCGTTGAGCGCCTTATCGAAGATTTTGATGAGAACTCCGCCATCTATCACCTCGCTGCTACCGTGAGTGTCCCACTTTGCCAGCAGGATCCTCTCGAAAGTTACTCAAATAACTTTACCGCCACGGTCATCGTTCTCGAAGCGATCCGAAAGCATGCGGAGAAAAAAAAGTCCCCGCCCCTGCGCATGGTCTTCGCGAGCACGGCGGCGATCTATGGATCGATGGGCGATGACGGCCGCGCTCTCAAGGAAACCGATGTGGCCCCCACCTTTCTCTCTTACTATGGAGCCCAAAAGTTCGCGTCTGAGCAAGCGATGGATCAATACCTTAAGGCGTTTAGAATCCCCTCGCTTCCATTCCGATTTTTTAACGTATTTGGCCCCGGACAAGACCCCACTTCGCCCTACTCAGGAGTGATCACTGTTTTCAGCCGTCTTGCAAAAGAAGGAAAACCGCTTCCCCTCAATGGGGGCGGAATCCAAACACGCGACTTCATCTCTGTGCATGATATTATCGAAGGGCTAAGCCAAGCTCTCAGCGTGCCCAGACAAAACTGGGATGCTCGCCCCACCAATCTAGGCACCGGATCGACCGTGACCATCCTACAACTAGCAGAGCACATCACAAAAGAGCTTAAAACAGGCTCAAAACCCGTATCCGCTCCTCCCCGAGAAGGCGACGTAGTACATTCAAAAGCAGACATTTCTCGCGCTAAATCGCTGCTAGGATTTATGCCCAAGCATTCTTTTAGTGAAGCGCTGATCCGATATCTCAAGACTTGCTGATCAAGAGCGCGCCCATGAGCTTCTTCACTTCTGCTTTGCGCTCAAGAAGAGTCTCCGACGCCAATGGGTCCTTGTGTAGCATGTCAGCGAGTGCTGGCGCGTAAGCGAAGTAGAATCCCACAGAGCCTAAGAAGCTAATGATGAGATGCGCAGGATCCAACTTGGGATTGAGCTTGCCCTGAGCTTGAGCTTCTTTGAGCAAAAACTCGATTTGCGAATACAAAGGACCGCGCACGTCCACCCAGATGCTGCGCGAGATGGCTCCCCCTTCGAGCCCCTCCCACATCATCAAGCGCACAAAACGCTGATGCGAAGCCATGAAGTCAGAGACAATATCGATGGCTTCGAGCACCAGACTCGAGGGATCCAAGGGCACATTGCTTTTTTCGATTCGGCGCTCGATCTCAACTTCGAGCCAATCGCGAAGCTCTCCCCAGAGCTGCCTGAAGATGGCGCGGTACAACCCCTCTTTGTCGCCAAAGTAGTGATAGACCATCCGTTTATTGACCTTGGCCGCCTTGACGATTTCTCCTAGTGAGGTTCCTTCGTAACCAAGACGAGCAAAGATCTCAGAGGACTTTTCGAGAATACGAGCTCTCGTAGCGACTGCGTCACGAGTCTGAGCCATAGGCGCATGTTTTACACGACTTGTTTGATATATTAAAGACCGAACTCGCCTTCCGCGCTGCAACCCCTAGTAACACATAGGTTATTTGATTCTTGCCACTTTATATCGCCTTATATTATTATGTAACTGATTGGTTACTTAGCTTCTTCATTCGTGGGAGTCGATATGTCTAGAAATGGCGCTACAATCCAAAAACCGTGGGCATGGGTTGAACGTCTGCCGGCCGATTTTGGCCAGACCGATCCATGGGTGATTTACGCAGTTTTTGGACCGCTTCTCGCGCTTCACATCGCGGGAATCGCCTGGCTGGGTACACCGTGGCTTACGGCAGCGCTTCTGTTTGTAGGTGCCTTGGCTCTTTGGACTCTAGAAGAGTACGTCTTTCACCGTTTTTCGTTTCACTCGGTGAGCCGCCACCCATTGATGAAGCCTTTTAACTCGGGGCTACATCTTCTCCATCACAACGACACACGAAACAAAGCTTATGTAGCTGCCCCTCTTTCGCTTTCGCTGACGACCTATCTCATTACGCTCGGTGTATTTAGACTGCTTCTCGGGGACTGGGGTTACGCGCTCTCGATGGGCTCCGGAATCGTAGCCGCATTTATCTTCTACGAGTTCGTGCATTACTCGACTCACCTGGGCGACACAAAGAAGCCCGGAATGAGATGGCTTGAGCCCCTGAAGCGACACCACATGGCCCACCACTTCTCGGATTCAAACCTCGACTTTGGCGTCACCTCGCCGTTTTGGGACATCGTCTTTGGAAGTCGCTCAGCGCTTTCACAAAGGCCCTCAAAAAAGCCCTCGCGTGGGCATCACCCTATTCTTTAGATCTGCTTCAACAGGGCGAGGGACCCATTACGGATGCCATACCCAGCTATTTCAAGGACGTCAGCTGATCACGTTGATCAAGTGCAGCAAGCTCGGTGTATCCACCTAGAATTTTTTCATCGATAAAGATCTGCGGCGCGGTTTTCATCTGGGATCGGGCAAAGAGATCATCCCATTGCTGATCATCTTCTTCGTCCAGAAGGACTTCTTGAAACGCGATGCCTCGACGCTTAAGCAAATCTTTAGCTCGCACGCAATAAGGACAATAAGCAGTTGTGTACACGGTAACCTTTGCCATAGGTGCCCCATTCTACTACAAGAGCAGGATGCAATCCCTAGGATTTAGGCACGCCGCCCTTAATGTCAAAAACCCTCAGATTTCTAAAGAATTTTACGTCCGCGTCCTCAAGATGCAGGTTGAGTGGGAACCCGATGCAGACAATGTTTATCTGACCTCAGACTCACACGACAACCTGGCCCTGCATCGAGCCTCCGACCCCATACCTACCTCCGGCTTGCTGGATCACCTAGGAGTAGCGGTGCCCTCGATGGCCGATGTCGATGAATGGTATGCTTGGGTCAAATCCCAGGGAGCAAAGATCGTGCGCGAGGTAAAGACTCACCGAGACGGGGCTCGATCATTCTATTTTGCGGACCCCGACGGGGTGGTCATCCAGCTCATCTACCACTCACCGATTGCTCGAAAAGCTTCAGTTTAGCGCAATTTCCTGCCCGGTTTGTTCTTTCAAAAAGGTCCTCAAGAAAGAAAGCAGTTCGATGCCCTTGCCCTTATCGTCCATCCAGCGCTTTGTAGTGGCATCCCAATTAAAGTGGTAAGCGGTGCCACGCGAGGCAACAGCTAGCCAGAGCTGCTTGACAGAAGGCTGCGCGCTCAGAATACATCGACTCCGATCCGCAAAAGTCAGGGTCATGGACCCTAAGGCCTGTTCGCACTCGGCAATATCAGGATCGACATTCTCAAACGCTCCCTGAATCGTGTCGAGTGTTTCTTGAATCGTTTTGCGGTACAGTGCTTCGTTGATTTCAGCCATTTTATGGGCTTTTACCATTCCCAATCGCAATATCCAAGGTTAAGGTCCCTAATCATGCCGACATCCTCTTTTTGCCCTTGTGGTTCCGGAATCGAGCTTTCTCAATGCTGCCTCCCCTTTATTCAAGGCAAGCGCAAACCTGATACCGCCGAGCAGCTGCTGCGCTCACGCTACACCGCCTTCACCCGCGTTGATGTCGACTATGTCCTAAACACCCATCACTCCAAAACGCGCCATGAAGTGAAGCGGGAAGAAATCGAAGAGTGGGCCAAGAATTCGAAGTGGCTTGAGCTCAAGATCGCTCAAAAGGAAGCGGGCGAAGCCTCTGACAATCAAGGCGTGATCCTCTTTTGCGCGCGCTATCATGCAGATGGCAAGGATCAGGATCACTGGGAACAAAGCTATTTTGAAAAAGAAGAGGGTGAGTGGCGCTTCCTGGATGCAAAGGGCGTACAGGCGGGGCCGATTCGACGCGAATCTCCTAAGATTGGACGAAACGATCCTTGTTCTTGCGGCAGCGGTCAAAAGTTCAAGAAGTGCCACGGTAAGTAACCGCTCGCTATCCAACGTCGACGGCACTAGGCGTGCAATGTCGACCCCATGAAGATTTCCTATCGCCAGCTGTCGTTCGCTCTCATTCTAGGAACAGTGGGATTAGGCACCGTAAGCTTGGGAATACCGGCAGTATCTGATGTGCCGCGCAGCGGGACCTTGCCGCCCATGCAGATGTCGGGTCAGAACACGGTCCACGAAATAGCGCGTACTGCGATGCCCGCAGTGGTGAGCATCAGCGCCGTCAGACAACTAGACTCACTGAAGGCACCGTCGACTCACCCTGATTCAGGATGGTTCTCCGGACCTGGAGACAATCGACCGACTCCTCCCCGCGCCTTGGGAATTGGGTCTGGTGTGATCATTCGATCTGAGGGCATTGTACTGACCAACAACCACGTCGTCGAAAGTGCTGAGCGAGTCACCGTAGTCTTCGATGAAAAACACAAAACAAATGCGCAAGTGATCGGCACTGACCCAAAGACGGATTTAGCAGTGCTCAAGATCGAAGGCAGCAAGAAGAACTATCCTACGATCAACTTTGGCAACTCGGATCAAATCCGAGAAGGCGATTGGGCAATCGCCATCGGAAGTCCCTATGGACTCAACCGATCTCTTAGCCTTGGCGTAATCAGCGCAAAAGGCCGAGCTCAGATGGGTATATTGGATATCGAAGACTTTATTCAAACCGACGCGGCGATCAATCCAGGCAGCTCAGGAGGCCCCCTGCTCAACGTACGGGGTGAGCTCGTCGGCATCAACACCGCGATTTTTTCTCAAGGTGGGGGCAATATGGGAATCGGATTTGCGATTCCATCAAAAATCGCCAAAGAAATCTCCGATGAGATTATCCTCAACGGTCGCATCTCGCGCGGATGGATTGGCCTCATGGCTCAGGACCTGGATCCTGAGCTTGCCCAATTTTTTAAGGTCTCCAGCGATCAAGGCGCATTGATCAGCGAAGTCGCGCCTCAGGGCCCAGCTGGGCAATCGGATCTGCGCTTGGGCGACGTCATCACTCAGTTCAATAGCCAAAGCATCAAAGGTGCAGGCGAGCTCAAATCCAAAGTCGGAGCCTCGCGCCCGGGCTCTCGCATACCGGTTCAAATCGTGCGCGAAGGGCACCCAAAGATCGTGACGATGACCATTCGTGAACAACCTGTCGCCAAGTCCGGTGTCGCTGCTCAACTCGCAGGGCAGCTCAACCGAAAGAAAAATTCGGAAGCGCCATCATTCGGACTTGCCGTGGATGAGATCCCCACCGAAATCGCCAAGTTTTTGCGCATCCCCTCTCACCAAGGCACGCTCGTCGTGGGCGTGAGTCCCGGCAGTCCAGCTTTCGATGCCGGCATTGCACCAGGCGATGTGATCCTCAAAGCAAACCAACGCGACATTCATGGCGCGAGCGAGTTTCAACACATTGCCAAAAATCTACACGGCAAGAAGGTAGTCGTTCTCTACGTGCAGCGAGGCCCTGCCGAGAAGGTTTTCGTCCCCCTCAAGTCGGGCACTCCGGGCTAATTGGCTTTTTCTACTTCAGCTTAAAAACACGTGCGGCATTATCATGAAACACCGCCTTCCAATGTTCCTTGGGGATCGCGCGCTTAAAAGCAGCAACGTAAGAAGTCATGTTGGTGAGAGGCCAATCGGTACCGAACATCAGCTTGGTTGGATCTTCGAGATAGCCAAAAACCCAAGACAAAGGCTTAACGAGGTAGGTGTCGACTTTGTCCTTGGGCGCTTGAGTCAGATCGCCAATCAAGAAAGCTGAACCATCTAAATAGACATTAGGATTCTTGTAGGCGACTTCAGCCGCAGACTCGATCCATGGATTGCCGCAATGAGCGATCACGAAATTCACATTGCGATGATCCACGGCTACCTCGTCAATCGTCGTCGGGTCTGCAAACTTGAGCTTGCCCTTGACCGAGTAGGTATCTCCCGTATGAAATACAACAGGCACCTTATACTTTTCGGCAAGGCGATAAGCTGGCTCATAGTTCTTGTGATAGGCCCACTGGTGTACATAGCCTAAATAGATTTTGATGCAGCCATAGCGGCCATCCTTGAGACCGGCTTCGATTCGCTTCACATCCACTCGAGCGCCAGTGCCCGCACAGCTCACGACGTTGTATTTGCGCAGATCCACATAATCACTGCCGTCCTGGCGAGTGTGAGAAACGGCGCCCGTGATGCCAGCTTCTTTCATGTCCTTAAAATATTGCTCGCGCGTATCCGGGATCTTGCTCGTTTGCTCGGGCTTGCCTGTAAAATGCGTGTGCGTATGAGCATCGATGATTGCAAGGGGCTCTTCCTCTGTGGCAGTGACTGCAGCCGTCGATCTCATCGGCACGGGTGCGTTTGAGGTGGTCGCTACGACGCCCACTTCTCGCCGTGCGCTTGCAAGGCTTGAAACAACCCCAAAAAGATAAAAACACAGCAAAAAAATCCGTGCAAAAGTCTTCATATTCAGCAAGCACCCTTTATTTCTGTCAGAGAATATTGCGAACCGTAATGGGAAGCAACCGACTTATGACATGCGGACCACTTGGAACGTCGAATGCACATCCCAAAGCATACAGGAGATCCAACACTATGCGCAGAATGAAGACTGCTTTGCTACTCCTTGCGTGTGCCGGGACCACGCAAGCTTTAGCGAACGAAACGAGTGAATACCAACTTTCCCCGGAACAATCTTTTGACTCGAATCAAAACTGGGACTCAACTGAAGAAACCGAACAGATGTCCGGCACGCGCCCTTCGAATCATTCAGAAAGTGACGACGATAGAACCAGTCAAATGCCAGGCACAATGCCTCAAGCCAATGACACAGACGCACCTTCCTCGTCAGCTTCCTCAAGCGAGCTCTCTCGCGGGATGATTCGAGATGAAAAGGTTGGGATCAAGCCGCAAGTCGGGGTTTTTGTCTTCAATCAATCCAACGGTGAAACCGCGAGCCGTATTGCTGAAGGGATTCAACTCGACGCAAACATCATGAGCATGATTTCTGATGATCTCGACAATGTCTATTTTGGTCCCTCATCAGGAGCCATCTTCTCGCACTTGGGCTCTCCAGGGTCCAACGTCATTGGAACCGACTCGGACACCTCAAACGCTCATCCAGGCCATTGTGAGTGCTAACAGTACTCGCAAAGACTTTATCGCTCAAGAGGTGGTTCAGCGCGCTGAGTCTCAAGTCCTGCAAAGCGGCCCAACTGG
>CAZGCK010000093.1:10615-15165 GCA_964524175.1 uncultured Bacteriovoracaceae bacterium | reverse complement strand
GAATCGCGATGGGCGGCATGGGTGGCATCGCGATTGGCGGCATGGGTGGAATCGCGATGGGCGGCATGGGCGGCATCGCGATCGGCGGCATGGGTGGTATTCCGATGGGCGGTATGGGCGGCATAATGATGGGCGGCATGGGCGGCATCGTGATCGGCGGTATGGGTGGCATGATGATGGGCGGTATGGGCGGCATGTATCCTCCGAGCGCATACTTCACGGGCGGATATGGCGTGCCGATGTATCCTTATGGAACAGGTTTCACGAGTCCTATGTTCCCATACGGACCGTATGGGGGCGGCGGCATGGGTGGAATCGCAATGGGCGGCATGGGCGGTATCGCGATTGGCGGCATGGGTGGAATCGCGATGGGCGGCATGGGTGGCATCGCGATTGGCGGCATGGGTGGAATCGCAATGGGCGGTATGGGTGGAATGGGTTATCCTCCAATGTATGGCGGGGCCCCGGGTTTAGGTTATGGCAACTTCATGCCCAATGGTGGTGGATACAATCCGCAGTACGCTTCGATGTTTGGTGCGTCCAACGCGTTTTCACAGTTGCAGGCGACAAGTGCTATGCAATCCTCAAACGACATGATGATCGCTCAGCAACAACTCCTTCAGGCACAACAACGCATGTATCAAACTTCCATGGGTGGAGGTCTGGGGTACGGTGGTGCGCGGCCATTCTGAAATTGTCGAGAAATGCGCTCCGACCTCAGAGGGGAGCGCATCAGTCGCTTTGGCTCCGTCTGTACGGTCAGGGAATTGGCTGAAACGGGGGCTATCCGTTTGGTTGGTGCTTCATCTGTTTTGCTTGGTGATGGGACCTCTGGGTGATGGGCCGCTGGGCGAGACTCGGCTTGGCAAAACAGTGGCTGCCTACTTGTCCGTATTTGAATTAAGCGACTGTTGGAATTTTTTCTCACCCAATCCTGCTCCCCCGATTCGCATCGACTATGAGCTTTTGAATGCTCAGGGCGAGGTCGATGCGCAAGGGGCTTGGCCGGAGAAGGTGAGTCCTTTTTGGAACCGCGACAGGCAGACTCGTAGGGTAGCGGTGACTGATTTTGCGTTCAGTTCAGAAGTAAGAGCTGAGAAGATCATGGCGCGCTATTTTTGTGCTCGCTCGCCCCAGCCGCATTCGGTGAGATTGTGGAGGGTGGTCGAGTTCCCTCCCTCACTCTCTGAAGTGGCCTCTGGCAAGCGGCGCATCGGAGACGACGGGAATGTGGATCGCAGAAGTCTCTCCCATACTTTTTGCGATCAGGCGGGTGCGGGCTAATGGCGCGCGAACTTAGCCAAGCTTGGTCACGATTTTGGTTCGAAGCCGATGGCCGTTCGCAGATGCGTTTATTTAGGCTCGCTTTTGGACTCATGCTTGCGGTGGTTTATGCGCTACGAACCCCGGATCTAGAGCTTTTTTATGGCCCTCAAGGAGTGATCTCTGTTGGTACTCTGAGTGAGATCGCTAATATGCAACTTCGTTTCTCTATTCTTCAATTTCTAACGAGTCGAGCGGCGCTATGGGTCGCTCATCTAGGGATGATCGCAAGCTTGCTTGCTCTAGCGTTTGGTTGGAGGCCGCGATGGATGGCCATGATTGCCCTTGTCTTGCATGTCTCTTTCATTCATCGCAACATTACGGCCGCTTACGGGGTGGATCTGGTCTCGTGTTTTTTTCTCTTTTACCTCTGCCTAGCGGATCATAGGCAAAGCTTGGCAGCAGGGGACTGGAGAGCTACGGTTGGATCGATGGCTTATAGGCTGTTTCAGGTCCAGGTTTGCATCATTTACGCCTATTCGGGTTTGAAGAAGCTCAAGGGGCAAACGTGGTGGAATGGTGATGCCCTTTGGTACGCGCTCGCAAATACTGAGATAGCGACTTTGAACTTTAGCTGGCTGGCTCACTTTCCGTTGACTGTCATGATTTTGACTTTTTCTACCCTGATCTGGGAGATTTATTTCCCCGCAGCGATGTGGACTAAAGGGCTGAGAAGACCCTGGCTATGGGGCGGGGTGCTCATGCATGTGGGAATCGCGATTACTTTGGGTCTGCCTTTTTTCGGCCTCATGATGATCCTGAGCTACGTATTCTTTTTGGATTCTCACTCAGCGGAGAGAGCTTTTACGGTAATCTCTGGGCGTCTCAATATTTTTGTAAAGTCTTTTGGCATGCGTCCGAAGAGTACTATGTCTGGCTGAGAGGAACTTTGGTGGGTACTCGAAGCTGAGACAACTTGACTGGGGACTGCCGTTTCTTGCTCATGCTCGTCTGAGGAGGCGGGCTTGGGGTACAGCACAGGAGACGGTAGTCCTCGGCTTTTTTTCGTTCCTCTATTTCTTAAGTACTATCCTGCTGATGCAGGTTGCTGCGGCATTTTGTCGCCCCTCCCTCTTTCAATTCTAATTCATTCAAAACTTACCGCTCGCGCACCTCGTTGACGCGAACTTGCAGATCGTTGGTTCAGGCTGATAGGGTGGCCGCATGCCAACTCACCTCAATCATATCGGCATCGCGGTTGCTGACCTTCCCTCTATACAAAAACTCTTTGGTTTGCTCGGGATGAGCGTGGACCACATCGAGCCCGTACCCGCCCAAGGGGTGAATACTCATTTCTTGCCGTTCGCGATCGAGAAGCCGGCGAGTCATCTCGAATTGCTCGAAGTGACAGACCCAGAAGGTGCCGTGGCTAAGTTTATCCAGAAACGAGGGGCCGGCATTCATCATCTTTCGTTTCGAGTCGACAGGGGTGAGCTTGATCCACTCTGTGCGCGACTCAGTGCTGAAGGCTATCGTCTAATCTATGACGCCCCGAGGGCTGGCGCGCATCAAATGAGGATTAACTTCATCCATCCCGCATCAGCGGGCGGCATGCTGATCGAAATCATGGAAAAAATGTGATAAAACCTTAGAACCATGCCCATTCGCCTTACGCGTGCAGTGAAAGCCCTTCTCATCATCTGCTTCGCGACCTTTGTTATTCAGCACACAGTAGATCAGTTCTTAGGAGGCAATCTTCTCGGCTGGTTTGGGCTCATTCCGTCCGCCTTCATCAATGATCATAAAATCTGGCAACTCTTCACCTACTCTTTTTTGCACGGTGACGTGATGCACTTGTTCCTTAACTTGATGATGCTCGCATTCATCGGAGGCGAGCTCGAAGCCACCTGGGGCACCCCAAGGTTTTTGAGATTTTATTTCTTCTGTTCGACGGCGGCGGGCCTATTTTACCTGTTCTTGCAGTTATTGGTCTTGAGGGGCAGCGCGCTTCACGTACCGATGGTGGGTGCCTCAGGCGCAATTTACGGAATGCTCATGGCTTATGGGCTGATCTTTGGTGAAAGAGTCCTGCTGTTCATGATGCTCTTCCCCTTGAAGGCCAAATACTTTGTCTGGATCCTTGCTGCCATTGAGCTCATGACAACGGTCTTTTCGGCCCATGGGGGGATGGCAAGTATCGCTCATCTTGGGGGTATGTTTGCTGGATTTGGGTACCTTTGGGGACGGGCTGCCTTTACAGTCATGAATAAAAACAGCCAGTTAAAGTCGATCCTGAACCGTTCTTCGACCAAAAAACAACGCATCCAGCCCAAGCACCTCAAGCTGGTGATTAACAACAAAAACAAGGTCGAGTTTCGCTCGTCCCAGGACGATGACGATACCCCGCCTACGTTTCATTAGGGGACTCCAGTAACGGCCATTGACACCCTCTGCTCAAACGATTTAATACCTTTCCCATATGACACTTTTGCATGAAGCCGTAGCTGCTAAGAAACTGGACACTCGTATGGTTGAGCGCAATCTCGCTCGGGGCGTTGTGACGGCCCAGGAAGCTGATACTCATACAAAAAATCTTCCTGATGATGCTGCCAATGCCGAGTACATCACCCTGGAAGCTGTATTGAATCAGCCCATCGAAGGGGATCGCGTGAAGCCAGGGTCCTCGACCAGCCGTTCGACCCACCACTAAAGTAAGGGTGTATGGGAACATCACTGCCTCATCAACCTAGCGGCCCAGCTACACCTACTCCTCCAAAAGACGGCATCGAGGCGGTTACCATTTTGGGAACCGGTCCTGCGGGCCTGACTGCGGCGATTTACAGCGCACGGGCTAACCTCAATCCTCTTGTTGTCGCCGGTGAGCAACCGGGTGGTCAGCTCACGATTACGAGTGACGTCGAAAACTATCCAGGCTTTGCCGAGCCTGTGATGGGCCCAGATCTCATGGCAGCTTTTAGAAAGCAGTCGGAGCGATTTGGAACACGCTTCTTGGACGGCAACGTTGTGAAGGCGGATCTGAGCTCGCGTCCGTTTACGCTAGAGCTTGCAGATGGCCAGATTGTAAAGACTCGGACCTTGATAGTCGCGACGGGTGCTTCGGCCAAGTGGCTTGGTCTTCCCGACGAACAGAGGCTCATGGGTAAGGGTGTTTCGGCCTGCGCGACTTGTGACGGATTTTTCTTTCGCAAGATGGATATCGCAGTCGCCGGTGGCGGCGATACAGCTATGGAAGAGGCGACTTTTCTCACTCGTTTTGCCAACACAGT
>CAZGCK010000093.1:1287-10605 GCA_964524175.1 uncultured Bacteriovoracaceae bacterium | reverse complement strand
GTTTAAAATTTGGGTGGAAAATGACCTCTACCGCACTCAAACACTCATTATCAGCACTGGTGCTACGGCCAAATACCTCGGCTTAGAAAATGAACGCCGCCTGTTGGGGCGTGGTGTTTCTGCTTGTGCCACTTGTGATGGCGCCTTCTTTAAGAATGTGCCTGTGGCAGTTGTGGGTGGCGGGGACACAGCGATGGAAGAGGCCACTTTTCTCACTCGTTTTGCCAACACAGTGACTGTTTTTCACCGTCGGGACAAGTTGCGCGCGAGCAAAGCGATGCAGGAAAAGGCATTTAGGAACCCTAAGATCAAGTTTATTTGGAACGCAAAGATTGAAGAAATCTTGGGCACAAACGCCGTAGAAGCGATTAGGTACACAGACACATCCACAAACCAGGTGAAGTCGCTTCCGGTTCAGGGATTTTTTGTCGCTATCGGACATCAACCTAATACGAAGCTGTTTAATGGACAGCTCAAGCTGGATGAAACCGGCTATTTGGTGACTGAGCCGGGTTCGACTCGCACTAACATTCCTGGCGTTTTTGCTGCGGGCGATGTTGCCGATCATGTTTATCGCCAAGCGGTGACAGCGGCTGGCACCGGCTGCATGGCTGCGATTGATGCCGAGCGGTTCCTTGAGTCCGGGGAGCATGCTTAAGATGAGCGGTGATCAGAAAAAGTCACAGCACTCCGGCGCAGCGAAAAACGGAAAGCCTGCTGAGCCAGCCGCGCCACCGACGGCAGAAGAGCTGTCGGAACAGGTTCAAGTTCGCTACGAGAAGATGCGGCGGATTCATGCGCGCAATGAAAATCCATATAAGAACGGAGCAAATCCTTCGGCGCTCGCGTCCGAGCTTCATCGCTCGTATGACGAAAAGTCTAAAGAAGAGCTCGAATCGGCAGCCATTCGTTGCTCGGTTGCGGGCCGAATCATGGGTTTTCGCGACTTCGGAAAAGCTTGTTTTGTTCGCGTAAAGGATCGAAGCGGATTGATTCAGCTCTATGTCCAAAAGGATAAGCTGGGTGAAGAGAGCTACGTTCGTTTCAAAGAGCTCGATTTGGGCGACATCGTTTTTAGCGAAGGCCAGCTTTTTAAGACCAAAACGGGCGAGCTTTCGGTCGTGAGCGAGAAAGTCGAGCTTTTGACTAAAGCTGTGCGCCCGTTGCCTGAGAAGTTTCACGGGATCGCTGATGTGGAGATCAAGTATCGCCAACGCTACCTGGATTTGATCGTGAGTGACGAGACTCGGGATACCTTTCGTAAACGCTCAAAAATCATCGAAGAGATTCGACGTTTCTTCGTGGCTCACGACTACATGGAAGTCGAGACTCCGATGATGCATCCAGTGTTGGGGGGTGCGACCGCGCGTCCTTTTGCGACTCATCATAATGCGCTCGATATGAAGCTCTACATGCGGATAGCGCCTGAGCTTTATCTCAAGAGGCTTGTTGTGGGCGGGTTTGAGCGTGTTTTCGAAATCAACCGCAACTTTCGCAACGAAGGCATTTCGATCAAGCACAATCCTGAGTTCACGATGCTTGAGTTCTATCAATCCTACGCGACTTATGAGGATTTGATGGACCTTACAGAAAAGCTCTTTCAGCACGTTGCAGATCAGGTGCTCGGTAAACGCGAGCTCGTCTATCAAGGCACACCGATCAATCTTGATGGCAAGTGGAAGCGTCTCCGCGTTGAAGATGCGATCATGGAGTACAGCGGGTTCAGTGCTTTTGCTCCGCGCGAGAAGTTGCGCGATCGTCAGACACTTTTGGATTATGGCAAATCTAAGCACTTGCCTATGAACCCAAAGGACACCTTGGGTGGCTTGATGATGGTGATCTTCGATGAAGAGGTCGAGGCAAAGTTGGTTCAGCCGACTTTCCTGACTCACTATCCGCTCGATGTCTCGCCGCTTTCGCGCAAGAACGAGCAGGATCCTTTCTTGGTGGATCGGTTCGAGATTTTTATTTACGGGCGCGAGATGGGTAACGCCTTCTCAGAGCTTAATGATCCGGTCGATCAACGCGATCGTTTCATGGCTCAAGTCGCCTCCAAGGACGCAGGCAACGAAGAGGCCTGTGAAATGGACGAGGATTACCTGACGGCGCTCGAGCATGGGTTGCCTCCGACTGCTGGCGAAGGCATCGGGATCGATCGCATGGTGATGCTCTTTACAGATTCAGCGAGCATCCGGGATGTGATTTTGTTTCCTTTGATGCGGCAGCATCAAGACTCCAAGTCGAGGTCAGGAAACTAAAGCGCGATGGCGGGTGGGCAATCTGCAGTACCGATCCTCGCCAAGCGGTTTTTGCTCTCGAAGGCCTCGGACGGTTTTCTCTCGCTGATTGCTTGGGTCTCGGTCATCGGTGTTGCGCTCGGAGTGTTGGCGCTCACGGTGGTAACGAGCGTGATCAACGGTTTTGAAGGCGAGCTCGTGCGTGTCATCACGGGAATGAACGGCGACGTCATCTTGTACTCGCGCGGAGATCCCATTTCTGATCCGGATCAGATCGAGGATCGGGTGCGTAAAGTCGTGCCTGAGACAATGGTAGTAGCGCGTTCTTTTACGACGGAGATCATGGCCTCTGGTCCTAATGGCGTAGCGGGCGCAGTTCTCGAGGGCATCGATTTACAAACCGTTGGGCAAGTGACGGCGGTGCCGCAGCGGCTCGTTTCAGGTCGGTTGCCTCAAGCAGAAGGCGAAGTCACGCTGGGGGCTTCGCTCGCTGAGAGGATTGGCGCTATTTCGGGGAGCCAAGTTAGGCTGATTCTTCCGTTTTCTGGGCCGATCGAAAACGCGAGCGGCAAGAGCCGTGGAGATCCCCTCGCAGGCAGCCCAAAGGTTGTGAATGCTCAAGTCGTCGGGATCGTGCGGATGGGCATGTATGAGTATGACTCAAAGTTCATGTTCATGAGTTTGCCTGTAGTGCAGAAAATTTTGAACCAGGGAGAGAAGGTCACGACGTTCAAGTTAAAGCTGAAGCCCGGTGCGAGTTCGCGGGTTGCTTCGGATCGTTTGACCGACAACTTTGGGCATCCCTTTAAGTCTAAGGATTGGGCGCAACTGAATAAGAACCTTTTCTACGCGATCAAACTTGAGAAGGTCGTGATTGCGATCATTTTGACCGTTATCGTCATCGTGGCCGCGTTTAACGTCGTGAGCACACTCATGATGATGATTCACGACAAGACCAAGGAGATCGCGATTCTCAAGGCCATGGGGCTCAGGCCTGATCAAAGTTTCGGACTTTTTTGTCTTATTGGTGTGGGCATGGGGGCGGTCGGTACCGCATTTGGGGTAGGGATCGGAGTTTTAGTTTGCGAGATTCTCAAGCGAACGCACTGGATCGACTTGCCCCCTGACATCTATTACATTGGCTTCCTGCCGGTTGTCGTGGTTTGGCGTGAGATTGGCTTGATCGCTCTTTTGGCTTTGCTTGTGGCTTTTTTGTCGACGATTTATCCGGCGAGGCAGGTTTCTCGACGGTCACCTTTGGATGGTCTGCGTTATGAATAATCCGAGCCCGAACCCTTCTCAGGGGGTCAAAATCACTGGTGGAGTGACGTCCGGTACAACCGGGTCGACTCTGGTCCGTGCAGAGGGAATTAAGAAATCCTTTTTTAAGGGAAAGTCCGAGATCATCATCATTCGTGGGGTCGACTTCTCGATCGCAGCAGGTGAAATGGTGGCGATTACCGGAGCCTCTGGCGTGGGCAAAAGTACTCTCCTGCACATTTTAGGAACGCTTGAGCCACCGAGCGCCGGTAAGGTTTTTTTCGGACAACCTGGACAGGATTTGTTCAAGCTTTCTGAGCGGGCACTTTCGCAGTTTAGAAATAGGTCGCTCGGATTCGTGTTTCAATTTCACTATCTGCTTCCCGAATTCACTGCCCTCGAAAACGTCATGATGCCGGCTTTGATAGCAGGTCACGCGCGTGGCCCTGCGTTGAAGCAAGCACAAGAGCTTCTCCAGTTCGTGGGGCTGGGTCATCGCTTGGAGCATCGACCCTCCGAGCTTTCCGGAGGAGAGCAGCAACGCGTAGCGATTGCTCGTGCGGTGATTCTGCGGCCGAAACTTCTTTTAGCTGACGAGTTGACCGGAAATCTTGACTCGGTGAATCGCGGCAATGTGATGGAGCTTTTGGTTCGACTCAATGAAGCAACGGGTGTTTCGATTCTGCTTGTGACGCATGATCTTGAGATTAGTAAAAAGATGCACCGCGTTTTGGTCATGAAGGACGGCTTGTTCGTCAAGTAGTGGGAACGCTCGCTCTAAGAATCCTTCAAGATCACGGGTTGTTCGGTTGACAGTCTGGCCTAGCCCACCTAGACATAGTGGCTTGTGATAGTTTTTCGTCTTGGGCTTCTCCTCTTCCTTAGTTTCTGCGGAGCTTTATCTACTCCTGGGCTAGCTGCGCCGGCAGGTACTCCCGCGGACGCTTTTGCTGGCCGAGTCGTGAGCGCTATAGAGGTCAAGGGCCTCAAGCGAATCGAAAAAGACGCCATTATCCAAAAATTGTTGACCAAGCCTGGACAGCCGCTCTCGGTGATTCAAGTTCGTGAAGATATTCGTTCGATTTTTGGGATGGGGTTCTTCGACGATATCGAGGTGTCGGGAGAGCCCAGTGATTCAGAAAAAGTTAATCTCACGGTCACAGTTCGTGAACGGCCTGTCATCGCAAGCGTCGAGTTTGATGGCAACGAGCGAATCAATGACAGTGATTTAAAAGAAGTCGTGAAAGTCAAAGAGTGGTCGATCCTCGATACCAACAAGGTGAAGGAAGACGTCGCCCTCATTCAGAAGCATTATGAGGAAAAAGGCTTTTATCTCGCCAAGGTGAGCTTTGAGGTGAAGCAGGTCAAGGCCGATGAAGTGTCTCTGACCTACAAAGTTAACGACTACGATAAGGTCTTGATTAAAAAGATAACGTTCCTCAATAACAAGCGCTTCACTGACGACCAGCTCAAGGGTGTTTTTCAAGAGACAAAAGAGGGTAGCTTCTTTTCGTTTGTCAGCGGTTCGGGAAACTTCAAAGAATCTGCTTTCAAG
This sequence comes from uncultured Bacteriovoracaceae bacterium, assembly GCA_964524175.1. Taxonomy (GTDB): domain Bacteria; phylum Bdellovibrionota; class UBA1018; order UBA1018; family UBA1018; genus CAZGCK01. The sequence continues at coordinate 5,553 of CAZGCK010000093.1, read as the reverse complement.
CAAGACCTGCAGCGTTTGACGCTTTGGTACCTCGACCATGGGTACGTTAAGTTTCGATATGAAAATCCGATCGTCACAGTGAGCGATGACAAGAAGTATCTTTATGTCTCGCTCTACATGGATGAAGGCGAGCAGTACACGATTGGTTCGATCGATTTTGGTGGTGATCTTCTCTTCTCCAAAGACGAATTGAAGAGCGAGCTACAGCTTGTGACCGACGAGACCTTCTCTTTCACTCGGCGCAATCAGGATATGCAGCATCTGACGGAGAAGTACCAAGACTTAGGTTACGCATTTACCAACGTCGTGCCTAAGATGAACTTCCACGATGAGACGCGCATCATCGACATGCAGTATGATTTCGAGAAGGGTAACCTCGTTTACTTCAACGAGATCAACGTCATTGGGAACACCAAAACCTATGACAAAGTCATTCGTCGCGAGCTCAAGATTCATGAAGGCGAGCTCTACAGCGGCACTAAACTCAGACAGTCGCGTGAAAACGTAGAGCGCCTTGGGTACTTCGCGCCGGGCGAAGTGATTTTCAACACGATTACCCCTAAGGGCAAAAACGACATCGTTAATGTCGAGATCACCGTCAAAGAGCGTTCGACTGGAACGATCACATTGGGTGCTGGTTATGGCAGTGTTCAGAAGTTTTTCTTTACGGGCACGGTCTCAGAAATCAACTTCTTGGGACGTGGTCAGACGATCAGCCTTTCTGCTCAGTATGCAGCACAGACCGAGTCTCAGAGCATCAATTTAGGTTTCACGGATCCGTATGCGTTCGACACGCTATGGTCAATGGGCGGCGATGTGTATCGCGTCGTCTTTCCGGTGCCAAATAAGTACACGACTTTTAAGCTGGGCTTTGACATTCGGTTGGGTCATCCGATCGCCGAGTACACTTATGGATACATCACCTATAAGAATGAAGGTTTGCAAATCCCGATTGAAAGCGATGTATCAGGTACGCCGGAACGAACGGATCTTGACCGCGGCGTCCTGTCCTCAGTTGTTACGAGCGTGATTCGTGATAAGCGCAATAATCGTTTCGAGACGACGGATGGCAATTATCAGAGCATCTCACTTGAGACAGCCGGTATCGGTGGGGACAAGAAGTTTCTGAAGCTCACTTTAAATAATCGCTATTATAAGAAGGTCATAGGCGACTTGGTTTTTAGAACTAGCGCCGAAGTGGGCGGAATCAGCCCAACCTCTAGTCGTCCGCTTCCTCCTTCCGAAAAGTTTTATCTCGGCGGCCCAAATAATATGAAGGGGTATGGCCTGTTTTTGCTCGGACCTAAGGAGCGCAATCAAAATGGGGTCCTTCAGCCGCTCGGTGGCACCATCCAGGCCTTCTCGCTCTTTGAATTAGAATATCCTATTATTCGTGAAGCAGGCCTTAAGTTCGTGACCTTCTTTGATGTGGGCAATAACTGGGATCCTGCAATTCCTGGTGCGGATGCGTTTAATTTATTGTCGCTTCGCTCGGACTGGGGTTTTGGTGTTCGTTGGTTCTCGCCGATCGGGCCGTTGCGGTTTGAGTGGGGCTTCCCATTTGCGCGGCGTCCGGATGAAGACTCGATGGTGTTCCAATTCTTCATTGGACCGCCATTCTAAAAATAGGAGAATGAGTATGAGTAAGTACTTTGCAATGGCATTGGGGTTGGTTTTCTTGGGAACGAGTTCTGCTCGCGCTGAAGATGCAGTGAAGATTGCGACTGTGGACATGCAAAAAGCTTTGCAGACAGTCGATGCCGGAAAGAGCGCAAAATCAAAGCTTGAGTCAGAGTTCAACGCCAAGAAAAAAGAGCTGCAGGCCGAAGAAGCTTCTATCAAGAAGATGGGCGAAGAGTACAAGAAGCAGGCAGCTGTTATGAATGATGATGCGCGAGCGAAGAAGCAAGGTGAGATCCAGGAGCGCATCATGAAGTTCCAGGAGACAACGGCTCGTTCGCAAGCTGAGATTCAGCAAAAAGAACGCGACATGACCCAGCCGATTATTGTTAAGCTTCGCTCCATCGTGGGTGACGTGGCTAAGGCTAAAAGCTACACCATTGTTTTGGAGAAGAACGAAAACACTGTTCTTTACTCGCTTGAGAAGGATGATTTGACTCAAGAAGTGATCGGCCTTTTCAATAAGCAGAACAAGACTAAGGCGAGCGCTAAGGTTCAGACTTCTGACGCCGGCTGATCGGCAGCGGTCATGACATTTTCTGTTTCTGACATTCTGAAGTTTTCGGGCGGACGCTTGGCGAACGCCTCTGTTCTCGGGGGGCGTGAGGATTCCATTCGGCTCAAGTCGGTGGGGTCATTGCGGGGTTCGCGAGAAGACCAATGCGTGTTTTTCTTTTCCAAAGCCTATCAAGCTGAATTGCCTAGCGCTCACCCAGGGGTGCTGGTCACGGGTGAGCCATTTGTGAAGCCTTTGGAGGCTTCAGGTTTGCCTCTTTGGAGAACCTCAGCTGTCGTTGCATGCGAGGATCCCTATCTCGCGATGGCGGTCCTGTCGGAGCACTTTGCTAAGGGGTGTTCGACCGTGGTGCATGAGGCTGGGGCGCGACGAGGCTCTCAACTGATTCATCCTATGGCGCTGGTCGATGCATCTGTAGAGATGGGTGCTGGCGTGCAGGTCGGAGCCTTTAGCGTAGTCGCAGAGAATGTCCGTATCGGTGCCGGCACAGTGATCTATCCCAACTGCTACATCGGACCTGGCTGCGTGATTGGAGAGGACTGCGTGATCTTTCCGCAGGTCACTCTCTATGAATGGACTCAGATAGGTAATCGTGTGCGTCTCCATGCTGGCTGCGTGATTGGTGCAGATGGGTTTGGATATGCACCTGTGACTGAAAAGCGTGAAGGGACTGAGCCTAAAGTGATCAATCATCAGAAAATCTATCACTTGGGCCGTGTCGTGATCGGGGATGACGTCGAACTGGGCGCTTCGGTGACGGTCGATCGAGGTACTTTGGACGATACTCGAATCGCGAAGAACGCCAAGGTCGATGACAAGGTGCATGTTGGTCATAATGTGCAGATAGACGAGGGTGCAATCATTTGCGGCTGCGTGGGGCTTGCGGGTAGTGCTCGAGTAGGAAAGTTTGCTTATATTGGTGGGATTGCTGGGATTGGTAACGGCGTTTTGGTGGGCGACCGGGCTATGATTGGCGCGATGAGTATCGTGACCAAGGAAGTTGAGCCGGGGACTATTATGATGGGGAATCCACTTCGGTCGCAGCGAGAGCATTTTAAGGTTCACGCCATGCTGAATCGTATGTTGGAAGAGAGAAAGTCGAAAAAATGAATAGTGACAATCCTTACTGTTTGGGGATTGAGCAGATCCTCAAGTTTCTTCCGCATCGCGCGCCGTTTCTCTTGGTTGATCGGATTTTAGAGATCCATCCCTCTGGGCCGCTCGACGATTTATCTCCTCAGGGCAAGATCGGCACGAAGGTGGTAGGTCTCAAAAACGCTACTTTCAATGAGCCGTTTTTTCCTGGGCACTTTCCTGGTTTCCCAATTTTTCCGGGAGTTCTGCTAGTCGAAGTAATGGCTCAGGTCTCGAGTTTTGCATCTTACCCTTACCTGCTTGCCAAAAAAGGCCCAAACGGCGTGGGAGATCTTCAGTGTCTGCTCCTAGGGGTGGATGACGTGAGGTTTCGTCGTCCTGTCGTGCCTGGTGATACTCTGCGGGTCGAAAGCACAGTGAGCCGGTGCCGGGGATCGCTATGGACTTTCGACTGCAAGGTGATGGTCGAGGGGAAGGTAGTAGCGGATGGGCAGATTATGGCAAACTTTGGTCCCAATGGTGGGAAGCTCGGTTAAAAGGTTCTTGTTCAGGCCATATTGTACTCTACTCAAGAGTCGGGCAAACTGGCTCTCGGAGGCACCCCATGATCCATCCCACAGCGATTGTTAGCAAGGAAGCCGAGCTTGATCCGAGCGTTGAGGTAGGGCCTTACTGCATTATCGGACCCCGGGTTCGCATCAAGCGGGGTACTCGCCTGATCAGTCACGTGGTGCTGGATGGGCACACGGAGATTGGTGAGGAGAACGTGATTTTTCCGTTTGCAAGCTTGGGTACGATTCCACAGGATCTAAAATACAAGGGTGAACCCACTCGTTTGGTGGTCGGCGACAGAAATCAGATCCGCGAAAGCGTTACCTTGAATTTGGGCACAGTTCAGGGCGGCGGCGTGACGAGCGTGGGTAACGATAATTTATTGATGGCTTATGTGCATCTGGCCACGATTGTGCAGTGGG